>JBKGZI010000268.1:0-8561 GCA_046545675.1 Persicimonas sp.
CACACTGCTCGGTACAGCAGAGAGTGAGAGAGTGAGAGAGTAAGAGAGTTAGATACTGCAACGGCTCTCGACTGACCGAATGCGCTCGGGTTGGCGTTGGTCGTTCTTACTTTCTTACTTTCTTACTTTCTCACTTTCTGCAGTTACGGTACCAATCATCCGGTAAATATACGCAATGGCCGCCATCGCGCGCGGCCGTACGAAGTACATAGGAGTACAACATCATGTCGAAGAATTACGTCTTTACCTCTGAATCCGTCTCTGAAGGCCATCCCGACAAGGTCGCCGACCAGATCTCCGACGGCGTCCTCGACGCCATCCTCGCTCAGGACCCGCACGCGCGTGTGGCCTGCGAGACGCTGGTCAACACCGGCCTGGCGCTGATCGCCGGCGAGATCACCACCAAAGCGTACGTCGATCTGCCCGAGATCGTGCGCAGCACGATCGAACGCATCGGCTATACGAACCCGGCTTTCGGCTTTGATTATCGCTCCTGCTCGGTCATGTCGGCCATCGACGAGCAGAGCCCGGACATCGCCCAGGGCGTGGTCACCGACCTCGGCGTGGTCGAGGAGCAGGGCGCAGGCGACCAGGGCCTGATGTTCGGCTTCGCGTGCAACGAGACCGAAGAGCTCATGCCGATGCCGATCATGTACTCGCACAAGCTGGTCCACAAGCTGGCCCAGGTGCGCAAGAAACAGATCGTCGACTTCTTCGGCCCGGACAGCAAGAGCCAGGTCACGGTGCGCTATGAGGGCTTCGAGCCCAAGGCCATCGACGCGGTGGTCGTGTCCACCCAGCACCTCGATGAAGTCAGCATCGAGCAGGTGCGTGAATCGGTCATGGAGCACGTCATCAAAGACGTGCTCCCCGAGGAGTTGCTCCACGAAGACACCAAATACCACATCAACCCGACCGGCCGCTTCGTCGCCGGTGGACCGCTGGCCGACGCCGGCCTGACCGGCCGCAAGATCATCGTCGACACCTACGGCGGCATGGGCCGCCACGGCGGCGGCGCGTTCAGCGGCAAGGACCCCAGCAAGGTCGACCGCTCGGCCGCCTATATGACCCGCTATATCGCCAAAAACATCGTCGCCGCCGGCCTCGCCGACCGCGCCGAAGTCCAGCTCGCCTACGCCATCGGCGTCGCCGAGCCGGTCAGCGTCATGGTCAACAGCTTCGGCACCGCCAAGGTCGACGAAGAGAAGATCGAAAGCGCCGTGCGCGAGTTCTTCGAGCTCAAGCCCGCCGGCATCATCGAATCGCTCGACTTGCTTCGCCCCATCTACCGCGACACCGCGGCCTACGGTCACTTCGGCCGCAGCGGGTTCAATTGGGAGAAGACCGACAAGGCGGACCTGCTGGCAGACGCACTGCTTTAATTGGCAACTGGCTATATTATTGGAGCGACGTCACTCTTGGCGTCGCTCCAACTCACTGCCCAACCAAACTCTCCAACTGACTTCGCGCTTCGACGTAGTCGCCAAGTGCCTCCAGGTGTGCGCGTTGGACGTCGAGCAGGCGGTCGCGGGCGGTCAGGACGTCGGTGAGATCCATCTCGCCGAGCTCGAAGCCCTCACTGAGCAACTCGAGGTTTTCTTCGAAGGCGGGCAGCACCTGCTCGCGATAGAGCCGAAGCTTCAGGCGGGCGTTTTCGACCGTCTCTGCGTGCTCGAACACGCGGTTTTTGAGCGTGGTCTTGCGGTCCTCGCCGGCGCGCTCGAGGATATCGGCGCGCGCGTTGGTCGTGGCGACCTCGCCCTGGTTGCGATCCCAAAACGGCAGCTCGAGCCCGGCGATCACCAACAAGACATGCTCCGAGTCGCCTACCGCGGGCGACTCGCTCTCGTAACCCACGCCAAAGAGCGGGTCCGGCCACGCGGAGCGCTCGGCGAGCGCCCGGTCGGCCCGCGCCTCGGCGCGCTCGGCCTCGATGAGGGCGAGCTGCGGGTCGTTCTCGACGGCGCGCTCGACCAGGCGAGCCGGCTCGTCGAGCGCGCTGACCTGCGGCGGCTCACCGACCGGCTGGGGCGGGACGTCCTCGCGCCAACCGGCCGCTTCGCTCAACTCGCGCAGCGCGGCCATATAGTCACTCCACGCCTCGATGAGCTCCTGGCGGGCGCCGGCCGTATCGGCGCGCGCCATGACCACCGAGGTCCTGGACTCCTCGCCCAGCTCCTCGCGCTCGACGGCCATCTCGTACATCTCGTCGGCAAAGCCGACCGCCTGCCGGGCGACCTCGACGTGCTCCCGGGCTACCAGCGCCTTTTGGTAACGCCGGCGCACCTGACTCTCGATCTCCCAGCGAGCCCGAGCCAGCTCGGCCTCGCGCCGCTGGACCTGCCGACTGGCCGCCTCCCTGCGCAGGCCGCGCTCGCCGAAGATCTCGACCTGCTGGGTCAACCTGACCTCCACGCCGAACCCGGTTCCGTCCGACAGCCCCGGCTTGAACTCCCCCTCGACGGCCGGATTATACCTCGACAGCCGCCCGGCGCCCTCGCGCGCCGCCTGGCCGAGGCCGATCTCGGCTTCGGCCCGGCGCGCCTCCGGGGCGTTCTCGCGGGCGTACTCGATCAACTCGTCGAGCTCGGTGGGCGGGCCGAGACGCTGGGCGTACTCTTCGCTGATCTGGTCGGCCGAGTCGCCGGGCGATCCTTGGGCGAGCGCGGGCGATGCGCCCAGTAGGAGCGTGAGGAGGAGCGTTGTCGTTGGGGCGAGCTTCATCACTAATTACCTATCATAGGTGATCACTTAAGAGTTCGAGCGACCCCCGCCGGTTTATGCGGGTTGACCGTGCTTGTCCGGCGGGTGAATCAGCCTGGACAGCTAGAGCAAAACGGCCTTCCCAAGACCCCCGCCGGTTTATGCGGGTTGACCGTGCTTGTCCGGCGGGTGAATCAGCTTGGCCTGCTAGCTGTCAGGCTTCTTCACCAGCGGCGCAAGGCCGCTGGGGCCGCCCATCATCAGCGGCCTCTACGCCGGTCCCGAAGACGGCGTACAGCACGGGCATGACGACCAGCGTAGCGATGGTCGACGTAATAATGCCGCCGATGACCACCGTCGCCAACGGCCGCTGCACCTCGGCGCCGACGCCAGTGTTGAGCGCCATGGGCACAAAACCAAACGCCGCGACCATGCCGGTCATCAGCACCGGCCGCATGCGCGTCATCGCGCCCTCTCGGATGGCCTCGATCGGGGCGAGCCCCTTGTCGAGCAGATCGCGCACGTAGGAGACCAACACCATATCGCCGAGCACCGCGATGCCCGACAGGGCCACGAAGCCCACGCCGGCGGAGATGCTAAACGGCATGTCGCGGATCCACAGTGCAGCAATACCGCCGATGGCGGCAAAGGGCACGCCGGTGAACACGCGCAGCGCGTCGAGGATGCGCCCGTAGGTGATATAGAGGAGCGTGAAGATCAGCAAGAGCGCGATCGGTACGACGATCATCAGGCGGTTTTGGGCGCGCTCGAGGTTTTCGAATTGCCCGCCGAAGTCGACGTAATAGCCCGGCGGCAGCTCGACCTCTTCGTCGATCGCCTCGCGCACTCGTTTGACGAAGCCGCCGATATCGTCGTCGGAGACGTTGGACTCGATAATCACGCGGCGTTTGCTCCACTCACGCTTGATGGTCGACGGCGAGTCGATCACGTCGATCTTTGCGAGCTGGCCGAGCGGCACGCGCTGGCCGTCGGCGGTGCGAATGAGGATCGAGCGGATCTCGTCGGGGTTATCCCGATAATTCTCGGGCAGCCGCAAGACGAGGTCGAAGCGGCGTTGTCCCTCCCGAATCTCGCCGACTTTGGGGGTGCCCAGCGCCTCGACGTGGTTGAGGACGTCCTCGACGGCCACCCCGTAGCGGGCGACCTGGTCGCGGTCGACCTCGATCTCGAGCACCGGCAGGCCCGTGAGCTGCTCGGTGGCCACGTCGGAGGCGCCCTCGAGGCCCTCGACGACCGTCTGAATCTCGCCGGCCTTCTCCTCGAGGACGTCGAAGTCGTCGCCGTACAGCTTGATGCCCACGTCGGCGCGGATGCCGGCGAGCATCTCGTTGACGCGCATTTCGATGGGCTGGGTGAAGATCATGCGCATGCCCGGCATGCCGTCGAGCTCCGATTGCATCGCCTCGACCAGGGCTTGCTTGGTCTCGGCGCGCGTCCACTCGTCGCGCGGATGCAACGTGATGAACACGTCGGAGACCTCCAGGCCCATCGGGTCGGTGGCCACTTCGCCGGTGCCGGTGCGCGTCCAGACGTCTTCGACCTCGTCGGGGAACGCTTTGATGAGCTTTTGCTCGAGCTGGGTGCCATAGCGCACCGACTCGTCGAGCGAGACGCCGGCCAGGCGCACCGTGTTGATGACCACCGAGTTCTCGTGGAGCCGGGGCACGAATTGGGAGCCCAGCCCCGAGGCGATTATCCCGGCGTTGAGCGCCACGACCGCCGCGCATATCAATACGAGCTTCTGGTTGCGAAGCGACCACTCGAGCACCGGCCGGTATAGCCTTTTGAGCGCCCGGACCAGCCAGACATCGCCTGAGTGGCTGGGCTTTTGGCGCTCATCGCCCTCATACACACCCTTCTTCATACGCCGCTTGAGCACCAGACTGGCCAGCACCGGCATCAGGGTCATCGAGATGATCATCGAGCCCATCAGCGCGAAGATGACGGTGAGCGCCATGGGCCGGAACAGCTTCCCTTCGACGCCCTGCAGCGCCAGGATCGGCAGGTAGACGATCGCGATGATCAGCTCGCCGAAGAGGGTCGGCTTTCGGACCTCGACGGCCGCGTCACGCACCACCTCGAGGATGCTGCGCCCAGAGGTGTCCTCGGCCAGGCGTCGCTCGGAGTTTTCGACCATGATGACCGAGCTGTCGACGACCAGGCCGAAGTCGATGGCGCCCAGGCTCATCAGGCTGCCGGCGATGCCGAATTGCAGCATCATATTGAAGGCGAAGAGCATCGACAGCGGGATGGCCAGCGCCACGATGAGCCCTGCGCGCACGTTGCCGAGCAGCATAAAGAGGATCGCGATGACCAGCAGCGCGCCCTCGAGCAGGTTGTTGCGCACGGTCTCGAGCACCTCGTCGACCAAGTCGGTGCGGCTGTACATCGTGTCGAGCGTGACGTCCTCGGGCAGGCTCTTTTGGGCCTCGGCGAGGCGATCTTCGAGGGCGTGGGTCACCTCACGGCTATTCTCGCCCATGAGCATAAAGCCCAGGCCCAGGACGGTCTCGCCTTTGCCGTTGGCGGTGACCGCGCCGCGCCGAATCTCGTGGCCCTCCTGAACGCTGGCGACGTGCGAGACGCGGATGGGCACGCCGTCGACGGCGGCCACCACGATCTTCTCGAGGTCTTCGAGGTCGCGAGCGAGGCCGACACCCTGCACGAGCTGGCTCTCCCCGCCGCTGCCGGCCAGGCCGCCGCCGACGTTGGCGTTATTTCGCCGCAGCGCCAGCTCGACGTCGTCGATGGTCAGCTCGTATTTGATGAGCTCGGCCAGGTCGACGACCACATGAAATTGCTTCTCGTAGCCGCCCCAGGTGTTGACCTCGGCCACCCCGGGCACGGTGAGCATCTGCGGGCGCACCACCCACTCGTGCAGCGTCCGAAGCTCCTGCGCCGAGCGCTGATCGCTGTTGATCGTATATTGAAAGACCTCGCCGAGGCCCGTGGCGACCGGCCCCAAGGATGGTTTGGAGGCCCCGGCGGGCAGCTCGACCGTCTGTATTCGCTCGGTGACCACCTGCCGGCCCAGGTAGATATCGACGTCGTCATCGAAGATGACCGTGATCTGCGAGTAGCCGAATTTGGAGACCGACCGGACCTCCTTTAGGCCCGGCAGGCCGCCGATGGCCTGCTCGAGCGGAAAGGTCAGTTGTCGCTCGACCTCCAGCGGACTCAGCGCCGGCGCGACCGTATTGACGGTCACCTGGACGGGAGTCGTATCCGGATAGGCGTCGAAGGGCAGCTCGCGAAAGGCGAGCACTCCGGCGACGATCAAGAGACCGGTGATTAAGAGGACCGCGACGCGATGGCGCAGCGAGAGCTCGATGAGTTTGGTCAGCATGATCTATTCCTCTGAAACTTCACAGCAGCCGGCGCCGATGCCGTCCTTATTCAACTCCGTCTTGAGCACGAAGGCGCCGGTGGTGACCACCGACTCGCCGGGCTTCAGGTCGCCGCGGACCTGCACGACGTCTCCGTCGCGTCGGCCGATCTCGACTGCGCGCGGCTCATATTTGCCCTCCCCGGTGCGCACGAAGATGACCACCCCGTCGTTGAACCGCTGCACGGCCTCCTTGGGGACGATCACGCCGGCCTGAGCGGGGGCGACCTCGATCTCGGCGCGCGCAAATTGATGGGCGCGCAGCTTCCCGTCGGCGTTGTCGATCTCGGCGTGGACCTTGATGGTGCGGGTGCGCGCGTCGACCTCCGGTGAAATCCAGGTCACTTTCCCCTCGAATGTGCGGTCTTTGGCGCCGTCGACGCTGAGCACGACCGGCTGTCCTCGCTCGAGGGCGAAGCCCTCTTGCTCGGACACGTCGAGCATCGCCCACATCTTGGAGGTGTCGACCACCGTCGCCAGGGGCGTCTCCTGGTTGGCGAACCCGCCCACGACAGCCGGCCGTTGAGCCACGCTGCCGGCGATCGGCGCGCGAACCGTATAACGGCCGGTGCTCGTCGTGCCTGCACCGCCGGCCAGCCGAAGCGTGCTCTCCAGCGACGCCAGCCGCGACTCGGCGGCCTCGAAGTCACGACGCGCCTCTTCGACCTTGCGCTTGGCGGACAGGCCTTTGTCCTGGAGCTTTTCCTGGCGCTCGAGGTTCGAGCGGGCGGTCTCTAGCGCCTGCGATGCGGCGCGGACCTGCGCCTGAACCTCGCCGACCTGGCCGCTCTCGAGCACGAAGAGCGGGTCGCCTTCGTCGACCTCATCGCCCATATCCACGAGCACCTCGCGCACGATGCCGGGCACCGCGGCGCGCACATCGGCATAGCGGTTGCGGTCGAACTCCAGGCGCGTCGGGGCCTGCACGCCCATCCCCACCGGCGCCTCACGCACCGACTCGGTCTCGATGCCGACGGTCGCCTCGTGGTCTTGTTGCTTCAAGACGATCTGGGTGCCCGACTCCAGCCCCTCCACCGCGACGGCGTCGTCGGCGGGCTTGTCCTGCTGGTCTTGATCGTCTCGGTCCTCATCGGTTGGCGCGGGGCTCCCGGCGGACTCTTCACCCGGCGGATCCATCGGATTGCACTCGGGACACGCCGACTCCGGAAATTCGTGCTCCTCGCACCAATCTCCGGCCTCTTTATACCTGTCGACAAGGTCCGGGTGGCACTTCGTGCACAAGGCCTCGGGCAGATCGTGGCCGTGGCACCAGCCCTCGTATTTGGGATGTTCCCCGGCGATCTGCTCCGACAGCGTCGCCGGCTCCTCGCCACTTCCATCGGATTTGTCGCAACCGACGAGTGCAGCGCTCAGAGCAATGGCGAAGATGACTCCAAAAGCGACCGAAGGGAGCTTCGCAACGCGCTGTCTAGCGTTGCAACTGTAGCCCGGGCCGACTGGAGCGAAGCGAAAGGAGCCCCGGGTCAGCTTCAGAGCGATGGCCAAGACCGCCCCCAAAGCGACCGAAGGGAGCTTCGCAACGCGCTGTCTAGCGTTGCAACTGTAGCCGGGCTTTATGCGGGTCGACCGTGCGACTGGAGCGAAGCGAAAGGAGCCCCGGGTGATCCACAACAACCCCAAATGCACCCAACCCCGCAAACGATGTCGCGCTCTCATTAGTTGCTCTCTCATCGCGATCTCCTCAACCTTCCTCCGGGGGATCCATCGGGTTGTGCTCGGGGCACGCCGACAGCGGGAACCCGTGCTCGTCGCACCAGTCGCCCTCTTCCTTATATTTGTCGACGAGCTCCGGATGGCACTTCGTGCAATACTCCTCGGGCAGGTCGTGCCCGTGACACCAGCCCGCGTATTTGTCGTATTCTTCGTGCTCGTCATGCCCCTCGTGGTCGTCTTGCTGGTCCGTGGCAGCCGCCTCTTCCGAGGACGCAGCGGCCTGGTCGGATTTGTCGCAGCCGATCAGGGCGGCGCTGAGGGCGATGGCGAGGATGATGAAGAGGGCGTGCAATGCGTGCTTTTTGGATACGAATGTCATTTTTTCTGTCTCTCGTGATGGTGGATATTTATGAGCGTTCGTGGTGTCCGTGACTCTCCGTGGGTGCGCCGCCCCGAACGCGCCGAGGGCGCGTTCGGCGTCGGCTTACCCACGGCTATGGTTCGATCCCTAGCATAGCGACCGTTTGGGCGGATCGACTCGACCGTTTGGGCGCACCGAATCGCCCAAAGGTGCGGCTTTTAGGAGACCAAACCATACCCGGGGGTAAGACGGGCGCCTTTTGCCCGTCGGCTGGGAGCGAAGCGACCGAATGCCCTTGGGGTGCACCCTCGGTTAGGGTCGGCGCCCTAAAAAGCGCCTATAATCAAACAAAACCGTTCGAATTTTTGAGATGGTACTCAGGGCAGAGATCTACCCCAAATTCACGCAGAAAAGCGT
>JBKGZI010000269.1:0-8541 GCA_046545675.1 Persicimonas sp.
CACGTAGACGACACAATCGGCTCTGGTTGCATCAAAGGTCGGCATGGCTCTTTTGGGGGCTTGGGGGTTTGGGTTGCAGACCTGGTACCAATTTTTCTTACAAGAAATCGAAATGGGCGATGGATGACCATCGCCCACTTCAGAAACTCCGGCGGAAGGACTCGAACCTTCGACAAGGCGGTTAACAGCCGCCTGCTCTACCAGCTGAGCTACGCCGGATCATCCCGTCTAATAGCTAACCAAACAGCCAACGGGGAGCGATTTTTGCCATAGGAAAACAGCGATGTCAACACGTGTATTTCGTCTTCGCCGAGAAACCTACGCGCCTATTTTTTTCCGACCAGGAGGCCCGCTTCGATCACCGTCGTAAAGGGGCCTGCGTGCCAGTAGGTGTCGATGGCATCGGAGACGTAGCGGAGCACCGGCTCGCGATCCGACGAGCGCACCATGCCGATCCAATGAGGGAAGACGCTCTGGCGAATCAGGGGGGAGTGCAGAAAGTCGTGGCCGTCCACGAAGCTGAGCTCCCAACGGAGCTTCTCGATGCTGAAGTCCTCGAGAGCGGCCTTGCGCGCCGCAGCGGCGAGCTGGCCGGGGCTGATGAGCGTTTCGCGAAGCGCGTCGATGCGGGGCACGACGTCGTCGAGCTTGTGGGCGCGAAACGCCTCGTCGAGCAGGTCGTAATATTCGGCAAAGCTCGACGACAACGGAGCGGCCACCACGACCGTGCCACCGTCGGCGGTCACCCGGACCAGCTCGGCGACGCCCTCCATGGCCTGGCGGCCGGTGTACAGCCCGTCCAGACAAATCCCCGCTTCGAAGACACCGTCGGCGTAGGACAGGTTATCGACACGCTGATTGACGAAGTAGATACGCTCCTGGCCCGCGGCGCCCTCGGCACGTTTGCGCGCCAGGTCGAGCATGGGGCCGTGAGAGTCCAGAGCCATGATTCGGGACTGCTGGCCGAGGCGCGCGGCGAGCTCGATAGCGACCAGCCCACAGCGCGCCTCGGCGATGAGCACGGTCGCCCCCGGGGTCTTCGGCAACGCTTCGTCACAGGCCTCGAAGACCGGCTCGGCCCACAACTTCTCGACCACCTCGCGGTAAGCCTGCGCCTGCTCGAAATCGGTATCACTATCGCTCATCTTTCCCTTATCCATCAGCCCGAAAGTGCTCGTAGCCAGGAGTATCGACGTCGAGGGGTGCGCCGTCAGGCCCGACCATGGTCAGCCCTTCGGCGGCCGGGCGAATCTCGCCGACCTCGAAGATCTCGAATTGCTCGCGCCGGGCGAGCTCGCGCAGACCGGCCATGCGCGTCTGGGGCACGGTCATGCACAATTGGAAGTCCTCGCCGCCTGATATCATATACCGGAGAGGATCGGCTCCGAGTTGCTCGCAAAGCGCGTCCAGCTCGTCGTGGCGAGGCATGCAGTGGACATCGACTCGCGCGCCCACCGCGCTTCGCTCGAGGATATGTCCCAAATCTTGCCCGAAACCGTCGCTGGTGTCGATGAGCGCAGACGGAATCGCCTCGCGCCCGAGCAAGGCTCCTTCGCTGACTCGCGGCAATGGACGTCGGTGCGCCTCGACGAGCGCCGGATAACCGGCCGGGTCGGCAGCGACGCGTCCGACGAAAAGGCGTCCGGCGAGCAGGTCTACGGCCGCCTCGGCCAACCCGAGCGGGCCGAGCAGCACGATGCGGTCGCCGGGAGATGCCCCGGAGCGCAGAATCGCTCCCTCGGGGGCGCTCTGGCCCATCAGCGTGGTGCTGACCACCGTCGGCCCGTCGGTCGCGGTGACGTCGCCTCCGGCGGTCGAGACCGAAAAGCCGGCCTCCAGGCACCTATCGCAGGCCGCCTTCATCCCGGCGAGCAGCGCGTCGATGAACGCCTCGTCGACATCGGGCCCGAGCGAGAGGTTCAGAAAAAACGGCCCGGGGGCCCCACCCATGGCCGCCACATCGCTCAACGAGACCGACAGCGCCTTCCAGCCGATATCAGCCGCCGAGCTCCAGTCACGCCGGAAGTGGACGCCCTCGACCATCGTGTCGGTGGTGACCAGATCGAAGCGTCCCGGCGCCAGCACCGCGCAGTCGTCTCCGATGCCCAACTCGATGCCCTCGGGCTGGTCGAACACCTCCAAGATGCGCTCAATCAGCTCGAATTCGCGGTACATGGCACCTGCTTAGCGCAACTCATAACGTTCAGTCGGTATATGCGTCTTTGAAACTTGTCTGGCTGTTGAATCCGTTCGGCTTACCAAGAACCAAGAACATCAACGTAAGTCGTGCGAGCAGCACAACGGCGCAAGCTGTGCGAAAAGCAAATGCTCCTCGTAACTCTCACAAACTTGGCATTCCGGTGGAGCAGTTATCCCAAAAAAGCACCAGGAACAAAAGAAAGATCCCGCCCCAGAAGACGACCAGACCGACCATCACGCGCTGCTTAAAGCGGCTGACCTCGTCCTGGAACTCGCTGGCGTCGGCCTTGGCCTGCACCTGAGCGACGATGATCCGCGACTGCAAGCTCTCGGCGAGGTCGCGAAGATGCTCGACGGCGCGCTCGTCTTCGGGATGGTCGATCAGATAGAAGCGCAGCCGGCGAACGCCCAGGTTGAGCAATCCCTCGTCGCGCACGAAGTGGACGAATTTCTCGAGCGTCGACGGATCGGGCTCGTCGGCGAAGGACTCCCATAACAGCTCGGCCTGCTCTTGCTCGGACTCCTTTCCTTCCGGTGGGCGCTCCCAGGGGGCCTCGCCGGGCTCATATCGCTCGGCCTCGCGGCGACTGAGGCCGCAGCGCGAGCAATTATCGGCGTCCGGATCGACAAGCCAGGCGCATTTCCGGCAACGCGGGCCGCTGCCGGGCTGGGGGATGAGCGCCTCGAGGGCGTCCTCGCGAAGCCACTGCCGGACCTGCTCTTTATCGCCAAAGGCAGTCTTATCGCCAAAGGCACTGGCCGAAGACTCGCCAAAGGCATTGGCCGAAGACGCTTCCCCGGCGGGGGCGACGACCTCATTGGAGCCGTCGCTCGCCCCGTCGGGCTCGTCGGACTCGCCGACGTCGAGAATATTCTCGTGGCCGCAGTTCTCACATACCAACACGACACCCTCGGGGCCCGGTCCAACCGAGGCCGCCGGGCCGACGTGCGTGCACTTGTCACAGCGAATTTCCACTCTCACTCTCCGGTGTGGCGCTCCAGGCTGACTCTTCGACTCAACCAGTCAACGTGGCAAGGCTATCACCCGACCGGCGTCAATTCCACGGGGAGACCTCTCCGTCGATATCGAATTCGTAAAGCCGCAACGGGCGCAGCGGCTCGCCGCGGGGCCCGAACCCGAACCGGCCGGAGACCCCGGTGAAATTCGGCTTCGAGGGGAGTTTTTGGATGAAGAAGCTGCGCAACTCTTCGGCCGAGCCCCGCTGGTCCGAGGAGCGCTGCTTCTCGACGATTTTCTGGAGGATCTGCCCCATCAGCCAGGCGGCGTCAAAGACCTGCGCGTCGAGGTCGACCGGGCGTCTGCCGGTCTCACCCTCGAATACGCGAGCAAAATCCTCGGCGCGCCCACCGTCGCCCTCGCCGACGAAGATGTCCGAATACAGCGCGCCGGCGGCGTGGGCGCCGGTCAGTTTCATCGAGCTGCCCTGCCATCCGGACAGCCCCAGCATCTGCACGGCCGTCCCCTCGCCGCCGGCTCCGGTCTGGATGCCGGCGTCGGGGAAAAAGCGCAACAACCTGGCCACGCGCACGTGAAAATCGGGCACGAAGAGCAGGTCGAAGTCGACCGTGGGCTGGGATCGGATGGTATAATAGCCGTCGCGGTCGGCTCGCTTCGTGCCGATGCGCGCTCGCGGGTCGACCAGCACGCGCTTTCCGACGAGCACGTCGAGCGCCTTTCGGAAATCGGTGGTGTCCTCCTCGTAGCTGGCCACCGCGGTGATGCGCCCATCGAGGTCACGGAAGCGCCTGGCAAACGCCAACGCGGCCTCACGCCCATAATTGGACTCGGGGAAGAGGACGGCGGCGCGTTTTTTGTCGGAGAGGTGCTCTCGGACGGCCTCGGCCAGCGCCTCGGCCTGCTCGGCTGGTGTTTGGCGCAACCGGAAGACCCAGCCGCCCACGCGATTGACCGAATCGGAGCTGGCCAACGTCATCATCGGCACACCGGCGCGTTGGGCGATCTGTGCGGCCGGGCGCGACTCACGCCGACCGATCGGACCCAGGATGGCGACGACCGAGTCGTCGGCGGCGAGCTCGCGCACCGCCTTGGCCGCGCCCTGCGGGGTGCCCTCGGTATCCCGGGAGACAATCCGTGCGCCGGACTCACCGGCGGCCAGCTTTGCCGCCTCGAGGGCCTGGTTACCCAGCGGGGCGTATTCCCCCGAAAGCGGCACGGCCACGCCGATAGCCAGCGGCTCAGGGGACGCAGCCTCTTGTTCTTCGGCTTCAGATGTCGGGGGTGATTCTTGTTGCGCGTCAGCCGGAGCGGCCCAAAGAGCGCACAGACCGACCAACAGCACCCAGAGGATGGGCGCGGCCGGCCCGCCCTGGTGATGTGGCAGTTGCCTACCCAAAGATCTCCTTCATCCGGTCGAAGAAGCCCTTGCGCTCGGGGTGGACCTCTTCTCCGCCCTCTTCGGCGAACTCCTCGAGGAGCTCCTTTTGGCGGTCGGTCAGCTTGACCGGCGTCTCGACGTTGACCCGGACGAGCTGGTCGCCCTGGCCGCGGCCGTTGATCGCCGGGAAGCCCTTGCCGGATAGCCGGAAGGTCTTGCCGGTCTGCGTGCCCGCCGGCACGGTCATATTGACCTTGCCGTCGAGGGTGGGCACCTCGATCTTTCCACCGATGGCCGCCTGGGTAAAGCTAATCGGGATGTTGCAGATGACGTCGCGTCCGTCGCGCTCGAAGAGCGGATGGTCCTCGAGGCGGATAAAGATATAGAGGTCGCCGCGCGGGCCGCCGTTGGCGCCGGGGCCGCCGCGGCCGGTCCAGCGCAGCTTTTGGCCGGTATCGACGCCGGCGGGCACCTCGACCTCGAGCGACTCTTCGCCCTGGCGGATACCCTTGCCGCCGCAATCGGAGCAGGGGTCGGAGATGACTTCGCCCTCGCCGTCGCAGCGCGGGCACTCGCGCATCATCGAGAAGAAGCCGTTTTGGACGCGCACGGTGCCCCGCCCGTTGCAGTTCGAGCAGGTCTCCGGGCTCGAGCCGGGCTTGGCGCCCGAGCCATCGCAGGTCTCGCAATTGTCGAAGGTCGGGATCTCGACCTCGCGGGTGACTCCTTTGGCGGCCTCCTCGTAGCTGACCTCGATCTCCAGCTTGAGGTCGACGCCGCGACGGCCGGTGCGCCGGCCGCGCCCGCCACCGGCACCACCGCGAAACATCGAGCTGAATAGGTCGAAGAAGTCCCCCATATTCTGCCCGCCGCCGCCAAATGGCGAGCCCTGTCCTCCGAACCCCTTGGTCGTGCCGAAGCGGTCGTAGGTCTGGCGTTTCTCGGGGTCGCTCAAGATCTCGTAGGCCTCACTGACCTCCTTGAAGCGCTCCTGAGAGTCGGGATCGTCGGGGTTTTTGTCCGGGTGGTGTTTGACAGCCAGGCGTCGGTATGCCGCCTTGATCTCAGAGATGTCGGAATCTCGCGAAACACCCAGAACGTCGTACGGATCTATAGTCATGGCTCTTTAATGCAGAAAAACTGGCCAGAAGGCACAGGCGAGTGTCACAAGGGCGACCGGGAAGCAGAAAGCAGACAGATGAGCCTGCTCGCCTATTCCCCGTCGACCATTGCGACATGTCTTTGGCGTACCTTGCTTAGCTGATCAAGCTTCATCTTCGGCTTCGGAGGCGTACATCGCCTCGGCGAGTCGATAGGCAGATGCCTCGAGGTTGGCGATGATCGCCTCCAACTCTTCTTTGTTGGCGTCCTCGACCAGGTCTTTGATGGTGGCGATATCATTGGCGATATCGGTTTGCTCCTCTTCGAGCAGCGCGTTGCCGAATTCATTGAAACTGCGCTCAGTCGAATACAGCAGCCCTTGAGCCTCGTTTCTCATCTCGACGAGCTCCTTTTGGAGGCGGTCTTGCTGCTCGTACTCGGCGGCCTGGGCGATCATCTTGTTGATCTGAGCCTCGCTCAGCCCGCCATCGGCGACGATGTTGACGCTCTGCTCTTTGCCGGAGCCCTCGTCCTTGGCGCGCACATTGACCATGCCGTTTTCGTCGATGCTAAACGTCACCTGGATCTTGGGAACACCGCGCGGCGCCGGCGGAATTCCGACCAGCTCGAATTTGGCCAGGCTCTTATTGGCGTCGGCCATCTGACGCTCGCCCTGCAGGACGTGCACGCGCACCATCGACTGGTTGTCGCGGGCGGTGCTGAACGTCTCGGAGTGGCTGCACGGGATGGTCGTATTGCGCGGAATCAGCGGCGTGAAGACCCCGCCTGCGGTCTCCAGGCCCAGCGTCAGCGGGGTGACGTCCAAAAGGAGCACGTCGGTCAGCTCACCGCGGGCGATGCTTCCCTGAACGGCGGCGCCGAGGGCGACGACCTCGTCGGGGTTGACCGAGGCGTCGGGTTTCTTGCCGAAGAATTCCTCGACCTTGCGCCGAATCAGCGGCATGCGGGTCATGCCACCGACCAGCAGCACGGTGTCGATATCGCTCTTGGTCAACGACGCGTCGCTCAGCGCCTGCTTGCACGGCCCCATGGACTCCTCGACCAGGTCGGCGACCAACTCCTCGAGCTGCTCACGGCTGAGCGTGGTCTCGAGGTGCTTGGGGCCGTCGTCATCGGAGTAGATGAACGGCATGCTGATGTCGGTGTCCTCTTTGGTCGACAGCTCGCATTTGGCGCGCTCGGCCTCCTCTTTGAGGCGTTGCAGGGCAATCTTATCGCCGCGCAGATCGATGCCATGCTCGGCCTCGAATTGCTCGGCGAGCCAGTCGATGACCACGTTGTCGAAGTCTTCGCCACCCAGGAAGGTGTCACCCGAGGTGGACACCACGCTAAAAACACCCTCGGTCAGCTCGAGGATCGAGATATCGAAGGTGCCGCCGCCCATATCGTAGACAGCGACGGTCTGATCTTCGGGCGTGCCTCCCTGGCCGACGCCATAAGCCAGCGCCGCGGCGGTCGGCTCGTTGACGATGCGCAGCACGTTGAGCCCGGCGATTTTACCGGCGTTCTTGGTCGCCTGGCGCTGGGCGTCGTTGAAGTAGGCCGGCACGGTGACGACCGCGTCTTCGACCTCCTCACCGATAAAATCCTCGGCGACATTTTTCATCTCGCGCAGAATGAATGAGGAGATCTCCGGTGCGGAGTACTGCTTGCCCCGGGCCGACACCCAGGCGTCGCCGTTGTCCGCCTCGACAATCTCGTAGGAGACCGAGCGCATCGCCTCCTGGACATCCTCCGAGTCGTAGCGCTTACCGATGAGACGCTTGACCGCGTAAATCGTATTCACGGCGTTGGTGTGCGCCTGACGCTTGGCCAATTGGCCGACCAGCCGCTCCCCGTCTTCGGTGAAGGCGACGATGGACGGAGTGGTGCGCGCTCCTTCGGCGTTGGGGATGACGGTGCGATCGTCTCCATCGAGAACACACACACAGCTATTGGTGGTCCCGAGGTCAATTCCTATCGTTTTACCCATTGGGCAAAGACCTACTTGAGTTGCATATCAGTCACGGCCACGTTCGTCGAAATGAGCCTACTACGTGCTCATTCCTCGGAATTCGGCTCTTCGACGTCGGATTCGTCACTCGCCTCAGACGCGTCGCTTGGCTCAGAGTGTTCATCATTATCATCACCAGCGACGCGCTTTGCAACTGAAACAAGCGCCGGGCGAAGAAGTCGGTCGTGGATGAAGTAGCCCTTTTGGTACTGCTCGACGATCGTGCCGGTGTCGTACTCGGTGGTCTCGACCTGTTGGATAGCCTCGTGCTGCTCGGGATTGAACTTCTCCCCCTGCGACTCGAAGCCGACGATGCCCTGCTTTTTGAGGGCGGTGACGATCTGGCGGTAGACCATCTCGACGCCGTCGACGATGCTGCTGGAGTCGTCGGTGTCCTCGGCGTGGGCGAGCGCGCGCTCGAGGTTGTCGAGAGCGGGCAGAAGCTCCATGGCGATTTTGTCGTTGCCGTATTTGCGCATCTCCTCTTTTTCGCGCTTGGCGCGCTTGCGCAAATTGTCCAGGTCTGCGGCCGCGCGCACCCAGCGCTCTTTGAACTCTCCGCGCTCTTTTTCGGCGGTCTCGGCGCGCTCGCGCAGCTCGGCGACCTCCTCCCGGAGTTCCTCGATCTCGTCCTGGTGCAATTCGACGCTGCCGTCGGTCTCCTCGAAGTCGACTTCGATGACCCCTTCGGAATCATCGTCGGGGCTCAAAAAGAGCTCGTCGAGTGCGGAGTCGTCTTCGGCCTGTCGGTCGTCTTCGTCGTCGCAGGCAGAGTCGGTGTCCACCGGCTCGGCGGCCACGTCGCTCGATTCTCGGGCCTCGGAAGTCTCGCTGGCCTCGGAAGTCTCGCTGGCCTCGGACACTTCGCTG
>JBKGZI010000270.1:0-8532 GCA_046545675.1 Persicimonas sp.
GTCGGCGGACAAGCTGACTTTCGCGTCCGATTGTCGCGCGTCGACGACTTGGTTTCGATTCCGTATCTGGTCCGCGATCGTGAAGGCGACGATCAACAGATCCGTGTCGAGATTTGCGAGTGGGACGGCGAGCGGGCGAGCGCCTGTGGCAGCGCCGTACAGGGGCCCGGCGGAGACGGTACAGCGTTCGTACCGACGACTCCCGCCGGATCATGTGTGTTGCACGTCTTTCACTGGGACGTCGGATGTGGCAGATTTGTTCCTGCAAACGGCGGTTCCCCCCAGCGCGAGATCCTCGAGGACGTCGACCAGCAATTGGTCGCTCGGATTTCGGTGGTCGGCGCCGACACGCCGCCGGCAATCACCGAGCCCTTCGCGTTGAGCGAAGAGGAACTCGGCTTCAATGCCGTGCCTGAATGCGACTGACTGCGATGAAGTGCCCGAGCTGTTCATCTGACATACCGGATTATGCGGGCTTTTGTGCCTTTTGTGGGGACCGCATCAATCGCTGTAAGACATGCGCCCGGGTTTATCCGAGTGATGTGACCTTCTGCGGCTTTTGCGGAGAGGCCCTGGAAAACGACGACGAGTCCGGCTCCTTTGGACGCTCCAAGGGCGCCGATGCACGCGCGGCGGCGATCTTTCAGACCTCGCCGGGCCGGCCCGGCCCCAACGCCAATGGAGGCCGACCGACGTTGACGCTGCCGGCCGAGCAGGAAGAGCGCGATCCGAGGAACTACGGGATCCTCTATGATCCCGAGGAGCCGTCGAACCGCTACGTGCTACGCCAGGGCGACAACACGCTGGGAGCCGGCCACAACAACGACATCATTATCGACAAACCGGCCATTTCCTGGAACCACGCGTTGCTCATCTGTCGCAACGCCAAGGTCTTTCTGCAGGACTCGGCCAGCACCAACGGCACATTCGTCAACGGCAAGCAGATCGACCGACCCCGCCAGCTCGAAAACGGCGACGCAGTGCGCTTTGGAAACGTCACCTTTCACGTGTGGCTCAAAGCGCAGTATCGCTGAGCTTGACTGCTGGCATTAAGTATTCCGGGCGATTGACCTTTCGTAATCATATATTCTTCACTGCGTTTGTTCTTGGTTCTTGGTTCTTGGTAAAGCAGCTCAAGAACCAAGAACCAAAAACCAACAACCCGAGCACTCCATGCGCGAACTCGACACCGCACGCAAACTCGTCCAACAGGGAAGCCAGACGCTGCGTCAGGGCCGCCCCGACCAGGCCGAGCACACCTTCCGGGAGGCCGAGGCGATCTTGGACATGACGCCCGACGAGCCCGACGACGAGCTGAAGCTTCGCGCCCAGCTCTATAACGAGCTCGGCGTGCTCCACCAGCGAAAGGACGAGCCCGAGCAGGCCCAACAATACCACCGCGACTCGCTGGACATCTGCGAGAAGCTGCTCGATCGGGACGTCGACTTTCGCTCCAACGCGGCGGCCACCTATTTGAATCTATCGAGCGTGGTCGCCGCCAAGGGCGATCTCGTCGAGGCCAAAGACCTCAGCCAGCGCGCCATCGAGCTCATCGAAGCGGTGCGCGCCGACGGCGATGAGAGCGTCGACTCGCTGGCGTTGGGGGCGCGGCAAAATATGTCGCTGCTCTACGCGCGCCACGAGCGTTTTGGCGAGGCCGAAGAGGAGATGCAAAAAGCCCTCGACGTCGCCCGCCAGATGGCCGACGGGGACAACCCCGGCGGGCTTCCGCAGGCCGCGCAGGCCTGCCAACGCCTGAGCGTGCTGCTCTTCGAGGGCGGCGAGCACGAGCGTGCTCTGGAGTGGGGCCAGCGCGCCGAAGAGCTCTCCGAGGACGCCTACGAGGTCTTTGGCCAGGAAGTGCTGTCCATCTACGTGGTCAGCCAGATCAACCTGATCTCCTACGCCGAGAAGCTCGGCCACTTCGCACAGGCGGAAGACGCGCTGTGGAAGGGGCTCGAGGTCAGCGGCAACCACCACGACATCCTGCGCCGCGGCGTCGCGTTCTACGAAAACGCACGCAAACAGGCCGACAACCGCCTCGAAAAGGGCAATCTGCCCCGAGACGAGGTCAACGAGGGCTTCGAAGACCTGAAGCAACGCATCGAAGACGTCGGCGGACTACCTTCTCAAAGAGAGTAAGAGAGTTAGAGAGTTAGATACTACAAAGGCCCGACCGGATACGCCCGGTCGGGCCTTTGTTTTTCTTACTTTCTCACTCTCTATCTTTCCAACTGTCGAGGACTTTGCGGACTTGCTGCTGCTGAGGGATGTCGAGCTTGAGCTGGACGATCCGCACCGAGGCCCAGTCGTCGCCGTCGGCGCTCGAGGCTAGGTCGTCGATGCTGCTCAGGCGGCTCGACTGACCTGCGAGCGTCTTGGAGGTCACCTCGACGCGCTTTTCGAGCGTCTCGAGCTTCTTTTCGAGAGATTCGATGCGCGACCTAGTCTGTTCGGCGTTCGCTTCGACGAATTTTCCGGCCTTGCCCTTCTCGGTCTGGTCAGTTTTTTGAGGCTTGTCAGCCTTCTCGGCCTTTTTAGCCTTGTCGTCGCTCTGCTTGGCGCGCTCGCTATGATCGGCGAGTTGTTTTTGGAGCTCGGCGATCTCGCGTGCGGCGTCGCGCCGCTGGTCGCGCGCGTTGAAGTAGCTCCCCCAGGCGCGCCGGTAGTTCTGAACGATCTCGCGCGGGTCGGCCACGGCGTTGGCAAACGAGACGCCCGGCTGGTCACCGAGCATGAGGTCGAGCCGGCCAAAATACTTGCCGCGGCTGAGCGGCTCGACGATGGGAACGCCGGCGGCCCACTGAGGTTTACGGGTCAGTCGATTGGTATTGGAGACGATGGCCGCGTCGATGCGCGCCCCGGAGCGCTTGTGGTCCTCGCCGCGGATCTGCTCGATGAGCTCGGCGGTGCGCGAGGTGCCCAGGTTGCTCAGCATCACCACCAGGTCGACGTCTTCGCCCAGTTTCTCGGCTTCGCTTCGATAGGCATCGGCAGCAGATTTCACCTGCACGTCGCGCGTCTCGTAATAGTCTTCGACGCGCGGATTATCCTTGAGGAGCCCGATCAAGGCGACCTTCTTGCCGTCGCGCTCGACGACGCGGTGGCCTTCGAAGGCTTGTTTTCCATCGGAGTCGTAGAGGTTCGCCGAGATAACGGGCAGCTTCTTCTCGGAGACGATCTCCTTGTAGGTGTCCAGGCCCAGCGCCAGGTCGATCTCGCCGACGTTGAGCACGTCGGGCGGATTGACCGCCAGGGCGTCGACGAGCGCGCGCGCTTCCTGCTCGGCCTTGTCTTGGAGCCGCTCGGGATGGCGGCCCAGCGAGCTATTCTTGAATAGCAGATCGCCGGCGTCGACCTCGAAGCTCACGTCGGGTGCGGGCAGATCGTCGCCCCACCACTTCTTCGCCTCGTCGGCGGATGGATCGGCGGCCAATTCGATGAGGGTTTGGCGGCGCGTCAGCCCACCCAGCGGGTTGGACTTGCAGCCGCAATCCTCGCGCTCGCCGTGGATATTGGCGCTGAATAAAAAGGTGAGCACGTCGGTCTCGTCGGCCGACGGCGCTTTGGCCTCTTCTGCGCGGCTTTGCTGCTGCAATTGGCGGTTGACCTGGCGAAACGCGCTGCGAAGCGCCTCTTGCTGAGCGCCTTGCACGGTCGAGGACACCTCCAGATGAGCCAACTGCTCGTCGGGCGTCAACTTGTAGGCCGCCTGCGACTCGGCCTCTTCGTGGCTGTCGTTCGACTCACATTGAACCTGCAGCACACCGACCACGACGCCCAGAGCGATAGCTGAAAAGACATGGCGTTTTCCGACCTCGAAACTCATGATTTCTTATCCATGGTCGATAGGCATAAAGTTGGTAAGGAGAGGTTTCATCGAGGACATTCCCCCGCCTTGATCTCGCTGATTCGCTGGCGCGCGTCGCTGGCGAATTGGGAGTTACCGTAGTCGTCGGTCACCAACTCGAACCACTGGCTGGCCTGCTCACAACGGCCGATGCTCATCAGGGATTGCCCGATGCGGTAGGTGGCGTCGCCTGCGCGCGCAGAATTCTCGTGATCCTGGAGCACCTGACGGTATTCGCCGATGGCCGTCTCCCATTGTTCCTCGCGCAGGTGAGACTCGGCGAGGTGGTAGCGCGCGTCGGCGGCCTTTCCATGGTCGGGATAGTCCTCGAGGAATTTGTCCAGCGCCCGGCGCGCCTCGCCCATGCGGTCGTCCTCGAGAGCTTCGATGCCGTGCTCGTATAGCGGCATGGCCTGCTCGGGCAGTTCGACGCGACCCTCGACCTCTTCGAAGCGAAGATCGACGTCCTCTTTGAATATCTCGAGCTCCTGCTCCATTCGCCGGTACTTGAAGTTGAGTTCCTCGGTCTCGCCGTGGAGCTTTTTGAGCTCCTCGCGGGTATTTTGGATCTCGACGCCCAGGTCGGCGTTATTTCGCTGCAGGAGCGCGCGAGCCTCTTTGAGGACCGACTGGAGTTGGTCGACATCCTCGCGCGCCGAGGAGATCATGGCTGTCAGCCGCTCCTTCTCCTCGTCGTAATTCTCCTGCATCGCGCGCTGCTCGGCGCGCATCGCCTCGATATCTTGCTGCATCTTCTCGCCGTCAGACAGCGAGACACATCCGCCGAGGCTCAGACTCGCCACGCACAGACAAGCAAGACTCAGCAAGGCTACTCTCAAAAATTCGGCTGCTTTTCGATTCATCGTCGACGGTTTATGGGTCGTGGAAATAGTTGGTAGGCGGCGAGCCCCGCACCATAGGCTGACGGGTTCACCTTACCCGATAATTACAACCTATTAGGGATGGACACAACCGTGGGCCCATCTCGGAGCGACGCCGTCCCTGGCGTCGATGGAAAACACAACAGGCCCGGCGCCATATCAGCGCCGGGCCTGTCGCATTCATGCAGTCTCAGCAGGCAAGCTTAGCGCACTGAGAATTCCACACGGCGGTTCTGGCTGTGACAGCTATCCGAGCCCTGTTCGCCGCAACTGCGAGCGAGCTGCTCTTCACCATACGAGATGATGCTCATATCGCCGGAGCTGACTCCGAGGTTGCTCAGGTAGCGCTGCACGCTTCGTGCGCGGCGCTCGCCCAGGGCGACGTTGTATTCGTCGGTGCCACGCTCGTCGGTATGACCTTCGATGCGCACGCTGATGTCGCGCTCCTGGATGCACTCGGCGTTATCAGCGAGCTTGTCGCGTGCCTCCGAGCGGATGCTGGCGCTGTCGTAGTTGAAGTAGACCGGCTCGAGTTCACAGGTCTGTTCGGGCTGCTCGACGCACTGGCCGTTTTGGCACATCTCTCCGGATTCGCAATCGGCGTCGGTGGAGCACTCGGGCTCCTCGACGCAGCTGCCGTCTTCGCAGATCTGACCGGCTTCACATTCGTCGTCACTCATGCACTCCGGGCCGCAGCGGTTGTCGCGGCATTTCTCGTTGCCCGGACACTCGGCGTTCGACTCGCAATAGCCCGGGATCTCTTCACAGACACCGGCGTTACACTCCATGGCCGGATCGCCACAATCAGCGTCCTCGCGACACTGCTGGCACAGGCCATTGACGCAATAGGTCCTGCCCTCCTCCTGGCCCTGCTCGCTCTCGGCGCAGTGATCGTCAGTCTCACATTTCGGATAGTCCGGTTTGCAACCTGTTTGCGCCAACATGACCATGGCAAGCAGCGCAACCCCGAAACCCCAACACAAACGTTTCCACTCCATCATCGGTACACCCTCTGGGGAGAATATTGGAAATCCATTTCAATTAATTCAGCTCTTTCTCTATCAAAGCGACGGTACTGCACACGCGATCGTACAGTCAAGGGGTTGAACAAAGGAGCCGAGTCGCCTAGAAACGCTGGCGCCGTGCAACGCGCACGCGCTTCAGCAAGAATCATCCGGTGGTACTCCATGGGCGCTCTCGCCGTCGACCTAAAACGCTCCAAACGAATCGTCTGGTTAGCCGCGCCGATCATGGTCGCCATGCTCACCCAGACGGGCATCAACGTGGTCGACACGATCTTCGTCGGCAAGCTCGATGCCAGCTACAGCATCCCGGGTCAAGCCGCGCTGGGGTTCAGCCTGCCGATCTTCTGGACGATCGGCGGCTTCTTGGCCGCCATCGGGGTGGGCACCCAGGTGATGACCGCGCGGCGCCACGGCGAAGGACACCACGAGAAGGCCGGCGCGGTGCTCGCCAGCGGCGTCGCCGTGGCGGTGCTCAGCGCGTTGGTCTTCACCGCGATCGGCTGGATGGCGATCCCGGGCTTTTTTCGATTCCTGACCTCCAACGACGCGGTGCTGACGCTGGGCATCCCCTACGCGCAGATGCGCGTGCTGGGGATCACTGCCATGGTCGCCACCACCGCCTATAAGGGCTTCTTCGATGGACTGGGCGCCACCCAAGTGCATATGTATGCGTGCTTGGTGATGAACGTCTTTAACGTCATCTTGAATTACGCGCTGATCTTCGGCCTCGGTCCGATCCCCGCCTTTCACGTCACCGGCGCGGCGATCGGCAGCGTCATCGCGACGTTTATCGGCCTGGCGTTCATGATCTATTGGACGCTGCGCGGCGAGCACCCGACTAAGTTTCGGGTCTATCGGCTGTCGAACTTCAAGCCGAAGTTGATGTGGCGCATGATCAAGCTGAGCGTGCCCAGCGGCGCCGCCCAGATCTTCGTGATGGCCGGCGTGCTGATGTTTTTGAAGATCATCGCCATCCTCGACGAAGAAGCGGTCATGACCACGCTGGCCAGCGCCGAGTTCTACGGCGGCGATCTCAGCCGCGGCGCCCCGGCGCTGCACACCTCCATAACGCAGGCGCGCGAATTCGCCGGGCGCATCTTCACCGTCGACTGGCCGGCTACGCTGATGTGGAGCCGGCCGCCGGTGTATACCACCGCCGCCAAACTGATCATCGACCTGCTCAGCATCGGGTTTGTAACCTGCATCGCCTTCGGGCAGGCCACCGCCACGCTGGTCTCCCAGTCGATGGGAAAGAACGTCTATCGCGAGGCCGAAGCCTACGGATGGGACTCGGTCAAGCTGGGGATGTACTTCTTCGGCACGCTCGGGGTGCTGGTGATCATCTACCCGGAGGCCTTCCTCGACCTGCTCAGCGACGACCAGATCGTCATCGACGCGGCCGTGCCCGGCCTGCGGGTGATGGCCTCGATGCAGATGTTCATCGCCATGGCGCTGGTGTCGATCCAGGCGCTCTTTGGCGCCGGCGACACCAAATTCGTCATGGTCGCCGAGCTCATCTTGCACGGCGTCTGCCTGGTCCCGCTGGCCTACCTCTTCTCGGTGATCCTGGATCTGGGCTTTCTCGGAGTCTGGCTGTCCGCGGCGGTCTATACGCTGGCGCTCGGGGCGGTCATGGCCTGGAAGTTTTGGGAAGGAAGCTGGAAGGACATTGAAGTCTAGATCGCTGACCAAATAAAACTCCGATCGCCTGAGCTGGCTGATTTTGGCGTCTTTTCGCCCGCGAATGCCCGATGATGCTAAGGCATCGCCTGCGCTTCTCGAGCAAACATCCGACACAAAATCATCTCATCCAGGCTTGCCTCGTTTACTTGGTCAGCGCTCTCGCTCATACTGGCCGGTGTGATGTTCCGCCTCCCGACATCAATTGACCGCTCGTGGCTCATCAGCCTCGTCGCGCTCAGTGTACTGGTCGCCGTGAGCACGGCGAGTGGCTGCGTCGAGATCGAGCCCGACCCTCCACTGGACGACGAAGGCGAGCCCCTCGCCCTGCCCGGCCCGCACGACCGATGGCTGGAGGTCACCTCGATCTCCCCGAGCGGCAAAGACCTGGCGCTCAGCCCCCGTGTAGCGGTCACCTTCAACGACTATATCGACGACGACTCGTTTCGCTCGTATACCTTTGCGAGCCTGACCTCCGGTGGGCTGAGCGCCTCGGGTTTCGCCGACTACGTCATGACCGACAAGACGGTCATCTGGCGGCCGTATGGCGAGCTCGAGCCGGATTTCCTCTATACGTTCGGCATCAGCGAGGAGATCGTCAGCGCGACCGGCTCCCCGCTGCTCCTGCCGGCCGAGTGGCCGACCTACGTGACCCGCGAAGACGCCGAGCAACCCGCGTTTGCCGAACTCCCCGATGCGCGCTTCGACGAGGTCGAGCCGATCTTCGAGGCCCATTGCGTCGAGTGTCATCGCGACGAGGACTCCGGGCTCAATCCGCTGACCTACGACAGCCTGATGGGCACGCGATCGACGCAGACGAGCCTGTACCTGGTGCGGCCGGGAGATCCCGCCGACTCCTATCTGATGCGAAAACTCTTGTGGGATTACCCGGATATCGAGTTTACCCACCAACCACCGCCGTGGGTAGACGGCGCCAAAGAGCTCGCGCGTGAGGACTTGCTGACCATCGAGGGTTGGATCGCCTCGGGGGCCGGCCAATAAGAATCCAACGAGCCAAAAGCAAATGAGCGGCGCCTGGCATAGCCAGTGCGCCGCTCATTTATTGCTCGATGCTCTTTTGCCGGCCGCCGTACTA
>JBKGZI010000271.1:0-8506 GCA_046545675.1 Persicimonas sp.
CGCTGATCCGCCCGCTGAGCAGTGGCTTGACGATGATGGTGTCATCGATCTCGGCGGCGATCTCGTCGGTTCCGCCCAACTCGGTCGTCAGAAAGTGCTTGGACTCGCTCAACACCGCCACCGGCTCGCCGGGGCGGCAATAGCGCGGCACCCTCAGCGGCATCCCGGCGACCGCCGTCGCCGATGCGACCACCTCGAAGAGATGGGCGAGCCGGCGCGGCACCAGCAATCCCTTCTTTTTGAGTACGTTCTTGCGGATATTTGCCAGCACCGCCGCCTCGTCGCCCTCGACAAACCAGGTCGAGTTGACGGCCGTCACCGCGACGTCGACATGCTCGTCGAGGCTGACCTGGTTGGGAGACTCGGTCACCAATTTGACCTTCTTGCCCAGGTCGCGGGCGAGCAGACCCTTCTCGATGCTGTCGACGAGCCGCTCGTCGTCCTCGACGATGACCACACGGCTGGCGCACTCGTAGGCGAACTCGACCAGCGTCGCCGCCTGCCATCCGACCAGCGCCACGCTGGGGTGGTCGGCCGCCGAGCCGTCGAGCGCCGCCTCGAGCGCACGCTGCATGACCTGGCGCCGATTGGGATCGAGCGCCGCCGAAAATTCCTCGCCTGCAGGCCGCTTGAACATACCCTTGGTCTCCATCTCAAATCTCCGTTATACGCCGTTATTATGCCGTCCAAAGAAGTACCAACTCGCCGATCGGGTGTAAATGGCTCGCTGTGTTGGGGGGCATCTGTCGGCGATGAACTCCCTCCCCGCTTTTGCAGTTAAAAAGTGGGGAGGATCAAGGTGGGGCGCATCTTCCTCCGCGGAACGCAGCGCGCTCCGAGTTCCCCTCCTTAATCCTCCCCTTCTCTCCGCTACGCTCCGAGTGGGGAGGGAGTTCATCGCCCACCCACACACGACACATTTGCAATCCGAACAGCCACGGGTAACATGCAGCTATTGAAATGAACCTCCGTTCGGGAGCAACCCTCATGATTCGTGTCGTAAATCACCGCTGGCTGTCGCTCATCCTGATCTTGCTCGCCGCGGCGAGCCTGGGACTCGTCGCCTGTCAGGCCTCGACCGAGACCAAGCAGGGCGGGTTGGGCGAATTTTGCAATAACCGCGACTCGGATTGTCGTGAGGGCCTGATCTGCGAGAGCGGCGAATGCGTCAGCGCCAACCCGGCGGCCACCGACGGCTGCCAGGGCATCTGCGACAAGATCGAGAGTTGCGGGCTGACCGAGCCCAATTGCGTCTTCGACTGCCAGGACGAGATCAACGACTGGGGCGACGGGGTCATCGATGTCTTCTCCGCCTGCGTGATCGACGATCTGACGTGTGACGAGCTGGGCTCGTCGGCCGACGACGCCGCACAGACTTGCTACGATCGGTTGGAGCTCGACGACCAGCGCGTCGACCGCTGCCGCGACTTCGAAGGCGAGATCGAGAGCTGCCGCCCCGAGCGCAGCACCTCGGACTTCCAGAGCGACTGCATCTACTTTGCGCGCACGACCGGCGAAGACTGGGACAATACCGACGAATGTGTGGACGCCATCGAATTCGGCGCCGAGTGCTCCGAGACCATGGAGTGCATCAACACGGTCTTCTCGCTCCCGGAAGACGAACAGTTTTGATCAAGATTTAGCGTCGTCGAGGGCAGCTTTGACGGCGTCGACGGCCTCGCGGGTGCGCGGGTCGCCGGACATCGTCTCGACGGTCGACAGGCGGTTTTTCAGCGGGGCGACGCGGTCCCAAGAGCGCCTGGTGATCTGATCGGCGGCGTGCTCGAGCACCTCGCGCACCACCCGCTCGTCGGGGTGGTCGAGCATGCGAATGAGCAGGTCCTCGTCGTCGGGCCACGCCCAACCCACCTTTCGGTACTCGCTGACCGCCTTGACAAACCCCCGAAACCCCTCGGCTTGACGAACCTCGGCGATCGCCTCTTTGCGAGCGGCCTCGGGCGTGCCCTCCTCGGGCTCCAGTCCCTCGAACATCTCCTTGAAGCGCTCGGGGACCTCGCCGGACTTGAAGAGTTTGTCGAGGTCGCGCTTGTACTTGGCCGACGAGCGCTTATCGCGATCCTTTCGGGGGCCAGACTTCCTGTCGCTTTCGACATGAGCGCTGCGGTCTTTTTGCCGGTCGCGCTCACGCCAACTCTTCTTTCTGCGGTCGTCATCGCCCATGGTTCTCTCTCGCTGGCTTTGGTGGCAGGGACATTCCAGAGATCAAATGTCGCCCGTGCCCGAGGGGACGTCAACCGCACTTTATGCGCGCTGCTTCGCATCCTCGCGAGCACGTGGTAAAGGGACAATAGATGGCTGCCCGAAGCCGCCGGTCGCCGCTCCATGGGCGACCGACGCGGACCACACCCCTTGGTCGAGTACGGCGCAGTAAATGAAAAAGCTCTTTCGAAAATCCGGCTGGATGCTCCCCGCCCTCGCCTTGGCTTGGCTGTGGCCGGTCGCGGCGCGCGCCGCCGAGGAGTCTGAGACCGGCGTGCCCGGCCTCGACGCCGACCAGATCAACGTGCTCATCGTGCTGGCGGTCGTCGGCGTGGCGTATCTGGTCACCCACCTGGTGCTCGAGCGGCTGGCCGAGCGTTTCGGCTTTGTCACCGGGGTCGAGTATATCGTCCTCGGCGCGCTCGTCGGGCCGGTGCTGGGCCTGGTCGAGCCCGAGACCTTCCGCGGCCTGGCGCCGGTGGTCGTTTTGGGCACCGGGTCGCTGGGGCTGCTGGCGGGGCTTTATTTCGATCGAAAGGAATTCGACACCGACCGGATCCGCGCCCTGTGGGTGGCGGCGATCATCTCGGTGATCACCCTGGCGGTGATGCTGGCCGTGCCCAGCGCGATCCTCCTGCAATTGTGGGAGCCCGAACACCTCTACCGGGCCATGCCCGTGCTCATGGCGGTCGCCGCGGTCGCCATGGTCGCCGACGGCGGCCCGCTTCGCTCCCTGGCCGCCCTGCTGGGCGCCGAGGGCCGCGCCGCGGAGTTCGCCGCCGAGGTGGCCCGGTTCTGCTCGGCGTTTGCGATCGTGGCCTTCGGGCTGGTCTTTTGCTTCTTCAACTCGACCAGCCTGCCCTTCGAGACCGCGCCGACCTGGCGCTGGGCGGTCTGGCTGGGCATCCACCTGCTGCTGGGTGGCGTGCTGGGGATCATCTTCACGAATTTTTTGCGCCGAGACTTCTCCGACGAGAAGATCATCACCGTGATCATCGGGATGGTCATCTTCACCAGCGGGGTGGCCTACTACCTGCAGTTGTCCCCGATCTTCGTCAACTTCATCATGGGGATCGTGCTCATCAACACCTGCAGCTACGCCGACCACGTGCAGTCGCGGCTGATGTCCATCCACCGACCGCTGTATATCGTATTATTCTTCTTCGGCGGGGCCGGGTGGTCGCTTGAGGCGAATTGGTGGGGTTATGCGCTGGTGATCGGCTATGTCGTCCTGCGCCGCTTTGCCCGCTATTTGGGCAGCTTCACCGCCGGCCGCGTCGCCCACTCCAGCCCGGTCGTCGAGAGCGGGCTGGCCAGGCCTTTGCTGACCCCGGGGGCGCTGAGCGTGGCGATGGTGTTGAATTTTTACGGCGTCTACGAGCACCTCGATCACAGCCATATGCTCCACAACGGGCTGCTGGTGGCGATCGTGCTGACCGAATTATTCTCGTATCCGGTGACCCGAAATTGGTTGATCGACGTCGCCCACGTGACGCCCTCGGAGGTAGACTCCGTGGGCGACCGAGACGCCGGTGAGGCCAGCTAATGTGGCAGATCATCACCATCTTGACGCTGCTGGGCTTGATGATCCTGCGCCGGACCTTTGATCTGCGCGAGACCGTCGGCACCCTCGATCCGAGCAGCCTGGCGGCGATCGGCTTCATCATCCTGGCCGCCTTCACCACCGGTGAGCTGTTTCGGCGCATCAAGATGCCCGCGCTGCTGGGCTATATCGTGGCCGGCATCCTCTTCGGCCCGGAGTTGACCCGCTTTGTCTTCGGCACCACCGAGACGGCCATCTTCGGCCACGACGTCATCGGCGACCTCTCGCTGATCCACGTGCTCATCGTCGGCGTCATCGGCACACTGGGCGGCGGCGAGCTCAAGATCTCCGAGCTCAAGAGCCAGGCGGGCACCATCCTGACGGTGCTGCCGATGTGTTTCTTGGCGGCGGTGCCCTTGTCGGGGCTGATGGCCTTCGGGCTGTCGATCTTCTTTCCGTCGATGATCCCGTTTGTGGCCGACTTGCCCCAGGCCCACAAGATCGCCATGGCACTGCTCTTCGGCGTCTTCGGCTTCGCGATGAGCCCGACGGTCACCCTGGCGATCATGCAGGAGACCCGCTCGAAGGGACCGTTTACCTCGCTGACTCTGGCGGTGGTCATCGCCGCCGAGCTGGTGCTGGTCGCCTCGTTTCTGATCATGCTCAAATTCGCCGAGCTGCTGGTCAGCCCCGACGGGTTCAGCACCGCGCTGATGGCCGCCGAGATCCCGGGCATCGCCGCCGAATTCGGCTGGGCGATCGTCGTGGGCATCGCCACCGGCATCGTCTTTATCCTCTATCTGCGTTTCGTCGCCCGCGAGATGCTCCTCTTTACGGTGGGCATCATCTTCGCGGCCTCGGCGGTCTCCGACATGCTCCACGCCGAGGGGCTGCTGGTCTTCTTGGTCGCCGGCTTCGTGGTCCAGAACTTCTCGCGCCACGGCCACGACATGATCCACGCGCTCGAGAAGATCAGCGTGCCGGTATTCGTCATCTACTTCATGACCGAGGCGGCGACCCTCGATCTGACGGCGGTGAGCCAATACCTGCCCCTGGCCCTGGTGCTCACCGCCACGCGCGCCTTCGCGCTGGCCGGGGCGACCAAATTGGCCACCAAGCTGCGCGGCGACCCGGACTATATCGACAGCAATCTGTGGCTGGCCTTCTTCCCGCTGGGCAGCGTCGATATCGTGCTCGCCGGCATGGTCGCCACCAGCATCGAGCCGTGGGGAGAGGAGCTTCGCGGGGTGATCATCGCCGTGGTCGTCCTGCATATGCTGACCGTGCCGATCGTGCTCAAGTGGGTGCTGGGAAGGGTCGGCGAGACCGAGGAGGCCCGAAAAGCCGGCAGCGAGCAGGTCGCCAAGCTCGACCGCATCGTCGGCTACGACCAGGAGCCGACCTACGAGCCGCTCGAGCGGCCCGACTTCCCCGACGAGAAGCTCAACCAACGGCTACAGCAGGTCCACGATAAGGTCTCGCGCGCCTACGAGGCCAGCCTCGTCGAGCATATCGAGAGCCACGGCCGTCGCCTCCATCATCTGATCGATCGCACCCAGACGCTGCGCGACGAGGCGATCGATGATCTCGTCGAATGGCTCGAACAATCCGAGGGAACGCCCAGCCTCGAGTTGATCGAGCGCATCAAGCGCCTGCACATGAATTTTCGCCGCGCGCTGCAGCCCCAGATCGACTTGCTCGAACACCTCGAGCCCATCCCGGTGTCGACCCAGCAGACCGATCGGCTGCTCGGCGAGCTGCGCGGACTCATCGACTTCGAAGAGCATCACCGCGTCAAATTCGAGGACCGCTTGCTCGAGGCCACCTGGGAGGACGCCGGCCCGCTGGCCCTGGTCAAGGCTGCCCGCAGGGCGCGCGCGCGGCTCTTCGGACGCCCCTGGCGCCATGTGCCGCTCGGAATCTTGTGGCGCTTTTATATGGAGCTGTCCGTGCCGGGGTATCTGGCCAGCGCGGTGTCGGCGGCCACCGAACAAAACGAGGCGTTCTGGAACCGCCTGGGCATCCATCTTCGACGCATCGACCAACTCTTCGAGCGGGTGGTCCTCGAGTTGCGCGACGAAGCCACGTTGAGCCAGTCCGTCGATGAATTCGGAGAGCTCGAGCTCATCGACGCCGACGATATGCTCGCCCCGTCGCTCGACGCGCTGCCCATGAGCATGTCGACCGACACCGAGCTGGCCCCGGCCGACGGCGAACAGCCAGACCAGCACGGCGCGCCGCCGGCCGAAGAGGGGGCCGCCGACAAGCCCCCCATCTCCGACGGCGGCTCCGGACAAGACGCTGGACAAGACGCAGACGGACGCTCGGAGGGTGACTCGGCACAGGCCGACGAGCCCACCGAGATCCAGGCCACCCTCGCGCTGATCGGCGCGCGGCGCGAGGAGCTCGACGCGGAATCTGAGGAGCTCGACTCGCTGCTGTCGGTCTTCGTCAGCACCCTGCGCGAGCGCTTCAGCTTTAGCATCGAGAGCGCCTATAGCGACTTCATGGAGGGCGTGGCCACCGCCGGGACCATCGAGCTCCCGCCGTTCCGCTACCGGCCCTCGAGCCGCTACGACGACGCACGCCGCGCCGAAGACAGGCTGCACCAGCGACTGGAGCGCGGCACCGACATCGCCGCCGGCTATCAGGGGTGGATCTTGGTCGACCACCAACTGGTCGTCTTCCTGCACTGGTTCCGCACCTACCAGCAGCGCATCCTGTCGACCCTCGACTCGCGCTTCGAGCAGACCTGCGTCGACCAGCTCCACGAGCTCGAGCGCGTCTGCGAACAAGCGCTCGAGCGAGGCGAGGAGGACGGGGAAGACGGCGAGGACATCGACTGGAAGCGCCGCTTCGAAGATGACTTCGACCCGCTGCTCAGCGAGACACGCTCGACCCTCGAGCACGCACTGTCCGACTTCGGCCAGGGGATCATCACCCGCCGGCTCATGGACGTGCTCGAGGCGCACGTGGCGCGCTTCTCGCGCGAGATCAAGCTGCTCGGCCAGAGCCCGGTGGAGGCCGTCGACCAGGCCGCCGGCGTCGAGACGGTCAGCGTGCCGGTTCGCTCGTGGTATTTCTCCAAACTATTGCGCGAGACCGCGCTTCGCCTGGTCGAGTTCAACGAGCGCGGCGAGCGGGTGCTTCGCCGCTCGTGGGTGGCGCTGGGCGATATCCGCCAGGGCCTGGAGGCCTCGCTGCTGCCCGCCCAGGAGCGCCACGACGCCGCCGCTTCAGCGACCGAGGCGCCGGCCCAGAGCGCCGAAGACGCGCTGTTGCGGGCTGCGAAGAGCGTCGACGATCTCATCGAGAGCATCCGTCGGGACCAGCGCGAGATCAGCGTGTGGATCACCGGCGAGCTCACCGATGTGATGCGCGAGTCGGCGGCGCCGTTTCTGGAGCACCGGCTCGCCGATATTCGCCGCGAGCTGTCCACTCGCCGAAGTTCTCTGGCCCGCCGAAGCGTCCAGCCGATCCTCAGCCGGCTCAAGTCGGTCTATCGCGGCTTCGCGCCCATCTTCGAGGATATCGCCGACGAGGTTCGCGACCGACTCACCGGCGAGCCCGAGTCGCCCCGACCCGCTGCAGTGCGCGAGCGTCTGACCCGAGGCGAGCGCGCTGAGGCGTTTCGCGCGCCGGCGACCTACCGACGCATCTTCTCGCCGGTGCCCGTGGACATCCCCGACTTTTATATCGAGCGCGCCGAGCTCGAGGACGAATGCGCCGACGCGGTCGACCGCTGGCTGAGCGCGCGCGCAAGCTCGATGCTCATCGTCGGCGATCGCGGCATGGGCAAGCGAAGCCTGGTCCACCACGTCTTGCCGGCGCGACTCTTCGGGCGCTATCAGCTCAACGAAGACCAGCTTCAGACGGTGCGCATCGACGAATACGCCGAGACCGAGCGCGACCTATGCGCCTCGCTGGCGTCATTGGTCGACGACCAACATCTGGCCCCCAAGACCCTGGCCGAGCTCGGCCAGCGCCTCGAGAAGGCCGGCCAGCGCCGGATCGTCTTCGTCGAAAACGGCGACAAGCTCTACTCCAGGACGCGCGACGGCCTCAGCCTCTGCGAGCGCTTCCTGGACACCGTCGACGCCACCAGCGATCACACGCTGTGGATCGTATTGATGAGCTGCGCGGCCACCACCGTCTTGGACACCGCCATCGGGCTGAGGGATTATTTCACCCATGTGCTCGAGCTCGATCGGATGGACCCCGACCAGATCGAGCATATGGTCATGCTTCGCCACGAGGCCAGCGGCTTCGACCTGGAGTTTGTACGCCCCGACGTCAGCTATCTCGACCGGCTCGAGAGCCCCATCGACACCACCGAGATGCTGCGCAATCCGCGCAACGCCTATTTCGAGCGGCTCAGCAACCTCTCCAAGGGCAACCCCCTGCTGGTGCTGCTGTATTGGCTGGAGTCGATCCACGTCGACCCACAGCGCAGCTCGTGCATCGTGGTCGACCCGCTCCCCGAGCAGGAGCTCGCGCTGACGGCCAACCTGTCGCTGCGCAAAAAGCTCATCCTCGCCACGCTGGTCCAGCACCACGCGCTGAGCACCACCCGGCTCAGCCGCATCCTGCGGGTCGGCCTCGCCGAGGTCCGCTCCGAGCTCAACCACCTGGGCCGACTCGGCTTCATCGAGCAAATCGCCGGCACCTCCAGCTACCGACTGCGCCCGCTGCCGGCGGTGCTGGTCACCCACGAGCTGCGCGAGCAGAATTTGGTATAGCGCC
>JBKGZI010000272.1:0-8476 GCA_046545675.1 Persicimonas sp.
CCGGCCGCCCGCTCAGTTTCTGAGCGTCTGGAGCGGCGCTGGCGTCCACGGCTTCGACAGTCCGCTGCGCCTCGGGGGCGTGGTCGTTCAGCCGGCCGAGGTCGTCCTGGGCATCCGCGGCTGGGAGGACGCCTTCGAGCAGACGCTCGACCTCGAGGTCGCCGAGCGCCCGGTGCCGGTGGCGCTGTTCGAGATCGAGAAGATCGTGCGCATGATGCTCCACCAGAGCGGGCTGGCCTTCGAGATATTGACCAGCCCGGCGGTCTTATGTGACACGTCTTGCTTTGACGCGCGAGCGATCGTCGAGGCGGCGATCACCACCGAGATCGTCCATCATTACCGCGACATCGCCGGCGGCTGGCTCGAACGGCTCGCCGAGGCCGAGGGGCGCGGCGCGAGCGCGGCCGATGTGCTCGATGTCTTTCGCCACGCCCTCACCGGCCTGGGCCTGATGCGCGGTGAGGTCGACTTGCGGCTGTGGGCGACCGTGGAACGCTACGCCGACGCTGAGCTCGAAGGACTGCTGCGCGAAGTCCAGCGCGGTGCTAAGATCGCCGGTGAGTTGCTCGACGAGTTGCTCGACCGCGGCCGCCGATTGGTCGCCGGCCTCTCGCCTGAAGACGCCGCTCTGCCGGCCCGCCCCAATGATTACGACGGGCTCGATGATCTGGTGGTCAGCTTGCGCCAGGCGTGTTGAGCCTCGCAACGACGAAGATTTTCCGCATATCGATAAAATTCGAGCCTTATGATTAGAGTGCTCATCATCGGCCGCGAGTCGGTCGCCTGGAGCCAGAAGCTGGCGGCGCGCGCCGCCGGCCAGTGCGAGGTGGAGACCGCGCGCCTGCCCGCGGCGGGGCTTCGCCAATTCGAGGCGACGCCTCCCGACGCGCTGGTGGTCGTGGACACCTCCTCGACAAAACGCGCCTCGACCCTGGTCGCCGCCATCCGCGAGCGCCCGATCGGTCAGCTCATTCCGATCATCACCATCGCGCCGCCGCCGGCCGACAGTGAAGCCGCCGAGGTCGACGCGTGGCTGTCGCCGAACGCCGATATTGGCACGCTCGCAGCCGCGCTCGAGGAGAGCCTGGGCGTCGAGCTCGCTGGAGACCAGGCCACCGGCCAAGCGGCGTCGTCGCCTGGGGCCGCGGGCACGACGGCGAGTATATCTGGTGCCACCGAGCCACGCGCTGACGTCAACCAGGCCGGCGCGGACGCCGACGGCGACCCGCAGGAGGCACCGGCGTATTTTATCGAGGAGATCGACGACGACCTCGACAGGCCGCGCCGCCTGGATCGCGACGCCATTTTCTCGTCGCCCTCGGACCGAAACGCCCCCCAGACCAAGGACGGAGTCGACGAGGAGGCCCTCCAGCGAAAGCTTCGCGCGGTGCGCCACGAGGATTATTATACCATCTTGGAGCTTCGCCGCGGCGCCGAGGGCGCTGTGGTCCGCGAGGCCTTCCATCGGCTCTACCGGCGCTTTGACCCGCGTGAGCTCGATTTCGAGCTCGCCCACCACCACGAGGACGAGCTCGACGAGATCCGCGACGCACTCGAGGACGCCTGGGCGGTCCTGGGCGACCCGAAGCTCCGCCAGGCTTATTTGGAGCATACGACGCGGAAGTAGGGTGCTGAGGGTGTGTGGTAGCACGTGCCCCCTCCCTCCGCCTTCGCTTCGCTACGGCACCTCCCCAATCTGGGGACGGGACGTTAGCCTTTGAGGAGCCTTTTGGGCTGTTGTTGGCGGGGAAGGATCGCTCTTACTCGTTTGTTGACCACGTGAACTTTAATGGCTAAACCGTCGTTTATAGCGGCATTCGAGCCTGATCAAAGAGGAATACGATGACTATCAGAGAGATCGTTCTCTACCCCGAGGCGCGCGACGTCCTGACCACCGAGTGCACGCCCATCGAAGAGGTCGACGAGCAGACCAAGCAGCTCGTCGACGACCTCGTCGAGACAATGTACGAGGCGCAGGGCGTGGGTCTGGCGGCGCCGCAGATTGGCGTCACCAAGCGTGTGACCGTCATCGACATACGCGATGACGAAGGCGAAAAATCCGAGGTCTTCGTGCTCATCAACCCCGAGATCGTCGAGCGCGAGGGAAAGCTGACCTGGGAAGAGGGCTGCTTGAGCTTTCCGGGGCTGTACGGCGATGTCGAGCGCTCCAACTGGGTCAAGGTGCGCGCGCTCAATCGCGACGGCGAGCCGTACGAGATCGAGGGTGAGGGCCTGCTGGCCGTCGCGCTCCAGCACGAGATCGATCACCTCGACGGCGTGCTGTTCACCCACCGCATGAGCGGGCTCAAGCGGCGCCTGGCGCTCAAAGAATATAAGAAGATTCGCGCCCGTCAGGCCGAAGAAGAGGCCGAAGAGGGCGACGAGGAAGCTGCCCAGTGACCTGAGGTGAGAACCGTGGGTTGCGTGAACTACGCGGCGGGCGTTACATAGCGCCCGCTCGTTCGTTTCTTGAAGCCCAGGCAAGTACACCATGACCTCCGAGACTCCATCAGATTCGCTGCGCGTCGTCTATATGGGCACGCCCGACTTCGCGGTGCCCGCCCTCGAGGCGCTCATCGACAGTCACCACGAGGTGGTCGGTGTGTTCACCCAGCCCGACCGCAAGAGCGGGCGCGGTAAAAAAGTCACCGCACCGCCGGTCAAGGTGGTCGCCGAGCGGGCCGACCTGGACGTCTATCAACCCGAGCGCCTCGAGGGTAATGACGAGGCATTTGCCGAGCTCACCGACCTCGAGCCGGACGTCGTCGTCGTCGCCGCCTACGGGCAGATCTTGCCCGAACGATTTCTCGAGATCCCGCGCCTCGGCTGTGTCAATATCCACGCCTCACTGCTGCCCGAATACCGGGGCGCAGCGCCCATCAACTGGGCGATCGTCCGCGGCGAGGACAAAACCGGCGTCACCTTGATGCAGATGGACGCCGGCCTGGACACCGGCCCGATTCTGTCGACCCACGAGGTGCCCATCCCGGCCGAGATGACCGCTCAGGAGCTGCACGATCGGCTGGCTGATCTCGGCGCCGAGGTCATCGTCGACGCCCTCGACCGGCTCGGCGCCGGCGAGCTCGAGCCGACCCCGCAGGACGACGAGGCCTCGAGCTACGCGCCGATGCTCTCCAAGTCCGACGGACGCATCGACTGGACCCGATCGGGCAAAGAGGTGGCCAATCACATCCGCGGGTTCAACCCGTGGCCGGGTGCCTTCGCCTTTCACGAGCACGACGGCGAGCAATCGCGGGTGAAATTTCACCGCGCGCATGCTGTTTCCGGTCACGGGGAGCCCGGCGAGGTGCTCGAGGCCGACCCAAGCGAGGGCAAGCTCGTCATCGCCTGCGCAGACGGAGCCATCGAAGTCGACGAGATCCAGGCGCCCGGGCGCCGGGCCATGGAGGCCGGCGACTTTTTGAATGGTTATGAGCTGAGTGAGGGAGAGCATTTTGTCTGAGCCAGAGACCATGCCCCGACGACTCGCACAACAGGTCCTCGAGACCATCGAGCGCGAAGACGCTTATAGCCATATCGCGTTGGACGCGGCCTTCGAGCGCGCTGCCCTCGACGGGCGCGACCGCGGCCTGGCGACCGAGCTGGTCTACGGGACGCTGACCTGGCAGCGCGCCCTCGACCACGTGCTCGCTCAATTCGTGCGAGGCGGACTCGACTCGCTCGACCTGCCGGTGAAGGTGGCGTTGCGGGTGGCCGGCTACCAATTGCTATTTCTGGACCGGATCCCCGAGCACGCCGCCGTCGACGAGGCCGTCGAGATCGTCAAAGCCGGCCCGAGCCGCGCGGCCTCCGGCCTGGTCAACGCGGTGCTCAGGAATATCATCCGAAACCGCGACGAGGTTCGGTGGTTCGACGACAGCGACCGCGAGCGTAAGCCGGTGCGCTACCTCGGTGAGCGCTATTCGCTGCCCAATTGGATCGCCAACCGATTGATCCAATATCACGGGCTCGACCGCGCCGAGCAGCTCGCCGAAGCCTTCAATACGCGGCCGCCGTTGTATTTGCGGGCAGTGAGCGAGGAGGCCGGCCAAAAGATGCCCGACGGCGTCGAGCCGGTCGCAGGTGTGCCCGGCGCGTTTCGCGCCGATTCGATGAGCGCCGCGCTCCGAGAGGGCCTCGACGAAGGGCGCTGGGTAATCCAAGACCTCGGCAGCCAGCTCATCGGCCTCTACGCCGGCGCCGAGCCGGGGCTGGCCGTGCTCGACGGTTGCGCCGGCCTGGGCGGCAAGTCGATGCACCTGGCCGGGCTGGTGGGGCCGTCCGGGGGCGTCGTCGCCATCGACCCGGCTCAGTCCAAGATCGAGATGCTCTGCGCCGCGGCCGACTCCACCGGTGTCTCCGAGCGCGTCTCGGCCAAGGTCGACCGACTGCAGACCTTCGCGAAGAGCAGCGACGAGCAATTCGACATGGTGCTCGTCGACGCGCCGTGCAGCGGCCTGGGCGTGATCCGCCGCCACCCCGAGACCCGCTGGCGCCGAAGCGAGGCCGACATCATCAGCGTCGTCAAACTCCAGCGAGAGCTGCTCGACGCGGCCGCCGACCTCGTGCGCCCCGGCGGCGTGCTCACCTATAGCGTGTGCACGTTCACCACCGAGGAGGGCCCCAAGCAGGCGATGAGCTTCCTGGAGCGCCACGATGACTTCGCGCGCCTGGGCTCGCCCGACTCCGAGGTCGATTGGCAAAATTATGTTGACGAGGAAGGCCAGCTTGTGTTGAACCCGCTGGATCACGACACCGACGCGTTTTTCGCGGTTCGGTTTGGTCGACTCTAGAGAGTTTGTGATTGTTGATGCACCCAACCGCCTAGGCAAGCCTAGGGGCTGGACGGGCACTGGCTCCGCAGGGGCCAAGGCCCCGCTCCGCGAAAACCTGGATCCCCGAACCCCTGGAAGTACCATGAGCGCCGTTATTGCCCCGTCGATTCTCTCGTCCAATTTTACCCGACTTGCCGAGGAGTGCGCTGCGGTGCTCGAGGCGGGCGCCGACTGGTTGCATATCGACGTGATGGACGGCCACTTCGTGCCTAATATCACCATTGGACTACCGGTGGTCGAGGCACTGCGCGCGGAGTTTCCCGACACGTTCCTCGACGTGCATATCATGATCGACGATCCGGACTTCTATGCGCCGAAGTTTGTCGAGGCGGGCGCGGACTTGGTTTCTTTTCATCCGGAGGCGACCGCGCACACCCACGGCGTTATCCAGAGCATCCACAACGCCGGCGGCAAGGCGTCGCTGGCGATCAACCCGGCCACCCCGCTGGACGTGGTCGAATACGTGGTCGACGACATCGATATGGTCCTGGTGATGAGCGTGAACCCCGGCTTCGGCGGCCAATCGTTCATCCCGAGTACGCTCAGAAAGCTGGGCGAGCTGGGCGAGCTCCTGGCGCACCACGGGCGCACCGACGTCGACGTGCAGGTCGACGGCGGGGTCAAAACCGGCAATATCGCCCAGATCTATCAGGCCGGCGCCAATGTGCTGGTGTCGGGTAGCGGCATCTTCAAGAGCGAGTCGTATGCCGAGACGATCGCGGCGATGCGCAAAGAACTCGAAGCCTAACCGGAGCGACGCCGTCCCTGGGGTCGCATAAACCGGAGCGACGCCGTCCCTGGGGGTCGCATAAGCCGGAGCGACGCCGTCCCTGGCGTCGTATAGGAGAAGCGGTATTGAAAATCATTTTCATTTGTGTCATCTATGCCGCGGTTTTACGAGGATTTCGAGTTTATAGAGACGTGGAGAGATAAAGATGAAATCGAACTTCCAGAGACTGCTCGTATTGCTGGCCGCCGGCCTGCTCTTTGCCGCCGGCTGTGAGCAAGACCAGCGCGAGGCCGACGGAGAGCAGGAAGGCAAAGAGGTGATCGAGGAAGACGACGAGGCCGAAGAGCCCGCCGTCGACAAGCTCGTCTACGCCTTCCAGCCCCAGGAAAACCCCGAGGCGATCACCCCCGACGCCGAGAAACTCGCGGAATATCTCGAGGAGCAGACCGGGATCGAGTCGGAGGTCTACCTGCCCACAAATTACGCCGGTGTGGTCGAGGCACTTCGCGCCAAGAACGCCGACGTGGCGTATTTCAGCGGCTGGCCCTATTTGATCGCCAGTCAGGAGGCGGGCGTCGAGCTGCTGGTTGCCGAGGAGCGCGACGGAGAGCCGTTCTACCACTCGCAGTGGTACGTGCGTGAGGATAGCGACATCGACAGCCTCGAGCAGCTCGAGGGCAAGTCGATCGCGTTTACTTCGCCGACGTCGACCTCTGGCTATCTCTTTCCGTTGGCCAAGGTCATCGAGGAAGGCCACATCGAGAAGGGCGGCGACCCGAAGAGCTTCTTCGGCAATGTGATTTATGCCGGCGGCTACGAGCAGGCGCTTCAGGCATTGGCCGAGGGTAAGGTCGATGCGGCTGCGGCTTCCGACTACGCTCCGGAGCGTTATCTCGACGAAGAGACTCAGGCCAAGATCAAGGTGCTGAGCAAGCAAGGGCCGGTTCCCACCCATAATATCGGCATCCGCGGCGACCTGCCCGACGAGGTCAAGACCAAGGTCAAAGAGGCGCTCTTGTCGCTCAATGACAGCGAGAATAAGGAACTTCTGAAGAGCGTCTACGGTGCCGAAAAGCTCGTAGAGCGCACCCACGACGAGCACGTCGCTGCGCTGGCGAAGTCGCTCGAATTGGTCGGGGACGACCAGGGCGCGGCGCGATTCGGCGATAAGAAGAAGGACGACGAGAAGCAGAAGGCAGACCAGGACGCCGAGACCGCGGACGAGAAATAATCGATGTCCGCTTCAACGCCAGCCATACGTGTCGAAGGCCTCCAGGTTCGCTACCGCGAGCATGGACAGGACGTTCGCGCCCTCGACCGGGTCTCGCTCGAGATAGCCTCGGGCGAGAAGGTCGCGATCATCGGCCCGAGTGGCAGCGGTAAGTCAACTCTGGTGCGCGTGCTCGGTGGGCTCGTCGAGCCCACCGAGGGCAGCGCCGAGGTCGCCGGTCTCGCGACCGAGCCCGGGGTGAGTATCCCGCGCGAGCACTACCGGCAGGTCGGGCTCGTCTTTCAGAGCCACGGCCTCGTCCCCCAGTTGAGCGCGCACAAAAACGTGTTGTGCGGCCGGCTCTTTGACTATCCCTCCGCCCGCCTGGGCGGTTTTAGAGCCGACGACCGCGACCGCGCGCGCGACTACCTCGAGATGCTCGGTCTCGCAGACCGTGTCGACGTGCCCGTCTCCCGGCTGAGCGGCGGCGAGCGCCAACGGGTGTCGCTGGCGAGGTTATTGCTCCAAGACCCGGCGGTGGCGCTTCTGGACGAGCCCATCTCGGCGCTGGATGTCCACTGGGCCCACCGTGCGGTCAGCACACTCGACGAGATTCGCAACGGCGAAGCGACCGTGGTGATGGTCGCCCACGACCTCGACCTGGCCCGGAAATGGGCCGATCGGGTCATCTATATGCGCGCCGGTCGCGTCGTCGCCGACGGCGACCCCGAGGAGGTGAGCGCGCGTTTCGAGAAGCTAGGGGATGATCATCTCACTCCGAGCGGCACGCCCGAGGCTGCGGCCGACGGTGCGATTCGCGGCGGAGTCGCCGCGGGCGTGGCCGGCGAGGAGCCGCTGGTCACCGACGGAGAGCCGCTCATCGGGGCTCAGCCGCCGCAGCCCGACGCGGCCAGCCCGGGCCCGAGCCGAAAGAGTTTCTATACATTGATCGTGTTGGGGCTGGCCGCCGCGTTTGTGTGGGCGGCAATCGGGGTGGACTTCAGCGCCTCGAAGGTCTTCGGAAATATCGATAACGCGGTCGACTTCATCGGCCGGATGCTGCCGCCCGACATCTCGGACAAGGTCACCCAGCCGGTCTTCGCCTCGCTCATCGAGACCATTCAGATGGCGCTCATCGGCACCACGTTGGCGGCCGTCCTATCGCTGCCCATCGCGGTGATGGCCGCGCGAAACGTCTCACCGGGGCCGCTGCGGGCGATCGCGAGGCTGTGTCTGAACCTGCTCCGCACCATCCCGAGCATCATCTGGGGGCTGTTCTTCGTCGCCATCGTCGGCCTGGGGCCGTTTCCGGGCATCTTGGCGCTGACGTTTTACGCGGCCGGCTACCTCGGCAAATTCTACTACGAGGGCATCGAGTCCATCGACACCAAGCCGCTGATGGCGCTCAAGACCGTCGGCGCCGGGCGCATCCAGCGTTTTCGCTTCGGCGTGGTGCCCCAGGTCACGCCGCTGCTGCTCGGCTATACGCTATATATGTTCGAGTATAACGTGCGCTCGGCGAGCATCCTGGGCGTAGTCGGCGCCGGCGGCATCGGCTTTTATCTGTATACCTACATCAACAACTTCAACTACGCCAAAGCGACCACCGCGCTGTTGATGCTGCTGGTGGTCGTCACGGTCATCGACGCGGTCAGCTCCGTGCTGCGCCGCAAGCTCAGCGAGGCGGGCTGAACCGGCCCG
>JBKGZI010000273.1:0-8441 GCA_046545675.1 Persicimonas sp.
CAAAAAGCAACCACTGCGCGTCCTGCAACGATACTCCTCCCCGCGGCGTTCAGCCGTGGGGAGGTGCCTGAGCAACGCGAAGGCGGAGGGGCCTCCTACAAAAACCAGCCACCTACAAATAAGGCGCCATCAACCGAAAAGTCCCATCGCGCAGCTTCCGCCACAATCGCCGATCATCGTACTCCTCGAGCGTGATCAACCGGGCGTCGTCGAGCTTGGCGGCGGCCCAGTCGTCGAGCTCGCCGGCGAAGTCGGCGTCGTAGCATTCCACGTCGAACTCGAAGTTCAGACGGTGACTTCTGGGGTCCCAATTCGACGAGCCGAACAGCGCCCAGAAGCTGTCCACGACGGTCAACTTGGAGTGTTCGAAGGGCGGCGGGGTTAGCCACAGGTTGCAGCCGTGGACCAGCAGCGGTCGGAGCTGGCCGAATGAGGCCCACTGCACGTACGGCAGGTTGTTGGTCTCCGGCATGATGATGTCCACGCGCACCCCGCGCATCGCGCAGACGTTGAGCGCGTCGACGATCGACTCGTCGGGCAAAAAGTACGGAGTGACCACCCGCACGGTGGACTCGGCGCAGGCCAGCGCACCCTGGATCGTCCACGGGACCTTGTTGATATTGGCGTCCGGCCCGTCGACGATGCCGCGGGCGTATAGCTCACCGACCGGCTCGAGCCTCGGGAACCAGGCCTCGCCGCGCAGCTTCTCCTTGGCCGAGAACGCCCAATCGTCGACGAAGATCTCCTGCAGGTGCGAGACGATCGGCCCCTCGAGCCGAAACTGCAGGTCGCGGGTGGGCAGCGAGCTCTGCTCGGCGATGACGTGGGCGGTGCGAATATTCATGCCGCCGGTAAATCCGATCTTGCCGTCGACGACCATGATCTTGCGGTGATTGCGCAGGTTGAAGGTCATCAGGTGCGGCGGCCACAGCGACGGCAAAAAACGCGCAGTGCGCACGCCGCCGCGCTTGAGGCGGCCCAAGATCGACGGGAACGAATAGCGCAGCCCGGCGGCGTCGATGAGCACGCGCACCTCGACGCCGCGCTCGACCGCAGCGATGAGCGCGTCGGCGAATTTCCGGCCCCATTTATCGTTGTCGAAGATATAGGTCAGCAGCGTCACGGAGGCCTCGGCGGCCTCGATCGCGTCGAGCATCGCCGGGTAGGCCTGGTCGCCGTTGAACAGCGGCTCGATCGAATTGCCGGCCAACAGCGGCCGCTCGGCGACCTCGTCGACCAGGTGGGCCAGTTGGGCGAGGTGCTCGGCGCTCGGCGGCAGGTGCTCGTGGACATCGTCTCCCTCCACCGCACGCCGGTCCAGCTTCGGCTCGTAGCGCTGGAAGTCGGCCAAGAGCGACTCGGCGCGGCGCTGGATACGGTTGATCCCCAGCATCAAATACAGCGCGCTGCCCAGCAGGGGCACCAGCCAGCTCAACCCGATCCAGCCGATCGCCGAGCGCGTCTCCTTCTTGTGCAGCACGATATGCGCGGTGGTCAGCACGGCCGCCAGCGTCGCCAGAATACTGACGATCTCCGGCGTATAATAGGCGAGCCATTCCAGCATAGGATCAGGGGGTCCGGGGGGCCGGGGGTCCGGGGTCCAGGCAAGGCAACTGCCGTGATCGTGATCGTAGACGTAAACGTACACGGTTGTTCTTTCTACGCCCAACGGGATAAGATTCTGCCGACGTAGAACTTCATCCGTACAGGGCCAAATATGCTCGATCTAGACCGACTCGAACGCATTCATCTCAGCTCCGAGCCCCTCGGCCAGAAGATCATGGGGACATTGGTATTGATGCCCAACTACGACCTGCCTCCCCGGGTCGAGATCGACCTCCTGGGCTTCGATCACGTGCCCGACGAGCCGGTCATCTACGCGATGAACCATACCGATCGATATAACTACTGGCCCTTCCAATACAAGTTGTGGCGCCAGCAAGATCGCTACACGACGACGTGGGTCAAGGGGAAGTACTACGAGAACGAGTGGGTCGGCAAGTTCATGGAGCTGACCAACAACCTGCCGACGGTCTCGCGGGGCTATCTGATCGCCCGCGATTTCTTGGCCGTCTGCGACCGCCCGCCCACCGGCGAAGAATACCGCGCGCTGCGCACCGCCGTCGACGTCGCCGCCGGCCTGCGGGAGCCCTCCGAGGGCCAGACCGCCCCCGAGCAGGCCGTCCCCACGGCCGTCCTCGCCAAACCCCGCGACGTGCTCGGCCTGCGCTTCGAGCCCGACTACGAGACCGGCACCGACGACTATACCAGCTATATCAACTCGCTGTTCCGCATGATGATGCGCCGCTTCGTCGACCTGAACGTCGAGGCCTTCGACAAGGGCCTCGACCTGCTGGTCTTCCCCCAGGGCACCCGCTCGGTGCGCCTGTCACGCGGCCGCATCGGCCTGGCCCAGATCGCTCTCTATCTAAAAAAGACCGTCGTCCCCATCGGCTGCAACGGCTCCGACAAGGTCTACCCCGGCAACTCCCCGATCGGCCGCCCCGGCCACATCACCTACCGTGTCGGCGAGCCGCTGACCTACGAGGACATGAGCGAGTTCCACATCGACCAGGACTTCCAGCCGTTCACCGCCGAGGCCGAGCTCGCCCACCGCGACACCTTCCAGGGCTACGTCGACGTGGTCATGGAGCGCATCAACGGCCTGCTCGATCCGGAGTATCGATTTGCCGAGGATGCCCGCAGCGACGGCGTCGCCGGCAGCCGGCGGTTTTTGTAGAGGGCGGCTCAAACATCATCACCCCTCGTCGCCCCATGATTCGACCGCTCTCCGCCGCGCGTCTTCGCCAGTTCGCCCGTCCGGTGTTATAGTGGCGCCCTGCGGCACGAATTGGGTGAGAGATCGGACGGAGAAGCGGGATCATGACTGCGAGAGGCCGAATCATCAGCGTATTGCTCCTCTTTTCTGCCGTGGGCTTGCTCGTCACGCTGCCGGGCTCCAGCGGTCACAGCCAACAATCCGACCCCGACATCCGGGTGACGGTCGTGTTGCACCAAGAGCAGAATATGACCGTCGAAGAGATCCGCGCGACCTTCGAGCAAAACGGCTTTCACGAGGCGTTCCCCCCCGAGGACGCCGTGGTCGAGTCCTGGCAAGGTGTGCTCGATCTGGGCCACGTCATTACGCTTCGGCTGCCGGCCCACCGAGTCCCCGAGGTCGAGCGCGCCATCGACGAGCGTGAATGGGGCAAGATCAAGCCCGAGGTCCACGCCTCCTACGACTACCGGCCGCTGTGGCTGGACGGCGGCGGTGAGCTCGACCCCGGCGCGCCCAGTCGCGCCGGCCGCACCCGGTCCACCCACTCCACTCGGATGCTCATCGCACCCTGAGTGCGATCACGCCGTGCAGCGCGTCCAATTGGCTCCTGCGAAGCCGGTGTGATAATCTCGGCCATACTCCTTGACGAATAATGGAAGTAAGCCACGTGGAAGTGGTCTCGGGTATGAGTATGCGAGTGGGTTATCATATGATGATGGCGGCGTTGGCCTGCGTCGCCCTCGCCGGGTGTAGCTCCCCGGGAGGTCGAGAGTGCGACGTCGACTCTGATTGCCCCGACGCCTACAAATGCGCCTCCACCGGCGGCGTGGTCTTCGGCGAGCGAATCTGCCTATTATCCGGGTCGTCGAAGGATGCCGGTGAGGTTGACGTCTCCGATGCCTCCGATGCCACTGACGCCACCGACACGGGCGCGGACGCGGACGCGGATGCGGCCGACGCTGCGGACGCCGGTGATGCCGACGGATGTTCGGCCTGCCTGATCGGCGGTGAGTGCTTTGATGAGGGCGCCCCACACCCGTCCAGCTCATGTCTTTATTGCGACTCGTCGCAGCCCGAGGCGTGGAGCACGCGGCCCGATGGTTACGGCTGCGACAACGGTGACGGACTCGGCTGCACGGGCGTGTGTAGCGTGGGGGCCTGTGTCGGAGACCTGCGCGAGGGCCATTGCCTCATCGACGACACCTGCCGCGCCGACGGCGATTCCAATCCGGACGCGCCCTGCGAGCAGTGCGAGTCCGCCACCGACCCGCAGGGCTGGACGATCGCCGAGGGCGCCACCTGCGACGACGGCATCTCGTGTACCTACGCGGGAAGATGCGACGCCGACGGCCAATGCCAAACCGGCCCGCCCACCCACGACGCCTGCCTCATCGACGACACCTGCTACGACCAGGGCCAGTCGGCCCCCGACGACGCCTGTCTTGTGTGTAACCCATTGGGGGATCCGAACGCCTGGGAGATCGACCCGGGTGCCGCCTGCGACGACGGCATCGTGTGCACCGATCCGGGCACCTGCACCGACTCCGGCGCCTGCCAGCGCGGCCCGATCTCGACCGGCTCCTGCCTGATCGATGGCTCCTGCTACGCCGATGGCCAGGATAACCCCTCCAATCGCTGCCAGAAGTGTGATGCCTCGCTTGACCAACAGGGCTGGACCGACAAGGCCGCCCAAGAGCGCTGTGACCCACCCTCCGGCGAATTTTGTATCTGTGACGCCAACGCCCAATGCATGCAGATCTTGAGCGGGCCATGCCCCGGTTGAGCCTCCACGGGACGGTATCACTGTCATAGGTGGAGCGGGTTTACTCCACTTACACCCGTGCTGCACTGGACTGCAGCGGCGGTTGAGCTGGCACGGCAATTGAAGGTATCAGGAGCCGCGTAATCAGCATTCTACTATTTGACTGATGATCATGACCACGGAGAACGACATGAATTGGAAAAAGACGATCACTTTATTGGCGAGTTTGGCTGCAGTGGCAGCGTTTAGCGCGGCCTGCGGCGACGATGACGGCAATAACGGCGGTGGCACCTTGACCGCCCAGGAGTTCGAAGATCAGGCCAGCGATGCCTTCGCGTCGTCGTTGTGCGCATCTTCGTACCAGTGCACCGAGGAGCAGGACCCGAACTTGACCACGTTCGCCTCACGCTTCGAGACCGAGGAGGCGTGTACCGATGGCATCCTCGCCTCGTTGGGCTTCGGCTTCGAGGGCAACATCACCGGTGGCGTCGAGCAAGGGCTGGCCGAGTTTAACGCCGACAAAGCCCGCGAGTGCATAGACGCCATCGACGAGCTGACCTCAGACGCCTGTTTCAATATTTTCAGCGCCGCCGGCCCCCCCACGCCGGCCTGCGACGAAGTGGTCACCGGCCTGCAGCCGGCGGGCGCGGCTTGCGACAGCGACGACCACTGTGCGTCGGGCTCGTGTGACTTCAGCGTCGACACCGACGATGCCTGCTGGGCCGGCGAGTGCGCCGAGACGGACGAGACGGACGAGACGGTCATTCGCTCCGAAGGCGAGAGCTGTGCGGAGGACAACGAATATTGCGACCCGGACGCCGGCCTCGCCTGTGACGTCGACGAGGACGACAACCGCGTCTGCGTGGCCCTCGACTCGCGCGCAGAAGGCGCGGCTTGCGCCAGCGCAAATGTCTGCAACGACGGCCTGGCCTGCGTGGAGGACACCTGCACCGAACTCGAGCTGGGTGCCGAGGGCGACAGTTGCGACATGCAGGCGACCTTCTGCGAGGCCGGGCTGGTCTGTGGCTTCTCCATCGACGGGGGCGCGCCCAGCGGCTCGTGCATGCCCCCGAAGGACCAGGGCGAAGAGTGCATCCAGGACGTCTCGTGTAAGGTGGGTCTCCAGTGTGACGGCGCCGATATGGGCACGATGACCGCCGGCACCTGCGAGCCGACCCTGGCCGCAGGCGAAGATTGCGAGTCGAACTTCGACTGCCAGGAAGGCCTCGAGTGTGCCAATGACGGCACCTGCGCCGATCCCGACGACGAGGTCTGCGAGATTCCCACCGACTCCGAATAACACTCGCCTTCCACCTCCACGCCCATGAAACAGCGCCCCGAGCCAACCGTATGGCTCGGGGCGCTGGACGTTTTAGTCAATGCAACCGATAGGCCGTCTACACCGTGACCGGACTCAACGTTTGTCGGCGTACCATACGTCGATGGTCGCGCAGTCGAAGCGGTCCTCGGAGAGTTCGCGGGCGGCCTCCGGGGTGCAGGTATTCTCGGAGACGATCTCCTGGGCGAGCGCCGACCAGGTGGTGGTGGTCAGCGAGACGCCGTCGCCGGTGAAGTCGGCTTCGTCGTGGGCGCGCCAGGCCGTGCATTGGCCGTCGGTCCACTCGGCATCGTAATAGACCGACAGCAGAGCTCCTTCGGCGCGGTCTTCGGGGGCGGGCAACTCCTCGGCGTCGGCGGCCTCCACGTCGAGCACGACCCACGGATTCGGGGCCACCTCGAGGTCGCAGCTCTCGCCGTCGCCCTCGCATAGGTAGCCGCTATAGGCCGGCCCGGCTTCGGTCATCTCGTAGCGGATCACCACATACGAAAAGTCGGTCGCCTCGGCCTCGGCGGCGTCGACATCGCAGCCCTCCTCGTTGTAGCGGGTCTCCGAGATCTCGTAAAAACCCTCGCGCTCGTCGTCGGAGTCGGCGAAGCCACCGTCTTGGTCGCCGCCGCCACCGCCGCCGCTGCCGCCGCCGGTCTGATAGCCGGCGTCGTGGTCCACATTATTGTCGCCCCCGGCGATCTGCTTGCCCGGCTCGGTCGAGTCGTCCGCACAACCTCCGAGCGCGAGCGCCGCGGCCGCCAGGACACCCACACTCCCCAGGCGCCACGTCCGCGTCGCGTTCAGCAATTCGTCGATGCTCCAGCTTGGCGATATCATGTCGTTCCCTGCGTTCTTGGAGGTCGGTTCAGGCCGTACTCATTAGATGCGCAACTGCTCATATTAATCAAGTCACCTCTCGTCACGATGGGCGGCGGTTGCGGCGTCGCATCAGCCACCACGCAAACGGAGCCGCCAGGGCGGGGTTGAGCAGCGCCAGCAGCGGCGCGAGATACCACGGCATCGCGTCGCGATGCTTCTGGTCGCGCTGGTGGCCCCGCTCGGCGACCGCGTCGTCCTCGCCGTCGGGAAACTCGCCCACCGGGATGCTCAGCGTGGTCTCGAGCCCGTCTCCACTGGCGGCCTCGGGCAAGATGATCTTATAGCGGCACATCCCGAAGCTTCGCCCCTCGATCTTGGCCATCTGCGAGCGGTTCCAGTCCTTGCTTCCACCCTCCAGGTCTGCGCTGACGTGGCATATCTCGGGGGTCAGGCTCTCCGCTTTGGTGAGCGCGCGGGACTGACAGACCGGATCGACGCCGGCCATCGGCATCACGGCCACGAAGGTGTTTTCACCGACCACCGTGCGCGCGTGAGTGGTCGACGGCGCCGGCAGCAACTCGTCGATGTCCGCGCGCTGCACCAGGCGCAGCGCCAGCGAGGTATTGTCGACCGTCGAGCGCACCCGGACCTCGTCGGCGGGCGGGCCGGCGCGGAATACCAGCGCCGAGCGCCCGGTCGGTTTGGCCACAAAATCGAGCGCGCCCTCGGGCTCCACCCGCACCGGCCGATACGCCTCCCCGATGACCGCGCGCCCGTCGGCGGCGGTCATCTCGAAGGGCAGCACCACCCGGCCGTCGGCCTCATAGGCCGCCTGCTCGGTGTCGGCGCACGTATGCCCCAGCGCCAGCTCCACCGGCTCGGCGACGTTCATGAATACCGAGTCCTCGACGGTCGAGCCGTCGGATTTCTCCACCGTCATCGTGATCTTTGCGTGGCCGGCCTCGCCCGCCTCGATGGTCGCGTGACGCGTCGTCGTCGCCGCCACCGTCAACACCGACGTGTCCGACGACTCCGCCGAGACGACCCTCATCTGCTCGGTATCGGTCGCCCCCTCGAACGCCACCAGATCCAGCCGCGAGCCCGGAGCGAGCGGCTTGTTGAAGTTCTCGAGCTGGATGTCGGTCTCATACCCGAACGTGAACTCCCCGGCGTTGCCCGTCAGCCGCGAGAAGCAGCCACACAACGACGCCGCTGCAAAGAATAGCACCAACAAGCTAATAATGGGCCGCACACGGCGCGGTCGCAGCGCGAATACTCGCTCGATGATCGGCATCGGATTCCCTCCTCGGGGTGCAGATAGGATTGGCGATGTCCACATCATAGCAGAATTCAGGCGGGTTCCCACTCGCAGATCCTGTGCGTCCGTTGGGTGCCACCCACCCTACAAGCCGCCTCGCGTTGCTCGGCACCTCCCCGCGTAGCGGTGGAGGGGTGGCGAGTCGCAAAATGGCTGCTTTTTGATGGTCCGAGATCTCCGCCTTGCCACCCCTCCCCAGATTCTGGGGAGGTGGCGTGCGCGCCGTCCAGCGCACGTCGGAGGGGGCCTCAATAAGCTGCTCTTTCGCTTTTTGAGGTTGCGAGTCGCGGAGTTGTAGGGCGTCCGTTGGGTGCCACCTCGATGTCTCCCCACTTTTTCCACGTGGTCCACGACAATCTCGCGCGGGCTCCGCGGATGACGCTGATACGCTGATACGCTGATATGCTGATACAACTGATTTGGATGCACTGAT
>JBKGZI010000274.1:0-8423 GCA_046545675.1 Persicimonas sp.
TAAACCGGCAGGGGTCTCTGGGAGTCGCGACCGTCCGGCTAGCCCGCTCAAGCTGATTCACCTGCCGGGTAAACCGGCAGGGGTCTCTGGGAGTCGCGACCGTCCGGCTAGCCCGCTCGAGCTGGTTCACCTGCCGGGTAAACCGGCAGGGGTCTCTGGGAGTCGCGAACCTCCCGCTAGCCACAACAAGAAACCCAAAACCCAAAACCCAAAACCCACCCACGCCCAAAGGCGCAATCCCAACAACCACCCCACCCCCCCAACCAAACCGACCAACCAAGAAACCCGAAACCAAAACCTCACTTATCCAAACGCGACAAAAACGGCCCCAACCGCCGTTCCAACAGCTCGTCGACGTTGTCAGCCACCGGGAATCGCTCCGGGTGGGCGACAGGGCCGTATTGGGCGCTGCAGGAGCTCCAGCGGCTGGTCAGTCGCTTGTGGACGAGTTCGTCGAAGGGCTTTTCGTTCTTGGGGTCGTGGTAGTCGAGGGCGGCTTCGATGGGCAAAAGGTGGTCGTGGACGCCGCTTAGGTAATCGGTCAGCAGCAGCTCGAGGTAGGCGAGCGCCTGGTCGCGGGAGATCGGGCTGAGGGTCTTTTTGTAGTTGGAGAGCTTGCGGGCGTTGGCCAGCGAGCGGCCGGGGACGATGACCAGGTCGAAGGAGGCGGTGTCTTCGAGCTTGCCGGCGGCGACCAGCGCGAGGTGGGTGATGAAGCCGCGCAGGAAGTCGCGGCCCTTGGCGCGTTTTCGGGAGACCAGAGTGACCGCGGTGGCGAGGCTGGCGTCGAGGATCTCGGACTCGCCGAAGAGCTCGACGCGGGTGCGGTGGGTGCGGTCCGGGTTGTTGGGGACCGGCAGGTGGAGGTCGAAGCTCAGCGAGTCCCAGATCTCGTCGACGGGGGCGTGGCGTTGGGCGCGGCCGAAGCGTTTTTGTTGGAGCGGGCGGTCGCAGGGGACGCCGAGAATGCCCAGATTCTCGCGCCAAGTTCGCATCAGCTCCAGGTGCCGGGTGCGCTCACCCGTGCGAAACGGACCGGTGGGCAGCTCGCCTTTGAGCTCCAGATAGCGCGCTTGCTCCTCGTAGATAGCCGAGAAATCGAGCTCTTCTCGGGGCGCGGATTCGGTGACCGCCTGGGTGAAGACGTCGCGGGCGAGCAGCAGCGAGCCGACGTAGGATGACTCGAAGGACTCGTCCTCGCGCTCGAGTACGTCGTCCTCGTCTTCGGTGCGCAGGCCGAGCACCCAGCGCGCCGATGCCTGCAGCGGGGACTCGAGGAATTGGCGAAGCTGCGAGAAGGTCAGGGAGACCTCGTCAGCCCCGTCGTCGGTGCCGTCGGAAGGCGCCGGCTTGTCGTAGGTGCCGAGCACCTGGTGCAGGCGGCGCCGGTTCGGGGCGTCGAGGGCGTCTTCGAGCAGGTCGAGCTCCGGGAAGGGCACGCCCTCTTGGCGGCAATGCTCGAAGAGGCTCTGTCGCAGCCTTCGGGCGGCGGCCTCTCGGCGTGCTTCAGGGTGGTAATTGGGCCCGAGGCTGGACACTTCTTCGGCGTCTTCGTCGAAATAAGCCTCGTCGAAGCGCCGAAGTGGGTGCTCTCGCACGCAGCGGGCGGCCTTCTCGCGGCCCAAATAGCTCTGTTGGAGCATATGCTGCAGGTCGCGCACGACCGACGACGGCTCGAGCGCCTCACCGGTTCGGCTGTCGCGCGAGACGTAGGATAAGTAGAGCCGGTCGCGGGTGGACATCAGCGTCTGTAGGAAGGCGTATTTATCCTTGTCGCGCCGGCGCGCGTCGCCTTCTTGCCATTTGGCCTGGCGCAGGTCGAGCGGGTCGGAGCCGTCGGAGGAGGGGAAGTAGGCCTCGCCCATGCCCGCCACGAAGACCACGCGAAACGGGATCGGCCGCGCCCGCAAAAACGACGAGACGACCACGCCATCGGCCAAATATTGGCCGTGGCGGCCCTCCAGACTCGACAGCGTGCGGCCGACGAATTCGCGGGCGACGCGGTAGGAGACCTCGCGGCCGGTCAGATCGGCGTCGGCGAGCTCGCCGAGCAGTCGGCGGCAGCGCATGAGCTCGAATTCCTCGTCGTCGCCGGTCGGGGCGAGGTGGTCCTCGATGAGCTCGGCGATCAGGGTGAACCAATCGGCCAGGGTGCGCTTTCCGTCGCGGCAGCGCCTGGCGTCGTCGATCAGCGAGCGGGCGCACATCACAAGCCGCGCGGCGCTGGTCGCCTCGCCGTGCGGGTATTCGTGGGGCAGGTAGTCGAACCCGCCGTGGCTGAACGCGCGCGTGTCGCCGCTGGGCTCGCCGGTCATAAAGCCGCCGAGCACCAGGCGTTTGAGACCCTGATCCCAATTGAAGAGGTCCTCCTCGATATAGGTGTCGGCGTGGTCCGAGTGGTCGGCGCCGTGCAGGATATTGAGCTCGTCGCACCAGTCGAGCCAGGTCTGCGGCTCGACCTCCGGGAAATTGGCGACCAGGTTCGGATGGGTCAGAAGCTCGAGCAGCTCGCGGCGTTTGAAGTCGCCAAACGGCAGGTCGATCAGCAGCTCGATGGCCTCGATGAGCCGGCTATTGGAGGCGGCGTCGAGGTCGACGATATTGAACGGGATGTCGTGGACGTCGCGCAGCACGGACTTGAGGTGCGTCTGGTATTCGGCGCGCTGGTCGGAGTTGACGACGATCGCGATATCGTTGAATTGGAGCGGCTTTTCGCTTTCTTGGTCGTCCGGGATCTCTCGCTCGCCACGGATGAGCGCCCAGATCTCGTTGGCGATGGCCTCGCATTCGCGCTGGATGCCCGAGCAGGCAAAGATCTGGATGCTGTCGTCGTCGAGGTCGGCGACGGGCTCCTCGCGCTCGCGCTCGAGGGTCAGGACATCCTGCTGGATCTGGCGGAGCGTCGTCTTGGCGCCGCCGGTGATGGGCTCAGAAAAAAGCATTCGCGCGTCGTGGCCGGCCAGTCGGTTGAGCATGCGCATCTGGTCGCGGCCGGCGCGGCCCCACAGCCTCAGCGGCAGCGGGAACTTCTCGGGCTCCCAGAAGGTCTCGTCGACCGCCAGCATCAACTGGCCACCGTCGACCGCGGTGCTCGAGAGCAGCTCGCTCTCCTCCTGGGCGTCGGTGACCACGTCCTCCCAATACTCCCGGCACGGGTTAAACGCCCACACATAGACCTCGGTGCGCTGGCCGATGACGCCCAGCAACTCCTCGAAGGCCAGGCCGAGGTGGCCGGGCGTGAAGAAGTGCAAGGCGCCCGGCAGGTCGAGCTCGTCGGGATCGAGGTGCTCGAAGAGCTGCGACAGCAAGATCGGTCGCGTGCCGCCCTCCTCGGCGACGGCCTCGATGCGCCCGCCCTCGCCGAAGAGCTCCAGCCAGAGCGCGCGCTGCCAGCGCTCGATGCGTCCCCAGCGCGGCCCGTCGAAGAGCGGCTCCTCGCTCCACGCCCGCACCATCTGAGGGCGAGTAAACCCATAATTATCAAAGAGTTCCGACAGGTGTGCGGCGAGCTGGAAGCGACGCTGCTCGAGCGCGTCGGGGTCGTCTCCGGCGGCGGCCAGGTAGCGGCGCACCGGCTTCATCTGCGCGCTCGCCACGAGCTTCTTATCGCAGAGCGCGTCGACCACCAAAAACTGCAGCGCGGCGTTGGACAGCAGCCGAAAACGCCCGTCATCGGGCAGCAGCGATGCAAAAAAGTCGCCCATCTGCTGGTATTGCATATGCGCGGCGATGCCGCTTCGGCGGGCGATGCCGAATTTGAGGTAGGTCTCCATATTCCAATTGGGCACCACCACCGGCGTGCGCTCGAAGACGCTGCTCTGGCTGCGCTGCCGCTCGTAGTCGACTGCGTCGACCAAGCCGTCGACGAGGCGATCGAGCTGATTGGAGTACCAGACCTTTAGCATGACGAAGGGGCTTGCGGGTGGCTCACGGGCCGGCGGCTGCCGGGTGCGCGAAACTTTCGCATAATCGGGGGGTTGGGGCAATGGGGCAACGATCTTCGCTCCCGAGCGTAGCCGATGTGCAAAGCTACCCTCCCCGCCTTCGCAGTTCAAAGGTGGCACGGTCGACCCGCATAAAGGAGGATCAAGGTGGGGGCCGTTTGACGGGTTGGATGACCCGCTCGGTTGGCCAGCCGCACAAGGCCCCACCTTGATCCTCCCCTTCTCTCCACTTCGTTTCGAGTGGGGAGGGTCGCATACGCTCTTGGATCCGACGCGATGCGCCCCTACCTTCTACGCGAGTTGTTCCTACCTCCAACGTGCAAATAGGAGCCCACCATGAGCACCGACCGACAGAGATCCGAAGACTATTGGCGAGAGAAGCTCACCCCGGAGCAATACCGTGTGTTGCGCGAGGGGGGCACCGAGCGGGCCTTTGCCGGCGAATTGTACGAGACCGACGAGCCCGGAGTGTATAAATGCGCGGCGTGCGGCCAGCCGCTGTTCGACTCGGAGACCAAATACAAATCGGGCAGCGGGTGGCCGAGCTTTTTTGCGCCCATCGCCGAGGAGGCCGTCGAGGAGCGCGCCGACCGCAGCCACGGGATGGAGCGCATCGAGGTGGTGTGCGGCAACTGCGAGTCGCACCTGGGCCACGTCTTTCCGGACGGGCCGGAGCCGACGGGGCTGCGCTATTGCATCAATTCGGTGTCGTTGGATTTCGAGCCGGCCTAAAACCTCCCGGGATGTTCCTCCCAATAAACAAATTTTTAATCTATAACGCACCGCGTTATACTCCGGCTATTGAATGAAATGGGACCCGCGGGAGTCTCAACGAATGTGACTCTCGAAAATGGAGCAGATGATGCGGAAATTAGTGTGCTTGTTGTCGATATATGTGTTGGTGGCCCTGGTTGCGGCGTGCGGGACCGATGATCCGGCCTCCTCGGCCAATAACTCGAGCGAGGTCGACGCCGGCGTGGACGCGACCGGCGAGGACGCCGACGACGGTGGTGAATCGGATGCGACCGACGGTGGTGGCGACGAGGACACGACGGACGGTGGCGGCGAGGATGCCGACGACGGCGGCGGTGATCCCGACGTCGGTGACGATCCCGATGGCGGTGACGACCCCGATGGCGGTGACGAGACGCCCACTCCCTGTACCAGCAAGGATGACTGTCCCATCGGCGAGGTCTGCTATATCGATCGCTCCGACGCTGGCGTGGAGATGTATTGCCGCGCCGAGAACGACGGCGGTGGCGGTCTGGGCAATATCTGTACGGCCGACGTCGGTTGCGCGGCCAACCTCTGCCACGACGGCCGTTTTCGCGACGTCTGCACGATCCCCTGCGTCGACGACGCCGATTGCAGCGCGGCGGGCTATGAATGCGGCACCGCGAGCGTCGACGACGGGGCCGGCGGCAGCGTCGACCTGAGCGTCTGCGTCGCCGAAGATCCGCCGGTGTGTGATTCGAATGACGATTGTGGTGCGGGCACCACCTGCGCCATCGTTCCCAACGCCGATGAAGACGCACTCGAGTCGGTCTGCGTGCCGGAGGCCGGCGGGAAGGCCACCGGCTCCGAGTGCACCGACGACGCCGAATGCGCCAGCCTCGTCTGCCTAGCCGACCACTGCGCGGCGCCCTGCGAGCTCAGCGACCAATGCGCCTCCGGCCAGCGCTGCGAGGCCAATACCATCCTCAAAGAGTCGCTCAGCGGCGCCTTCAACGTCTGCGAGACGCTGCCCGACGAGCGCTGCGACGACACCGGCACCTGCTCGGACGGCGTGCGCGTGTGCAGCGAGATCCGCTCGGTCGGCAACGGCGAGCGCGAGGGTTATTGCCAATTCCCCGACTCGAACGCACCGGCCTCGCTGGGCGATCACTGCACCCAATCGAGCGACTGCCGCGAGCGCATCTGCCTGAGCGGCAATAGCGACGAATGCTCGGTCATGTGCGCCGACGATAGCCAATGCGCGGCCGGCCAAATCTGCACGACGTATCCGGTCGGCGACAGCGACCTCGGCTTCTGCAATAGCGGTTGCTCGGACAATGGCGATTGTGCCGGCCTCGACTTCACGAACTCGGACGGCGACCTCGTCGAACACGCCTGCAGAGTCAACGAGAATGTGCGTGAAGACCAAGTCGACCAGATCTGTATTCGCAAGAACATCGTCAATACCAATGACCCAGACGAGGGTCTGCTTGGCGACGAGTGTGAAGCGGCGGCTGGCGGCGTCGGCGACAACTCGCTTTGTCAGAGCGGTGCGTGCTTGTCGATCGACTCGCCCACTGGTGCTTCATGCAACAGCGACTCCGATTGTTCCGATTCGGGCAATATGACGGTCTGCCGGATTCCCAAAGGTGGCACGACCAAAGAGTGTCACACCCGCATCTTCAGGTGCTCTCGTTTGTGCGATGATAATGGCGACTGTTCGGGAGGCATTGACGACAACCAACTCACCGTTTGCGACTCGGACGTCACACTTCAGTTGAGCAGCGGAACGGTAGAGACGGTCTCGATGTGCTCACTGTCGGACCCGTGATCCGGAGCATGGAAGTTCGAGTCTAGTTGACTCGCTCTTTCGAAGCGTAGAGCCGACCCGTCTGCCAGTCAGGCGGCTTCCGCAGGTCGGGAAGCAACTCGTCAACGCGTGATGTCGGGTGATGTTGGATCCGTATGATCACGTCAGTCAGCTACTCGTGCGGGTTGACTCTGTCGGCTCATCGGGATCCCGGCCCGGAGGTGGTTAACGCGCACGCTGTTTGGGCTACTTTTTTCTTCGGGGCGTTTTTCTCGCGACGATTTTTGGCCATTTTCGCACGCTTCTCAGCCTCTTCCGGCGTCTCCTGCTTTCCAAGCATTGTCTTCTAGGCTTTGACCGCTCGAGCACACATCTTGGTCGCCCGGATAGCTGCTGAAGTGGATTAACTGTTCGTCAGACTCGACTTTCACGCGTTGGCATCATACTCCTTCATCACTGCACACACTGAGCGAAGGTATCGCCATGTAGGCATAGAAATGTATTGGCTCGATGGCGTCGTCTACTACGTCGGCCTCGAAGGCCGAAGGCTGCAACTGGACGCTTGCCGACCAGTGTTTGCTCGCGATGCTTTCGGACCTCAACTTCGTGCTCACGTTTCTCCGTCGCCCGTCGATCTCTTCATTTTTCGACAGTGTCGTGCGGCACATCCGACACAATACTAGCTAGAAACCTTCTAAAGCGAAAAATGGAAATGACGTAATTCGCCCCAACGAGCAATATCCAAAGAATAACAGCAGGACCCCATTCGATGGCGCCCATTCTGCCTTCGAAAGCCGCTTTCGAGCCAAACGCTAGCCCAAGTATCACCGCCGTAGCTAAGGCCAAGGAATTAAAGTTTAGGTCAAAGACAAGCCGAGGCGGGGCGCCGTCTACTACTGAAATTGAACCGCTGCCAATTGGAACCAAAAGATTCCAGTTGTGGACCATTCGAAACAGCCCGCCCTTGAAGTCGAGGCGCAACTTCTGTCGGGTGATCTCCTTTGCACGAAGCTGCTCGAAATGGTGCGCACACTTGTTGAGCACCTCTACGCCGTGGGCGACCGAACGTAGAGAAAAGGACCCAGAATACGTAAAGAAAAAGCTCATCACGACTCAGAAGAATGGGAAACCATGAAAGACGGCTTACAGACGGCTAGTAAGCGTTCAGGGGGTCATCGGTGGTATGCGGCTTAGCACTCCACGAGGATAGGCGCTGGGCGGCCATCGCGAAAGCTCGCAACGGCCTCGGTGATGTAATCGAGCAGGCTCGTGGCCTGCAACCGGCACGTCTCCGCGGTCGTCCACAGTCGTTCCATCAGCCTCAGTCCTTCCTCACTCTGCGAGCCCCACGACAATTTGCGCTGGATGACCGGCCCCCGAAGCGCCCTCTCGGCGCCGTTGTTGGTCGGCTCGAGTCCCTCGTGGTCCAGAAATGTCCACGCAACCTCGATGTGCTCCTCGTCGATGAGCCACCTGACCACTGCCGGCGCCTCTTTGCCAAGCCGGTCGGCGCGCCGAAGCAGCCGCTCCCATCTGGGCCGGACTTTCTTTCGCACCCAGGCCACGAAATCTTGTCGGTCGCGCTCGCCTTCGCGCACCTTCGCCCACTCGCGCTGCAGGTTGCGGCACAACGATTCGAGCTGCTCGCCGATGCGCCCTACAGGTCCGTCGCGCTGGGCCATTTGATGAAACTCCCGCAGAAGATGCGCCTGGCGAAGCTCGGCGAGTTCGGCATCACGAGCCGCAATTTCGGTGTCTCGATCTGCGAGCTCATCACGAAGCCGCTTGTTGTCGGCTTCCATTTCAGCAATGCGCTCGTCGCGCTTGTCAGGCGTCGGCTCTTTCATTCCGTTAAGTCATGGGAACCGATGGGGTTTCGGCAACTGAGAAAGTGTCCGGCGAGCGCATTTTTCCATGAACCCCCTGAACGGTTACGAGTTTTTCTCATCCAAAGC
>JBKGZI010000275.1:0-8393 GCA_046545675.1 Persicimonas sp.
ACCCATTTTTTTATATCTGCTCCCAAATTGCACCCTCCGATCCGGTTCCAGTGGGAGTGCAGCGGAGAGAAGGGGAGGGCATCTTCTGCCAACCTACCGACGATGAACACACCCACTACCGCCCCACCAATTGACACTCCGACCCCGACCGCGTTACATACCTCCACCTTACCCGCGCGGTTGCGGGGCGCGTTTGTCAACGGAATAGACGGGCGCTCCGATTCATTGTTTACAGCCGGAATGCACAAGCTACCGCTAGAAGATTTCACAGCGCATTTGCGCACAGAATAGACCCCCATCGGAATCCGACCATGAGTAACGAATTGAGCGCAAAGCGCGAGGAGCTCCAAGAGCGCCTCGACGAGCTCCGGAGGTACCTTTGACCTGCCGCAAAAGCAGGCGCGCCTCGAAGAACTCGACGCGATCAGCCAAGCCCCTGGATTCTGGGACGACTCCGATCGCGCCCAGGAGTTGATGCAAGAGCGCGGCGACGTCGAGGCGCTGCTCGAGAGTATCGAGCAGCAGGGAACCAACCTCGAAGAGGCGCGTGTCTACGTCGAGCTCTCCGCAGAGGTCGGCGGCGACGAGGACTCCCTGGCGGAGGCATCTCGGCTGCTCGAGCAGACCGAGAAGGCCATCGCCGAGTTGGAGACCCGACGGATGCTCGGCGGCGAGCACGATGACCACAACGCCGTATTCTCGATCAACGCGGGCGCCGGCGGCACTGAGAGCCAAGACTGGGCTCAGATGCTCATGCGCATGTATTTGCGCTATTTCGAGAAGAAGGGCTGGAAGGTCGAGATCACCGACGAGCAGCGCGGTGAGGAGGCCGGCATCAAGGGCGTCGATATGCTGGTCAGCGGCGATTACGCCTACGGGCTGCTCAAAGCCGAGGCCGGCGTGCACCGTCTGGTGCGGATCAGCCCCTTTGACAGCAACAGCCGTCGTCACACAAGCTTTGCCGCGGTCGCAGTGGCCCCCGAGATCTCCGACGATATCGAGATCGATATTGATCCCTCGGATGTGAGGATCGACACCTATCGAGCCTCCGGCGCCGGCGGCCAGCACGTCAACCGGACCGACTCGGCGGTGCGCATGACCCACGAGCCGACCGGCATCGTGGTGCAATGCCAAAACGAGCGCTCCCAGCACAAAAACCGGGCCACGGCGATGAAGGTTCTTCGCGCCAAGCTCTACGAAAAAGAGGTCCGCGAGCGCGAGGAGCGCGCCGCAGCCGATCACGCCGAGGAAAAGCAGGTCGCCTTCGGCAGCCAGATTCGCTCCTACGTGCTCCACCCCTACAAGCAGGTCAAAGACCTGCGTACCGGAGTGACCATCGGCAATACCGACGCGGTCCTCGACGGGGATCTCGACGAATTCATCGAGGCTTTCCTCCTCCAAGAGGGGGCCACCGACGAAGAGGAGCACGCCGAAGCAAGCTGATCGATCCCTGTCGCTCATTGCGTGATCTGACTACGCACCTCTCTACACGGGCTTTTAAGCCGTCATGTCCTACGAACGTTTTATCGGGCTTCGCTATCTGATGGCCAAGAAGCGAACCCAAGTGGTTAGCATCATCACGTTGATCTCGATCGGCGGGGTCGCCCTCGGGGTGACCGCGCTGATCGTGGTGTTGAGCGTGATGGGCGGCTTTAAGGCAGATCTGCAGAACAAAATCCTGGGCACCAAAGCACATGTGGTCGTCCAGGACGCCAAAGACGGTGATATCGTCGAGGCCGACGAGATCGCCCAGCGAGTCATGCAGGTCGACGGGGTGACCGGCGCCGAGCCGTATATCGAGGCCGAGTTGATGATCTCGAGCCCCACCAACCTCAGCGGTGTGGTGCTGCGTGGGGTCGACCCCGATCGTGTCGGGCAGGTCAGCGACTTGCCCGAGGCCATCGACAAAGGCAAGGGCGAGTTATCCTACCTGGAGGACCCCGCGCCGCTGCTCGACGAGCTCGCCGAGGATCGCGATCGCGATATCGACGAGATCCTCGATCGGATCGACAAAGAGCGCGACGACTACGAAGACGAAAAAGACAAGGTGGGCGGCGATGAGAAGGGCTCGCGACAGCTCCCAGAGCCTGAAACTGGCCAGGCGGAGTCCGCCGAAGACGGCTCTTCGGCAGGCGATGACCAGGCGGGCATGCCGCCGATCATCGGCGAGGAGGACCAGAAGGAGCAGGAGGACGCGGAGGACGAGGAGGACAGCGGCATGCCGCCGATCTTCGGCGACGGCGAGGACGCCGGGGACGACAAGCCGGACGACGAGCTCCCCGGCGGCAGCTTGCCCGGCATTCTCATCGGCCCGGAGCTCGCCCGCTCGCTGCAGGTCGACCTGGGCGACGAGGTCAACATCGTCACCCCCGACGGAGAGATGGGCCCGACCGGCATGATGCCCAGGAGCCGGCCGTTTCGGGTGGTCGGGGTCTTTCGGACCGGTATGTACGAATACGACGCCAACTACGCCTATACGACCTTCTCGGACGCCGCGGCCTTTTTGAATCGGGAGGGGGCCACCGGCGTCGAGATCAAGACCGTGGACCCCGAAGAGGCGATCGCAATCGGCGATCTTCTCCGAGAGGAGCTGGGCGCGGCCTTCGAGGTGCTCGACTGGCAGGAGATGAATCGCAGTCTGTTCTTTGCCCTCGAGCTCGAAAAGATCGCCATGTTCGTGGTGCTGACCTTCATCATCTTGGTGGCCAGCTTTAGCATCGTCGCGATGCTCATCATGATCGTCATCGAGAAGGCGCGCGACATCGCCATTTTAAAGTCGATGGGCGTCTCCGACGGCGGCATCCGGCGCATCTTCCAATTCCAGGGGCTGGTCATCGGGGCGCTGGGCGCGTTCATCGGCCTGTTGCTCGGCTTGGGCATCTGCACCTATCTGAGGGTTTACGGAGTGCCGCTGGACTCGGAGGTCTACTACATCTCGACGCTGCCGGTCGACGTCAACACCTGGGAGGTGGTGGCGGTGATCGTCTGCGCATTGCTCATCAGTTGGGTGGCCACGGTTTATCCGGCCTATCTGGCATCGAAACTCAAACCGGTCGACGGACTTCGCTATGACTAACGCTAAGATAAACAGTGCCGATGGGGCAGGCTTCGAGCAGACCCCGTTATTCGAAACCCGCAGGCTGACCAAGCGCTTCTTGCATCGCGGTAAGACGCTGACGGTGCTCGAGGATATGGAGTTTCGTGCCTATCCCGGAGACCGCATGGCCATCATGGGCCCGAGCGGAGCCGGCAAGAGCACCCTCTTGCAGGTCATCGGCACCCTCGACGAGCCGACCTCCGGCAGTATCGCCTTCGACGGCGAGGATCTTTTCTCACGCTCGTCGTCGGCGCTGGCCGCCTTTCGAAACAGAGAGGTCGGGTTCGTCTTCCAATTCCACCACCTGCTGCCCGAGTTTACGGCGCTCGAGAACGTGATGCTGCCGGGTTTGATCGCCCGCCACGGCCGCGCCGATGCACAGGCGCGCGCCGAAGAGTTATTGGGCCAGGTGGGCCTGGCCGAGCGGCTGCATCATCAGCCCGGTGAATTGTCCGGCGGCGAACAGCAGCGCGTGGCGATCGCCCGCGCCCTGTATATGAAGCCGAGGCTTTTGCTCGCCGACGAACCGACCGGAAACCTTGACCTGAAGACGGGGGCTGGGATACACGCAGTCTTGCGTGAGCTCAACGAGGAGACGGGGGTGACGGTCATCGTCGTCACCCACGACCCTCGTCTGGCCGAGGAGATGCCCATCAAGTTGGTCGTCGATCAGGGCAAATTGCTGCCCTTCGAGCCCGGCGACCCCAAGGTCGAGGGCCGGGTCCCCGACGAGCTGCTCCACGCGGAACCTACGGACCCCAAGCAACTTCGCGCCCGTGCAAAAGAAGGCGATGAGGTTGCCGATAGGATGCTTAACGGTTAAGTCTTCACCGGTCGGCTCTTCGAGGCCGGCGCGATAGGCTCGGCGCTCGCTGTGCGGGCGTCAGTAAATGAATGATCGTCAGATTATTGGTTTGATTGAATGTGCCCGGTGCGCACACAAGGGAAATCGTGAGCTGCGCTCGTCGCAAGCGCCCACAGGCGCAAAGACACCCCACTGATCACCACCTCCGAGGCCGCCTTGGCCGCTGGCTGGTGGCTCTCGTGGCCATGCTGTGCATACTCAGCGGGCTGGCGGGAGCCGTCCAGGCTCAGCAGCCTGATCCACGCCGCGATATGGGCGACCAGTTGCGCGAAGAGCAACTCGAGGCCGACGAGGTCCCCGATGAGGCGCTCGAGCCTGCCGAGACTGCCAGCGTCCCCGAGGGACGCGCGGCTCGGGAAGGCGAGTTGGTCGACCGCGTACAGGTGGTCGGCAATCGCCGGGTCGAGGCCGAATCAGTCCTCCAGCGCGTTCAGACCGAGGCCGGCCAGCCGCTCGACCTCGAGCAAGTCTCCGACGACATTCAGCGCGTCTTCGACCTGGGCTTCTTCCGCGATATTCGCGTCGACGCCACCGTGACCGCCGAAGATCAATTGGTCGTCTCGTTCATCGTCGACGAGAAGCCGGCGATCGCCGAGATCCGCTACCAGGGCAACGACGAGCTCGATGACGAGGAGATCGGCGACGTGGTCGACCTGGAGCGCTTCGCAATTCTGGACGTGGCGCGCGTACAGCAAAACGCCGAGAAGATTCGCGAACTCTACGCCGAGGAGGGCTATTACCTCGCCGAGGTCGATTACGAGATCTCCGCGCGTGAGGACCGTCCGGACCTGGCCGTCGTCACCTTCGAGATCGTCGAGTACGCCAAGGTCGAGGTCAAAAAGATCACCTTCCTGGGCAACGAGAATATCCCCGACGACGAGTTGGCCAATATCATGGCCACCCGCCAGGGCAGTTACTTCTCGTTTTTGACCGACTTCGGAACCTTCCAGGAGGACGCCTTCGAGGCCGACCTCCAGCGCCTGACTGCTTATTATTACGACAAGGGCTATGTGCAGGTGAACGTCGCTCAGCCGTCGATCCGCCTGTCGCGCGACAAACGCTATCTGTACCTGACCATCGATATCGAGGAGGGGGACCAATTCTTCGCAGGAAGCGTCGACGTGCGCGGCGAGCTGATCTCGGAGAAGGACGAGTTGCTCGACCTGGTCGAGTTGGAGGAGGGCGCGGTATTCAGCTACGGCACCATGCGCAGGGACATCGAGCGGATCCGAAACCTGTACCGCAACGCCGGATACGCCTACGTCAACGTCAACCCGCTCACGCGTATCAACCCCGAGGACAACTCGGTGGATCTGTCCTATGACATCGAGCAGGGCAACCAGGTCTACTTCGGGCGTATCGATATCGTCGGCAACGCCAAGACCCGCGACAACGTCATTCGCCGCGAGCTCAGGATCGAAGAGGGCGAGCTGTTTTCGGCCTCCAAGATGGAGGCCTCACGCCGCGAGATCCAGCGGCTGGGCTTCTTCGACGAGGTCGATATCACCACCCAGCGCGGTGCTCGAGACGATCTGATCAACGCCCGCGTCGAGGTCAACGAGACGCGCACGGGCACCTTCCAGGTCGGCGCGGGCTTCTCGAGCGCAGAGAGCTTCATCGCCAACGCTCAGATCTCGCAGAACAACCTGCTCGGCCGCGGCCAGAGCCTGTCGTTTCAGGCGCAGTTGTCGAGCATCCGCACGCTATTCAATCTGAAGTTCACCGAGCCGTGGTTGCTGGGCAGCCAGTGGAGGTTCTCCTTCGACTTGTACAACTTCGAGTACGCCTTCCAGGACTTCACCCGCCAGTCCACCGGTGGCAACCTGACGTTCGGCTATCCGATCTCGGAGGCCTTCAATCTGGACATCCCCGGCGACCTGGTCGCCTCGGCGACCTATAAGCTCGAGGATGTCGATATCAGCGCCGGCGGGCGGACCGACCAGGATCGCGACGGCACCGGCTCTCTGTTTCGCGGCGGGCTGACCAGCAGCCTGCAGGGAGCGGTCAATTACGACAGCCGCGACAACCGGCTCTTCCCCACCGAAGGCAGCTATCATTCCGGAAAGGTGGAATTTGCAGACCGCGGTTTGACGTTTAGCCAAAACGAGTTTCTCAAGTTCGATTTGGAGACTCGCTGGTATATGCCCATGTTTTGGGAGTTTGTCCTCCGGCTTCAGGCCGAGATGGGCTACGTGACCAATGTCGACCCCAACGGCGACGTGCCGCTCTTCGAGCGCTACTTCGTCGGTGGCCCGACGACCGTGCGTGGCTTCGAGCGCTATACGCTCGGGCCTGTCCGCGAGGTCGCGGCCTCCACGGGTGACCCGGGAGCCAGGCTCAACGAATTCCGCATCGGCGGTAATAAGAGAATGATCTTCACCGCCGAGATCGAGTTTCCGATCTTCACTGCGGCTGGCATCAAGGGCGTAGTCTTCAGCGATATGGGTAACGCCTTCGACAATGACCAGTCCTTTGTCCTCACACCGGATATCTTTGCCGACGAGGACGATCGATACGAGGACGCGTTGCGGACCTCGGTCGGGTTTGGATTCCGCTGGCTCAGCCCGATCGCCCCGCTGCGTTTTGAATGGGGCATCCCGCTGTCACGTCTTACAGACGAGCAGCCGGTCGTATTCGACTTCAGCATCGGAAACGCCTTTTAATCGGCATTTCATTTAGCTTTTCGAGAGTATAGGAGCATATTTATGAGCGCGTATAACGATCGAACTCGCCTATTTCGCCGCGTCATCCCGCTTGTCTTGGCCGCCGGGCTGCTATTGGGCCTGAGCCTGGTCAGCGCTCCGGTCTTCGCCCAGGACGTCAAAAAGATCGGCTACGTCGACCTCCAGCGCGCGCTCAACAGCGTCGAAGATGGCAAGAGGGCCAAGGCCAAGCTCAAAAAGGAATTCGAGTCCAAGCAACAGACGCTGACCACCAAGCAAGAAGACGTCAAAAAGCTCAAGCAGAGCTTGGAGTCGGGCGCCGAGATGATGAACGACGAGGCCAAGCGCAAGAAGGCCATCGAGCTGCAGCAGCAGATGGCCGCCCTCCAGCAGTTGTATATGGAGATGCAGCGTGAGCTCGCCGAGAAGGAGAGCAAGGCCACCCAAAAGATCTTCGCCAAGATGGAGACGATCATCTCCAAGATCGCCGATGACAGAGGCTACGACCTCGTCTTGGAGAAGACCGAGTCGTCGGTGCTCTTTGCCAAGGATTCGATGGATCTGACTGACGAACTCATCAAGCGTTATAACAGCAAGTGAAGTATCCCCTCCGACTGATCATCCCCTGTCTTGTCGTGCTCCTGCCGCTGGCCTCCTGCGAGTGTGAGGAGCGCGTCCGTAAGATGATCAGCGATCCCGGCGAGCGCCAAGAGCAAGTCGAGAAGGCCAAGAAACGCCGCTCGCTGGGCGAGTCCTCGGCGCCGCGCGAGCAGGAGCCCAACGACTCCGTCGATCAGGCGACGCGGGTCGAGCTCGGTGGTGACACGCGGCCGGTGGAGGGATCGATCGGCGACGGCGATGACGATGACTGGTACGCGCTCAGCTCGAAAAATGACGAGTCGTGGCAGGTCGAGCTGACTGTTCGCCCCGCCGACGACTCGCTCGACCCCATCGTGCGCGTCGAGATGGCCAGCGGCGACGACGCTCCCATCGAATACAATCTCGGAGCCGCCGGTGAGGCCGAGGTCATCCCGATCTTGGCTGTCTCGTCGGCGCCCCAGCACGTCTCGATCACCGGAGCAGATGGGACTACCGGCGACTACGAGATCTCCTTCCAAAAGCGGCTCTCCGGCGGCACCGTCGAGGCCGAGCCCAACGATGATATCGACGCGGCTACCCGCCTCGAGGGACCCGGCGAGATCCAGGGCTTTTACGACAGGCCCGGCGACCGCGATGTCTTCTATGTCTCGCGAGAGGCGCTCGAGGGCGATGTATTCAATCTCGAGGTCAGCCCGATCGCCGGGCTGACCCAAGACGTTCGCGTCTATACCCACCGCTCCTTCGAGTCGACGTATCTGAGGTTTCGCGTCCCGCCCGACCGGGCGGCAGGTGTACCCAACCTCGAGATCCCGGCGGACGTCCTCGGTGTGTGGGTCGTGCTCAGCGCCGGCGAGTCCTACGATCGTGAGACGAGCTATCGCCTCAAGCTGTTGGCACACCCGCCCGCAGAGCACGAGCTGGAGGCCGAACCCAATGACACCGCCGACACGGCGCAGAAGATCGAGCTGGGCGCGCGTGTAGCTGGCTATTTTCACTTGCACGAGGATGTCGATCGATTCCGGGTCTTCGTCGATGGCATCCCGGATGATGAGACGGCCGAAGATGATGCCGAGCAGGCAGCGCCCGAGGAGGGCGACGCAGACGCGGCTGATGAAGCGCAGAGCGAGCGAGAAGAATCAGATCAGGAAGATGGAGAGCAGGAAGACGG
>JBKGZI010000276.1:0-8347 GCA_046545675.1 Persicimonas sp.
AGGTGTCCTCGGTCGTCGAGGTATCTTCGGTCGTCGAGGTGTCCTCGGTCGTCGAAGCGTCTTCGGTGGTCGAGGCGTCGGCGCCGTTATTGCCGGAGTCAGAGTCGTCCGAGCAGGCGAGGGTGGCGGTGCTGACACCGACACTCAAGATCAACATACAGATAATGCGGCAAAACATGGGTTCTTTACTCCTTGTGATAATCCGATAGAAAACAATGGTTCGGCTCCACAACCTAACCAAACCAAGGGATGGTCGCCAGTGACAGGTCGAACCCCGAATTCTGTGGAATTGCCTTCCGCAGCAGTCACTTGTTTACATCACTCTGCTGCTGCCTCACTCGGTTGATTCTCCCCTTCGAGCGAGGAAGGCCGCGTGACGGGGCTCAGAAGTATACCGACACCGAACCGTTGACCCACAACTGGTCGGTATCCTCGGGGTCGATGCGAAAGCCCAGGTCGAGGCCGGCGGTGTCGAGTCTGGCGCCGCCGCCGGCGGTGATGATGTGCTGCTCGGTGGCCTGCAGGCGCTGGTAGCCGATCCGAAGAGGCACGGTCTCGCCGGCGAAGTACTCGGCGCCGAATTCGAAGAAGGGATGGACATTGTCGGGATCGCTGGTCAGGTCGATGCCGCCGTCGGCGGAGACCAAGAAGGTGGTCTCGGTGCCGTAGCTGATGCCGCCGCTGATCTGAGTCGGCGCCACGGCCGAGCACTCCTGCTCGCGCTCGCAAACGTCGATCAAATTGCGGCCCGCGACTCCGATCTGCAGTTCATCGATCGCGCGAAAGAGGATGCCGGCGTCGATGGTGATGCCGTTCATCAACTCGACGTCGCCCTCGGGATCGCCCTCCTGCAGATACAGGTAGCGCCCGGCCACGCCGATGGAGATGCGCTCGGGCAGCACCGGCAGGGCCAGCCCCAAGTGCACGTCGTGGCCGATGAAGTTCTCGAAGTCGCCGCGACCGAAGAAGTAGCTATATGCCACGCCCGCAGCGATGTCGGGGTTGGTCTTGCTGTCGACGACCGAGGCGTTGAGCACCGAGCCGTAGGGGTTATAATCGAAGGTGCCCTCGATCTGGTACATCATCCGGCTGGCGATGCCGCCGGGATTGTGGAAGAGGCCCGAAGCCCCACTGGCCACACCGGTATAGGCCTGACCCATGCCGGCCGGACGTACACCTTCGGTAAATTGCTGCGCGCCTGCCTGCCCGCCCACCAGCATCGTCGCAGCGAGAGCGAATACCGCCACAAAACGCTTCGCCATTTGTCCTACTCCTTCCAACTCTACGTCTATTTATGTGAAAATCCCCGCACGCCGCGCAGCCTACCTTGCAAAGCGCGCCGGCGTAAAGCCCGCCAACGCATCCGAGGGTCGGCCATCCAAGATGGCGCGAGCCACCTCGTGGGCGGTGATCGGGGTGAGCAAGATGCCGTTTCGGCCGTGACCGGTGGCAAACCACAGCCCATCGACCTCCTCAGAAGGCCCCAGCACGGGCAGGTTATCCAGGGTCACCGGCCGAAACCCGGTCCACATATCCAGCAGGTGCTGGTCGTAGATGCCCGGAAGCACCTCCCAGGCACCTCGCAATAGCTCGAAGACGCCGCCGGCGGTCAGCTCGGGGTCGAAGCCCATCTCCTCGCTGGTCGCCCCGACGATGAGCCGGCCGTCGGATTTGGGCACCAAGTAGGCGTCCGGGGCCCGGATGACGTGGCGGCACAGCGCCGGCTCGCCGAGGCCGACGGCGAGCATCTGGCCACGCACCGGGCGAATATACGGGAGCACACCACGGGCGAGCCCGTCGATCTGAGGGGTCCACGCGCCCGCGGCCACCAACACTCTATCACACGCGATGCGCTCACCCGCCTCGATAACCACGGCCTCGACACGCTCGTCGCATTCGATGCGCGCGACTGGCGTATGCTCGACGAGCCGGCCGCCGGCGCGCACGAAGGCCTCGGCCAGCGCGGCGGTCAGCCGCCTCGGGTCGACCTGGTGGTCCGAGGCGATGAACAGCGCCGAGTGCAGGTTGGGGGCCAGGCCCGGCTCGAGCTCGCGGGCGCGCTCGGCGTCGAGCTTGTCAACCGTCAGGCCGAGCTCGCGGTGGTAGCGAGAGACGTGGTCGAGCGCGCCGGCGTCGTCGGCGTCCAGGGCGACCATCAGCGTGCCGTCGCTGCGGTAGTCGACGTCGAGGCCGGAGGCTTCCTCGAGCTCGGCCACAAAATCGGGGTACATCGCCAGGCTCTTCTGGCCCAGCCGCAACAGCGCCTCTTCCTCGAAGGTGACCTCGGCGGTCGGCGCGAGCATGCCCGCGGCCGCCCTGCTCGCCCCGGAGCCGGCCTCGCCGCGCTCGAAGATGGTCACCTGCCGGCCGGCCTGCGCCAGCTTCCAGCCCACCCCCAGCCCGGCGACACCGGCGCCGACAATGGCGATCTCGGTTGATTTGTTTGGCTTCACGTCAGTCCTATGCTTGCCGGCTTGGCTTCACGTCAGTCCTATGCTTGCCGAACCTACCGCGCCGTAATGAAGATTAGTCGCATGACGCTAAAGTTCTTGGTTCTTGGTTCTTGGTACAACACTTCCATTTGACCGCCTTACCAAGAACCAAGAACCAAGAACCAAGAACAGCGGCGTCAACCGGCAAGGCTGCACGAAGACGCAAGACCAGCGAAAAGCAGCCAATCAGCACAACGGTAGTCAACCAGCTACAAATGGCTCTAAGAACCAGGCGAGCAGGCCCGGCCAGCCGTAGACGGCTTCGGTATAGGCCAGGATGGCGCCCGCCAAGATGGGCACGGCGAAGGGCATGTGTGAGCGCGCGTCGGTCTCGAGGTTCTCGCGGACCATATCGGTCTTGTAGAGGACCATGCGGAACAGCCCGCGCATGAAGCGAAACATACGCACGAGCATGTCCTTGAGGTAGCCGCTAAATAGCGCCAAGACCAGGCCGATCGCCGAGCCGGCCAACACCGCATAAAAGAGCAGCTCGCCGGTGGCGCCCAGGCCCAACCACGCCCCCACGCCCATCAGCAGCTTGACGTCGCCGCCGCCCAGCAGGTTGAAGGCGGCCATGAATATCCCCACCCCGAAGATCACCGCCACGGCGAGCAGCCCGGCCAGGAGGCCGTCGAGGCCGGACACGGCGGTGTGGCAGACCAGGCCTACCAAGACCGACGAATAGCTGAGTTTATTGGGGATGCGCCCGACGTTGTCTTCGCTCTTGAACGCGGTGACCCCGTCCCAGATCGCCGCGGTCAGAAGATAGGCGACGAGCGGGCCGAAGAAGAGTAGCTGGATCCACCATTCGAATTCGACGAAGGTTTTCATGACAGCCAGCTTATACCGGGGAGGCGTCCGCCTTCAAGAAAGCAGCGTCGAGAAGGTGGTCTCAAGAAAGAAAGCCGGAGGCGACTCGCGAAAACGAATCACCTCCGGCTTCGTACCGTCTGGCACAGGACACCGAGCGCGTCACCCCGCCGATGCCTCCTGCTCGCCCGCTCCCGGCCGGCCGGCTAAGGGGCGAGCGCAACGGAATGGTGCTCTAGAAAGTGCCTTAGAAGGTCACTTTACCGTCGACGGCGTCGTTGGCCTTCATGAACTTGGAGCTGGCCGTGCTACCGAAGACCTTGACGATCGCGATGACGAAGCATGCGATGAGGATCAAGAGAATGATGTACTCGGTGGCCGTAGCGCCGTCGTCATCATTGTGAAAAGCGACCAAAAGACTTTTAAGAGCTTCCATTTTGCTTCCTCCTCAGGGGGTGATTTCGACTCGGCGAGTTTTGATTTCCGCGAAGAAACGACTCGCTGCGTCGGTTTGCGCTTATTTGATCGATGCCGCCCGCTAGGTGCCATCTGCCATGCACTCGGCAACTCGATTACGTTATCTTAATGAAGCAACTTCCGATCCAACCGGTCAAAAAACTTTCCAGCATATCTAAATCATCGAATAGCCACCGTCAGACGGCGCTCGAGGTGACCATCGGTGCCGATGACAACTCCATCCTCCACCCGGGAGTGTGACATCATGTCACAGCCCTGTGGACTGGCGACCCCGTCTCAGACGGCGGGGTGGCCAAACCACCAGACCATAAAGTCTCGGTAGGCCTTGATATAGACCGCGGTGGCGATCAGCGCGACGGTGGCGCCAAAGCTGATCAGCGTAAAGACGAGGATATACTCGGTCATCGCCACACCGGACTCGTCTCGGTGGAAGCCCTCGAGGACTGTCTCAAGGGCATTGGCGACCTGTTTTACCCTATTCGTCTCGTTCATGGTCGAACCGGTCTCATGGTGAGCCAGCAGTGTTTCGCTGACACATTCGCCATCTTCGAAGTGGGTCTTAGCCATGACAACGGTACCTCAGCAGTGGTCGATGATCAACATGTGCCGGTCGAAATGCTCGCTGCCGGTCCCCCGGAGGTGGTGCAAGGATTGCGCCGAGGCGGAATACCGGCCCGGTCCGGCGCCTTGATGTAGCACGCCGAAGGCCCTCACCGATTGACACTCTATCGATCGGTGACATAAGAGCTTTCGGTGGCATCGCATGCGCGCGCCTCACCCACCCGAGACCAACTCGATACGCTATGAGTAACGAAGACACGGCGCTTTCACACCACGGCTCTTCCAGCGACGACGCCCAGTTGTCGCTGCCCGGCCCACAGCCAAAGGCCGCGCCCGAGGCGCGCTTCAAGAGCAGCTACCCGATGGACCAGATGTGCGGGGCTCTCCAGGAGGGTCGCTCGCACCTGCAGATCATCGGCGCCGGCGGCGGGCTCAAGGCCTGCGTTCTGGCAGATCTGAGCCGGCGCACCGAGCGTCCGCTGGTGGTGCTCGCGCCCTCCGCGTCCGAGGCGCGCACCCTGGCCGACGACCTCGAGCTCTTTGCCTCGGGGGTCATCGAGGAGGACGCGCCCTTCTGCGATCGGGTCGCGCACTATCCCGAATTCGACGTCGGCCCGTTCCACAACGCCTCGCCCGAGCGCAAGCTGACCATGCAGCGCCTCGGCGCGCTGCATATGCTCATGGGCGAGGCGCCCCCGCGCTATACGGTCGCGCCCATCCAGGCGGCGGTGCGAAAGACGCTGCCCGTCGACGCGCTCCAGCGCCATTCGCGCCATCTTATGGTCGGCGACGAGCTGTCCAACGAGGATTTCCGCGCCTACCTGGCCGATTGTGGCTATACCGAGGTGCCAGTGGTCGAAGACCCGGGGACCTTCGCGATCCGCGGCGATATCGTCGACGTGTACGTGCCCTCCCAGACCCACCCGATGCGCATCGAGCGCTGGGGCGACGAGATCAGCGAGATGCGCACCTTCAACGCCGAGACCCAGCGCACCGTCGAGGAGCGCCTGGAGTGCTCGCTCTTTCCGGTGCGCCAGGAGATCTTGGACGAAGAGTCGGTCGAGCTGGCCCGCACGAAGCTGCGCGAGCTGGGGCACGAGCTGCAATTTCCCAGCCGCCAGGTCCGCGAGCTGGTCGCCGATCTGCAGGCGGGCCTGCACTTTATCGGCATCGACGCGCTGCTGCCGGCGCTGCACGAGCATAGCTCGGACCTGCTCGACTACGTGCCCGACAACGCGCTGGTCGTGCTGGTCGACCCGGACACCTCGCTCGACGCGGCCCAAAGGCTGATCGGCAACCGCCGCGAGGAACAACAACTCGCCGTCGAAAAGGGCGAGTTGGTCTTCGACGTCGACCACTATTATCGAGACGCCGAGTCGCTGGTCGACTGGGTGCGCACGCGCCCCGCGCGCCTGGAGCTTCGCCGCGTGGCGATGCAGCCGGCTGCCGGCGAGCTGGCCTTCGAGCTGCCCGCCGATCGGGACACCTTCGAGTTCCGCGCGCGCCCCAACAGCGACGTGGTGCGGCTGCGCAAGGAAAATCGCGGCGTCGAGCAGACCGTCAAGATGCTCGTCGAGCATATCGGCCGCTGGAAGGAGCGCTTCGGCCGGATCTGCTTTTCGTGCCGCACCGCCGGTCAGGCCGACCGGCTCGCCTCGCTGCTCAAGAGCTACGGCGAGGACCCGATGATCCTCGAGCCGCCCATCGACGTCACCGAGCCGGTGCCGCCGCCGGCCGCGCTCATCGAGATTTATAAGGGACATCTGTCCGGGGGCTTCCGCTCCGAGCACCTCGGGCTCGCTCTGATCAGCGGCGAGGAGGTCTTCGGCCAGCGCGTGGCCACCTACTCGCAGAAGTCGGTCACCGAGCATGCCGAGATCTCACACTTCCGAGACCTGTCTCCGGGCGATCACGTCGTCCACGTCGACTTCGGCATCGGCAAATACCACGGCCTGGTGCATATGGAGCTCGAGGGGGTCGGCAACGACTTTTTGCACCTCGAATACTCCGACGGCGACAAGCTCTATATCCCGGTCTACCGACTCGGGCGCGTGCAGAAATATATCGGCCGCGCCGCCGACAGCATCCGGCTGGACAAGCTCGGGGGCAGCCGCTGGGAGCGCACCAAGGAGGGCGTCAAAGAGCAGATCCGCGCCATCGCTGGCGACCTGCTCAAGCTGTACGCCGAGCGCGAGATGGCCAAGGGCCACGCGTTCTCGCCGCCGGACGATTTCTATCGCGAATTCGAGGAGTCGTTCCCCTTCGAGGAGACCCCCGACCAGCAGCGCGCCATCGAGGAGACCCTCTCCGACATGGTCAGCGAGCGTCCCATGGACCGGCTGATCTGCGGCGACGTGGGCTTCGGCAAGACCGAGGTGGCCATCCGCGCGGCGGTGAAGGCGGCGATGGACGGCAAACAGGTCGCCGTCTTGGTGCCCACCACGATTCTGTGCGAGCAGCACCGCATCTCGTTTCGCGAGCGCTGCGAGAAGTTCGGCGTGCGCGTCGAGGCGCTCAGCCGCTTTCGCACTACTGCCGAGTCCAACAAGATCGTCGACGACACCGCCGAGGGCAAAGTCGACATCCTCATCGGCACCCACCGGCTGTTGTCGAACGACATCAAATTCAGGGACCTGGGGCTGTTGGTCGTCGACGAGGAGCAGCGCTTCGGCGTCACGCACAAAGAGAAGATCAAGGAGATGCGCACCGGCATCGACGTGCTCACGCTGACGGCCACGCCCATCCCGCGCACCCTGCAGATGAGCCTGCTGGGCATCCGCGACCTGACGATCATCGCCACGCCGCCGCATAACCGTCTGGCGGTGCGCACCCACGTCGCCAAATTCAGCGACAGCATCATCCGCGAGGGCATCATGCGCGAGATCTCGCGCGGCGGGCAGGTCTTCTTCGTGCACAACCGCGTCAAGACCATCGACGAGATGGCCAACCATATCGGCGATCTCATCCCCGAGGCGCGCGTGGCGGTCGGCCACGGCCAGATGGGCGAGAAGAAGCTCGAGGACGTCATGCTCTCGTATATCGAGGGCGACGTGAACGTGCTGGTCTGCTCGTCGATCATCGAGAGCGGCCTGGACATCCCCAACGCCAATACGATCATCGTCAACCGCGCCGATCTCTTCGGGCTCAGTCAGCTCTACCAGCTTCGCGGCCGGGTCGGCCGCGGCACCGAGCGCGCCTACGCTTATCTGTTGATCCCCAAAAAGCGCACCCTCCCCAAGGACGCCCAGGCGCGCCTGGAGGTCATCCAGACCCACACGGAGCTGGGCAGCGGCTTCCAGGTGGCCACCTACGACCTGGAGATCCGCGGCGCGGGAAGCCTGCTCGGCGACGACCAATCCGGCCACGTCCAGGCGGTCGGCCTGGACCTGTACACCGAGCTCTTGGAAGAGACGATCAACGACCTGCAGGGCCGCGACGGCACCGAGGAGATCGAGCCGGAGGTCAACCTGCCGGTGGAGGCCTATATCCCGTCGGATTATATCGAGGCCACCTCGCTGCGCCTGATGTTCTACAAGCGCTTCTCGCTGGCCAGGAGCCGCGACGAGCTCTTCGAGATCTACGAAGAACTCGCCGACCGCTTCGGCCAGCCGCCCAAAGCGGTGCGCAACCTGCGCGACGTCATCGCCGTCAAGGCCGCCTGCCGCGAGCTGCGCGCCCGCCGGCTCGACACCGGCCCCAGCGCCATCAGCGTCGACCTCGACGAGACCACCACCCTCGACCCGGCCAAGGTCGTCGAGCTGGTCCACGAGACCCGCGGCCGCCTGCGGCTGACCGACGACATGAAGCTCATCTACTCGCTCAAGCCGGACGAGTCGGCGCGGCCGTTGCAGACCACGCGCGACTTCGTGGAGAAGCTGCTCACGTATCGGGCGGGGGCTTGAGACGCGGCCCCCTCCACACGAGAAAACGAGCCGCCCGAACGATCGCATGGCCACGAAACCAAACCATAGCTGGGGGTAAGTCCAGCCGAGTCGCCACCCGGCGAC
>JBKGZI010000277.1:0-8335 GCA_046545675.1 Persicimonas sp.
CTCGAACTCAGCGCGGATAGCTTCACCATCCAGGGCAATACCATCGGGCTGGAAGAGAGTTCGACCGGCTATGGCATGTATCTGGAAGGCGGCGGCTTTACCGTGGAGAATAACGCGCTCTCCATCGACCTGCTGGGCTCGAGCTCCGCGGCGGGCACGGGTATCTACGTCGACGAGTCCAGCGACACCCAGTCGACCACGGCGATCCGCGACAACACCATCGAATTTCTCGGCAGCCACAAGAGCCAGGACGACACCGGCGTGGAGGTCATCTACTCGCGCACCGATGCGCTGGCCGAGGTGCTCATCGAGCGCAATAACATCGCGCTCAAACCAACCGGCGGCGGCGTGGCCTTCGAGCTCTTCGCCAATCAGCACGCCGACTTCACCGCCCAAAATAATATCGTGCGCGATCTCGGCTGGAAGGGCGTCCGTCTGCGCAACGTGGCGGACGCGAACCACTTCGGCATCTACAACAACAGCTTCTCGATCGCCTCGACCACCTCGTCGAACGCCACGGTCGCCGTGTCGGTCGCGGATTATGACACCGCCACCGGAGCGCTGCCCATCGAGCTGGTCAACAACATCTTCGACGGCTCGGCGGCCACGACCACTGCCGTGGAGTTCTTCAACGGCGTTCAGGGGGCGAGCATCGACAGCGATTATAATCTGTGGTTCCAATTCGAAACGATGTACCTGAACGGGTCGAGCTCGACCGGAGCCAACGAGATCAGCGCCCAAGATCCCGGGTTCCAAAACGATCTGCTCGAGGTGCCGTCGACCAGCCCCGCCGTCGACGCGGGGGCCGAGCCGTCGCTATATCCCGGCCTGCCGGGCGTCGATTATATGGGCAGCGCGAGGCCGGCCGGGGCGGGCTATGATATGGGCGCCCACGAGCAGTGACATTCGGGAGTCGGACCGCGTCCGTTAAGATTTCCTGCACAGACTCATCAGAACGTTCAAATAGACTTGCGAGCGTCTCGAGGTCATCGTCAAAAGCATAAGATGAGCGATGGGTCACACCGAATTGCGACGGAGATGGAGATGGCGGACGAGAATTCGAGGCGAGACTTTTTGCGATGGGTCGGAGCGTCCTCGGGCGCGTTGGTGCTGGGTGGGTTGGGATGCGGCAGCACCGCAGGAGCGGTCGACGGAACCGACGCGAGGCGCGATGCCGATAGTAGTCGCGACGGCGGTGCCGATAGCAGTGCCGATGGCGGCTCGGATGCCGGCGTGGACGCACGAGACGCCGAAGACCCGGTCTGCGAGCCCACCGGCTCGGACGTCGAGGGCCCGTTTCACGAGCCGGGCGCCCCCGAGCGCACCGTCCTGGCCGACGCCGACGAGGCCGGCGAGCGCCTGGTCATCGAGGGCACCGTCTACGGCCCCGACTGCACCACGCCCGTCGACGGCGCCTTGCTCGATGTCTGGCACGCCGACGCCGACGGCAACTACCACGACGCCGAGGCCGACTACCGCCTGCGCGGCCAGATGATGAGCGACACCGACGGCACATACCGCTTCGAGACCATCCGGCCGGGCCACTACCCGCTGGGCAACTCGATGCGCCCGGCCCATATCCACTTCACCATCACCAAGCCCGGCTACGCGCCGCTGACCACCCAACTATACTTCGCCGGGGATCCCTACCTCTCGCCGAACGACCCGTGCGGAAACGGGTGCAATTCGGGCGACCCGACGTTGATCATCGACCTCGAGGATGGCCCGGGCGATATCGACGCGCGCGGCACTTTCGACATCGTGCTCGAGGGGACGTGAGGTGTTGAGCATCGACGTGCTCCTCGGTAGGCTGCAAACGTACAGCATCAATCAGTGGCTTTCGGGGACCTCGGAGGGTTTGTGGCGCAGCACGTCAGCAGGATTTTGTCGAAGATCGCGCTCGTGAGTTTGTTGGCCTTGGCGGTCGGCTGCGGCTCGGACGGCGGGGACGGTGATGGCGGGGGGCTGTCGGACCGAGATGCGGGAGCGGATACGGCTCATATGCCTGATGGAGACCAGCCTGACGGAGACCAGCCTGACGGCGGCGAGCCCGACGGCGGCGGCCAAGAGGGCCGGCCGAGCGGCGCGGTCGATGAGGTCCGCCAGGGTGACCCGCTCGAGGTCGTCGATGACAACCTCGTCCAGCTCGAGAGTGTGAGCACCGACCAGCGGCGCTACTTCGAGGATTGGGGGATATGGACTCGCTCAACGGCTTTCGAATCACCAATTACGGCTCGGGCGGGAAGGTGCGTGACAACCTGAGTTATACGGGCAACGTCATCGTGGGACGGGCTCGCTCGGGCGGGATCATGCGCGGCACCGAGCTGTTCAGCGACGCCACGATCACCAACACCCACCTCATTGACAACTTCGTGCATGTGACGGCCGAGGACGACCAGACGCTCGACGCCGCCCCCGTGGTGACCCAGGGTGTCCACGACACTCGGCCCGACCACAATCCGACCTTCTACGTCGGCAATCGCCTCGTGTCGAACTTGGCCAATGTGCGCTTCGGCGACTCCTACGGCCGCGGCAACCGCCACACATTTATCGACACGACCTTCGTCAAGACCGGCGACCACCCCGACTATCACACCTTCGTGTTCGATGGGGGCTATGAGAGCTACGACCACGAGGTCATCGACCCGGTCTTCGAGGGCGGAGCCAGCGTCGACGATGTCTGGTGGCGGCGCACCAGCGTCAAGAGCTACTACACCATCAAGTGGACGGTGAGCCTGAGCGGTGATCCCGGCGCATCGGTGACCGTCGAGGACGCCGCCGGCGAGCAGGTCTACACCGGTGAGCTCGACGACGACGGAAGACTCGACGTGCCGCTGGCCCAGATAACTATCCGTCCGGCCGAGTGGGAAGAGGGCGGCAGCGGTGGCGTGGACCAGGAGTTCGACCACCAGAAGATCGCCCACACCCCGCATACCATCGACGTGGGCGGCCAGACCGAGACCCTCGAGGTCGACGCGCCGAAGTCGCTGGCGTTTTGAAACACGCTTCGGCCGGCGCAGCCAGGCGAGATTTTTTCTTGAATTGCCGCTCGGCGTGTTTTGCTTCCATACCGAGCGCCCGATGGTCGGGTGTTTGAAAAACACTCTCCGATGTGGCCGGCTTGCCGGAAGTTTTCGGTGCCCAGCCCCGACGGGGATTCATGTACAAGCGTACAAGTTTATAGGGAACAGCAATGGCAAGAGTTACAGGAACAGTGAAGTGGTTCAACGAAGACAAAGGTTACGGCTTCATCGAGCGTGATGATGGCGGTGACGATGTCTTCTTGCACTACAACGCGCTCGCACAGACCGGCTTCAAAACCATCGCCGAAGGGGCCAAGGTCGAATTCGACGTCGAACAGGGGCCCAAAGGCCCCAAAGCAGAGAACGTGGAGCAACTGTGACCGCGTGCATAGAATAGCGGTGCCCTCCCGAGGCATCGAAACTAGCCCCGGCCATCTTCAATGATGGTCGGGGCTTTTTTGTGGGGGGCGAACCCGCTGTGGCGAAGAGTTCGTGGGAAGTAAGTATAAAAACAGTGTCTAAATTCGAAGGTCGACGGAGGTCTGTACGAACCTGACAACAAGACTCATCTCGAGACACCCCATGAAGACGATACGGCTGTCGCTGCCCGTCGCCCTGCTCACCGCGCTCGCCCTCTCCGCCTCCACGAGTTGCTCGACCCCCTCGCCGGCCGGCCAGGCTGGGCAGCCCGAGGAGAGCGGACAGTCCGAACACGACACCACTCAGGTCGAGCAGGAGGCCGAGGTCCCGCTCTTCGACGGCCTCGACGCTCACCACCACGAGATCTCGACCGACGTGCCCGCAGCACAGGAGTACTTCGACCAAGGGCTGGTGCTGAGCTTTGGTTTCAACCACGCCGAAGCCGCGCGCTCCTTCGAGCAAGCCGCGCGCCTCGATCCCACCTGTGCCATGTGCTACTGGGGCAAGGCGTTGGTGCTGGGCCCGAATATCAACCTCCAGATGCCCCCCGAGAACGTCGAGCCGGCCTGGGAGGCCGTCCAGAAGGCCCGGGAGCTGGCCGACGAGCACGCCACGCCCCGCGAGCAGGCCTATATCGAGGCACTCAGCGAGCGCTACGACGCCGACCCGCCCGAGGACCGCAGCCCGCTCGACCGCGCCTATGCCGAGGCGATGGGTGAGGTCGCCGAAGCCTACCCCGAGGATTTGGACGCCCAGGTGCTCTATGCCGAGGCGCTCATGGACGAGCATCCCTGGGATTATTGGACCGACGAGGGCGAGCCCAAACCGTGGACGCCCGAGATCATGCAGGTCCTCGAGGACGTCCTCGCCGAGGCGCCCGAGCACCCGATGGCCAACCATCTCTATATCCACGCGGTCGAGGCCTCCGACGAACCCGAGCGGGCCTTGGAGAGCGCCAAGCGGCTCGAGGATATGGTCCCGGGCGCCGGCCACCTGGTCCATATGCCCTCGCATATCTACATCCGCACCGGGCGCTACCACGAGGCCTCGAAGGCCAACGAGCGTGCGGTGGCCGCCGACCAACAATATCTATCGCAGTCCCACGAAGCCGGGATCTACGCGCTGGGATATGTCCCGCATAACGAGCACTTTTTATGGGCGACCACGACCCTCGAGGGCCGCAGCGAGGACGCCATCGGCGCCGCCCGTGATGTCCAAGCGAAGGTCGACCCCGACATGATGCGCCAGCCGGGCATGGGCACGCTCCAGCACTTCTACTCGCTGCCGTATTACGCGATGTACACCTTCGGTCAGTGGGAGGAGATCTTGGACGAGCCCGCCCCGGCCGACGACCTCTTATACCCGACCGGGGTGTGGCACTTCGCCCGCGGGATGGCGTTTTTGCGCACCGGGCGTCTCGACGAGGCCGAGGCCGAGCTCGACGAGCTGGCCGATCTCGCAGAGGACGAGCGCCTCGAGGAGGTCACGCTGTGGGATATCAACACCACCGCCGACCTGCTGGAGATCGGCACCGAGGTGTTGAGCGGCGAGTTGGCGGCCGCCCGCGGTGATTACGATGAAGCCATCGTCCACCTGCGCCGCGGCGTGGAGCTCGAGGATAGCCTCAACTACGACGAGCCGCCGCCCTGGGGGCAGTCGGTGCGTCGCCACCTGGGCGCGGTGCTGCTCGAGGCCGACAAGCCCGCCGAAGCCGAGCGAGTCTATCGGGCAGATCTCGAGGAGTTCCCCAATGTTGGCTGGGCGCTGTACGGGTTGGCCGAGGCGCTCGACGCGCAGGGCAAGGCCGACGAGGCCGCCCAGGTGCGCGAGCGCCTCGAGCAGGCCTGGCGCCACGCCGACGTGGAGCTGAATGCGTCGCGGTTTTGAATGTCCGGCTCTTCGATGCGTCTGTCCAGATGAACCCGATATAGGTACGGTGCGCTCATCGAATGCACCTTTTCGAGGCTTTGTCTGGATATGATGCAGACCTTCAAATTGCTGGCCTTTCTGTGGATCGCCGTCCTGCTCACCAGTTGCGCCACCACCGGCGCGACCTCCGAATCCGACAGCGCCAGCGTCGAGCGCGAGTACGCAGCGGCGCTCGAGGGTGAGCAGCGACGTGTCTCGGAGCCGGCACCCATCGCGTCAGGCGAAGATGTGCAGGAGGTGCAGGAGGCGCAGGAGGCAGAAAAGCTCGGCGTGCATATGGGATTAGCGCTCGGGCTCGGCGCCCTCAACGAGGTGGTCAAAGACCAGCTCCAGGCCGAGCTGATCGGCTTGATCGGTGGGGCTGACGGCAGCTTCAGCATCGCCGGCCGACAGATCCCGCTGGGCATCGACAGCGATCTGGTCGACCTCCAGATTAGTCCAGACGATGCGTGCCAGACCTGTCTGCGGGTCTCCGGCAAGCTCGCCGGGAAGGTCGACTTCGACCTTCCGCTGACGAGGGGGGCGAGCGAGGACGACTACGGGAGCAAGTTCTCGCTCGTCGCGCCGCTGCAATTCGTACGAGGCGCCGACGGCGGAGCGCTGCTACGCTTCGACACCGCTCAAATCGTCCGGCTCGGCGGCCTCTTCGTCGAGACGAAAATCGAAGGACTCCCGTCTAAGGTGCAGCCGCTCTTGCGAAAGGGCCTCGATAAGGCATTTTCTGAGGAGCTGCTCTCCAACCTCGAGCCGATCGACCTCGTCACGGTGCCGACACTGCCGTTGGGGATCGACGGCCTCGAGGTTTTGCCGTCAGCGCTGAGCCTCGAGACCGAGACAAATACGTTATTTATGGGGGTCGCGACGAATCTGGCCGGCATCGACGGGGATATCGACGGGATGGCTCGCCTGGGCACCGGCGATGCCGCGGCGGTCGGGGTTCATCTACAGGTCCTCGCCCACGCGCTCACCTTGAAGATGCGCAACGGCGAGATCGCACGACGCTACGATCTCGACGGTACGGCTAATCCCGAGGGCAGCGCGCACGTGGTCATTCGTGGATTGCGCGCCAAACCACCGAGCCACCCTGAGGCGGGCTCGGAGCTGGTGCTCGATTTCGAAATCTTCAATTTTGGCGCCTCCGGCCGGACGTTTCGCGCTCCGCTAAGCGCTCATATCCGCTTGCCCAATGGAGACGAGGGCGCATACGTCGACCGCGTCGAGCTCTCCGAGCGCGATGCGGCCGAGCGCGGCCCGAGCGCCGTTGCGGACTGGGCATACGCCGACCTCCTCGACTCGGCCCTTGAACTCGTCGACCAGGTGACCCAGACCCATGGCGTCGACATCGCCTCCCGCAACCTCTTTGTGGGCATGCACCGCGTCCAGGTGGGCACCCGCTCGTTGACCTCATTTGCGGGCGCGAGCGACGCGCCTTAGCGGCACTCGAACTTGACCCGCTGCGACTCCTGTTTATGACTCCAACGCGGTCATTCGGCCCCGTACCATAAATATATCTGTCCCAAGGAGACACGATGAGTGGAAAGAATATCTTGATGATTGTCGGCGATTATGGCGAGGACTACGAGATTATGGTCCCATTCCAGGCGTTGGAGATGGTCGGCCACACCGTCCATGCGGTCTGCCCGGACAAAGCCTCCGGCGACAGCGTGCACACCGCCATTCACGACTTCGAGGGGGCCCAAACCTATAGCGAAAAGCCGGGCCATAACTTCGCGCTCAACGCCGACTTCGACGAGATCGACGCCGACGACTACGACGCGCTGGTCGTCCCCGGCGGTCGCGCCCCCGAGTATCTTCGGCTCGATGATCGCGTGCTCAAGATGACCCGGCACTTCTTCGAGGAGGACAAGCCGGTGGCATCGATCTGCCACGGCCTGCAAATCCTGGCTGCGGCCGGCGTCGTCGAGGGCAAGAAGCTGACCGCCTATCCGGCCTGCGGCCCGGAGATGAAGGCCGCCGGCGCCGAATACGTCGAAGTGCCCGTCGACGAATCGGTGCGCGACGGCAACCTGGTCACCGCTCCCGCCTGGCCCGCCCACCAACGCTGGTTGGCCGACTTCCTCGAGGTGCTCGGCACGAGCGTCGACCACGGTTGATGCGGGCTATTTAATAATGCAAATCGTCTGCTGGTTGAGCGCCATGGGCCGGCCGTCTTCGCCCCATAGCTCGCGGAATTCGACCATATAGCCGTCGCGAGAGACCGGGCAGCGGCTGCGGTAAAACAGCGGCGCGTCGGGGTCGAGTCCGTCGAAGTCTGCCACGAATTGCATGCTGAAGGAGACGGTGGCCATCGGTCTCGGTCTGGTGACCGTGGCGAAGGCGGCCGGCCAATGGGCGTCCATGCAGACGGCCAAGTAGGCGGCGTCTCGGGCGGGGCCGGGGTCGTTGGGGCGCACCCAGCCGCTGACGGTGCGCTCGGGTTCGCCGGAGAACGGGAACCCCGAGCGTGGGCGAAACTCCAGGTGCGGCGTAAATGCCGGCGCCAGAGGTGCGGCCAATTCGGCGACCTGAGCGCCTCGCCAGTCGCCGAGCTCCGGTGCATCCAGGTCGTTCCAATCGCCATCGTCGACGCGGCGGCGCCCGAACAGTGTCGTGGCGTGCGCTCGCACGCTGTCGGCCTGGGTCAGCTTCGCCGCCAGCGAGGTGGTGTTGCTGCCCTCGCGAAGCGTCTCGACGGCGATTTGCGCCTCCTCGGCGAGTACCGGACCGCATAGCGTCGCGTCGATGGAGCGAAGCGGCTGCTCGCCTGTGTCGCACTCGGTCTCGAAGGCCCGAATGAGCGCGGCCAACACCAGTCCGCCGAACGCGCCGCGGCCCTGCTGCCAGCCGTCCGGGACATCCCAGGTGTAGCGGCCTTCGCCGTCAGCCGTCGGGGTCGAATACGATAGGAGGTCTTGCACTTCGGTCACCGCGTTCCCATAGTTCGTGACGATACGTAATCGAGC
>JBKGZI010000278.1:0-8323 GCA_046545675.1 Persicimonas sp.
TGGTGCGCTCGAACGCCATCGACATTCTGGTCATCGACTCGGTCGCCGCGCTGACCCCGCGCGCCGAGATCGAAGGCGAGATGGGCGACCACCACGTCGGCCTCCAGGCTCGCCTGATGAGCCAGGCGCTGCGTAAGCTGACCAGTTCGATCAGCAAGTCGCGCACCTGCGTGATCTTCATCAACCAGATCCGCCACAAGATCGGTGTGATGTTCGGCAGCCCGGAGACCACCTCGGGCGGAAACGCGCTGAAGTTTTACTGCTCGGTGCGCCTGGACATTCGACGCATCGGCGCCATCAAAGACGGCAAGGACGTCAACGGCAACCGCACCCGCGTCAAAGTCGTCAAGAACAAGGTCGCCCCGCCCTTCAAGGAGGCCGAATTCGACATCATGTACGGCGAGGGCATCAGCCTCGAGGGCGACCTGGTCGACCTGGGCAGCGAGCTCAACATCGTCGAAAAGGCCGGCTCCTGGTATAGCTACGGCGACGACATCCGCCTGGGCCAGGGCCGCGAGAACGCCAAGCAATTCCTGCGCGAAAACCCCGAGATCATGGACGAGATCGAAAATCGCGTCCGCGAGCACCTGGGCGTACCCGGCGTCGTCGCCGCCGACGCCGACGAAGACGACGATTGAATCATGTCGTCTGACAACTCAACTGCCTGACCAAGCGGCGGCTCCGAAAGGAGTCGCCGTTTTTCTCTCCCCAAGCCCCAAGCCCGCCGTTGCCTCTCCCCAGGCCCCAACCACCCAAGCCCCAAGCCCGCAGTACCCCACCCCGCAGTACCCAAGCCTACTTCCGTGACAACCCTACATTGAGGTGATAATCTCGCCGATGCATTCAAATTGCATCAACGCCCGCGTGCCAGACCCTCGAGAGGGACCATGCCAGAAGAATACGAGCTGCCAAAAATCCTGCAGATCGCGGTCAAGGGCAACGCCAGTGATATCCATATCAAGGCTGGCCTGCCCCCGATCTTCAGGGTCGACGGCTCGCTGGTGCCGCTGCGCAACGCCAAGCGGCTGAGCCCCGAAGACATCGGCAAGATGGCCGCCGCGATCATGTCCAAATATCAGAAGGAAGAGTTCGAGGAGACCCTCGACTTGGATATGTCCCACGGCGTGCCCGGCGTGGGCCGCTTCCGCGTCAACATCTTCCAGCAACGCGGCTCGATCGGCTTGGTCTTCCGAGTCATCCCCTTCAAGGTGCTCAGCCCCGACGAGTTGAGCTTGCCGGCGGTGGTCCAAGAGATCGCCCAGGAGCGCCGCGGGCTGGTGCTGGTGACCGGTGCTACGGGCAGCGGTAAGTCGACCACGCTGGCCAGCATCCTCGACCATATCAACCGCGTGCGCACCGACCACATCGTGACCATCGAGGATCCGATCGAATATCTGATCCGCGACAAGAAGAGCATCATCAACCAACGCGAGGTCGGCAACGATACCCGCGGCTTCAAGCGCGCGGTGCGCGCCGCGCTGCGCCAGGACCCCGACGTCATCATGGTCGGCGAGATGCGCGACGTGGAGACCATCGAGATCGCGATGACTGCCGCCGAGACCGGCCATCTGGTGCTGTCGACCCTGCACACCGTCGACGCCGCCGAGTCGGTCAACCGCATCGTCACGGCCTTCCCGCCCCACCGGCGCGACCAGGCACGCTATCAATTCGCCAACCTCTTCAAAGCGGTCATCTCCCAGCGCCTGGTGCCCCGCGCCGACGGCAAGGGGCGCGTGCCGGCCGTCGAAGTTATGCTGGCGACCGCGCGCATCCAGGAGATGATCCTCGACAAGGCCACGGCGCGCTCGATCACCGAGCAGATCAGCAAGGGCGTCGACTCCTACGGGATGCAGACCTTCGACCAATCGCTGATGAACCTGCTCCAAAATGGCATGATCACCTACGACGAAGCGCTCGCCCAATCGACCAACCCCGACGACTTCGCGCTGCGCGTCAGCGGCGTCGGCTCGACGAGCAACGACGCCAACTGGAAGAATTTCGAGGCGACCACCGGCGGCCCCACAGGCGACGGCGGTGGTGAGGATGACTTTGATCTAGACGAATTCGATATCGAAAGATTTTAGAATCTGGCAGAGAGAAATGAAGATACCGACACCACATAAGAGCTTTTTTGCGGCACTGGCCGTGTTGATGGTCGCATGGGTGGGGCTTGCCGCGCCGAGCGCACACGCGCAAAGCGACACCACTAAGATCGCCGTGCTCGACGTGCCCGGCGGCGGAACAGATAAGCTCTTCGCGGCGCTCGAACAGCTCGACGACGTCGAGCTCGAGGATCAACAGTGGTTCCTCAAACAGATCCAGGCGCGCGGCTTCAAGCCCAAGGGCATCATGAAGCGCTCCGACGACATCAAGTGGCTGATGGACGGCGCCGACCTCGACTATATCCTGTATATGGCTGCCGTCGACGACAGTAGCTATAAGGCGCGCATCGTCGGCAACAAGGGAAGCGAAGTTCATAACTTCCCGGTCGATCGCAACGCCGAGGAGGGGATCTCGTCGGCCGGCGCGCGCATGATCCGCCAGGAACTGCGCGAATTCTTGGCCGAAGAAAAGGGCCAGGAAGAAGAAGAAGAAGAAGAAGAAGAATCCAAGCCCAACGTAACTCAACTCGACGAATCCGACGACGACAACGACCCGAACGAGCGCCGAAAAAAAGCCGCCGCCGAAAAGTCGGCCGCCCAGGAGAAGATGAGCCGCGACTGGCTGACGGTGATGGGCCGCTTCAGCTTGCTGCAGCGCTCCTTCCAGGTCGGCGGAGAGCGCCTCGAGGGAGGCAGCGAGAAGGCGCTTCTGTCGTACGGATCGGTCTTCTATCCGGGCTTCGCGTTGAGCGTCGAGGCGTTCCCGTTGGGCGCCTCGAATGTGGAGATGGCCCACGTGGGCTTTTATGGCGATTATACCCAGGGCTTTGACTCGGTGGTCGTCGACAACGAAACCGGAGAGGCCGCCGCCATCAGCCACATGCAGCTCGAAGGCGGCGTGCTGTATATGCTCGGCGATGCCGTCGCGCTCAAGGACTCCGACGAGGCGAAGATGTCGCTGGGCGTGGGCGTGCGCCACGGCAATTATAGCGTCGAAGAGAACCCGTCGCTTCCGTCGACCAGCCACACCTCAGTGGTGCTCGGCGTGCGCGTCAACAGGCCGGCGTTTACCGAAAACTTCGAGGTCCGCGCCGGTGCCGAGGTCATGCCCATCGGCATGTACGGAAACGGCGAGGAACTGTTTGGCGAGTCGTCGCAAACCTTTGGGTTTGGTGCTCAGTTGGGGGGAACCTATCAGGCGACTGAGAAAATCGGGCTGGTGCTCGACTACGAGTTCGACCTCCAGCGTACTCTGTTCGAAGGCGAGGGTGAGGCCGACTTTGTCGAAGCCGGAGCCTTCGAGCTTGTGCAGGGACTTACCGCTGGCCTATTCTACCGATACTAAACCGACGGGGCGAACTTGTCGGATTAGCTGGCTATTTCCCAGAAACACTGAAATTCGAGGACCCCTTCTGTGACTGACCCGAATTTCTCGGCAATACGCGCGCGGCTTCGTTACGAGTCGCTCGACGCATTCATCGATAGCTACTCCCGGTTCATCTCGGCCGGCGGCATGTTTATCCCCATGTCCCCGTCGAAGCTCAAGCCGGTGGGCACCACCATTCGCTTCCAATTCCTACTCAAGGATGGCACCACGGCCATGCTGGGTGAGGGAGTCGTGCGCCAGATTCAGGGCGCCGACAGCGACGACAACTCACCGGTGGGTATGCTGGTCAAGTTCACCAAGCTCAGCCGCGCCACCAAACAAGTCGTGGATGCTGCGCTGGCCCGCAAGGACAACACCGACGCTGGCGGCCTCGCTCCCGACTCCGAAGAGCTACGCGCTCCGAGCGAGCCCGACGAGCAGCCACCGCAGGCCGACGACGCCAGCACGCGCGAGCACGACACCAGCGGCGACCTGCCGACCAGCGAATTCGATCCGGGCGAAGCCGATGCAGATCCCAACGATGATTTGTTTTTGGATCCCGAACCCCCGGTGACAGAGGAGTCGGAGCCCGAAGATCTCGCCGCCGCGGCGGGGGCATCCGGCGAAGACGTCTTCAGCGAAGCCTCACAAGCCGACGCCCCGTCCTCGCCGGACGACGCGCAGGACGCCGAATCGGACGAAGCCGAGCCCGACGCCCCGGCCAACGCCGGCCCGCGCGAGCTGGGACGCACCGAGGCCGGCCTCCAGATCATGGCCTTCGACGAGGCATCTGACGAGGAGATGGGCGACTTCGCCGAGTTCGATTTTGGTGGCGACGAAGACGACGTCGACCAGATGTTCGACGGCATCTTTGGCGGCGGCGACGGCGACGGCGATGACGACGCCGGCGGCGGCCTATTCGGTGACGGCGATATGTTCGGCGGTGGCGACGACGGCGGCGGCCTATTCGGCGACGGCGCAGACGAGCCACAAGCCGACGCGCTCTTTGACGGCGGCGACGAGATCGCCGCTGGCGCTGAGGACGCAGATCAACCGGCAGCATTCGACCCGGCACTCGCGGATACACACCAAGACGAAGAGCTCGAGGTGCGCGAAGAGGCTGCGGACGCCGAGCCCTCCGTTGACAGCACCATCGACCTCGACGAAGAGATCGAACTCGACGAGCAAAGCGAGCCGGCTCAACAACCCGACGAAACCTTCGACCTCGACGAAGAGATCGAGTTGGACGAGGACCTCGACGAAGAGCCCGAGCAGCTCGAGGAGGCCCAGGAAGAAGAGTCCTCGGTGGTTGAGCTGAATACCTCCGAGATCTTGTCCGAAGAGAACGACGAACCGGAGGCTGCGGCGCCGACCGCTTCGCCCGCAACCCCCCCTCCGCCCGCAGCTCCTCCTACCTCGCAACCGGCTGCCGGCGGACTGTCGCAGGAGAGTTCGGCGCCCTCAGAAGATCTAATGAGCGCGCTGGGCTCACTCGATGACGACGAGGAAGAAGAGCTCGAACTCTCCCTGGGCGGCGTCGACGACGACGAGCACGCCCCGGAGCCGATCGAAGAGGACGAAGAGGAGAGCCTCGAATCGCTTCTGGCCAGCGCTCAGCAGGACATCGACAAAAAACGCGAGAGCCAGGAAAAAGACGACCAGGGCGACATCCTCGACGAACTCCTCGGCGACGACGACGACCTGCCGCCCCCGCCGTCCGCTGACCCGATGTTCGACATCGGCGACAACGACGCCAAAAAGAAGAAGAAGGGCGGCTTCATCAAGAAGCTATTCGGAAAAGACTGAGCCGATGTCGCGTCGGTATTGCATGCCTTCCCAGCGGATCTGGTCGACGGCCTCGTAGACGCGTTTGCGAGCCTCTTCGCGCGAAGGTGCGCGGGCGGTGACGCCGAGCACCCGTCCGCCGGTGTTGCGGAAGTTGCCGTCGGCGTCGAGCTCGGTTCCCGCGTGAAAGACCTTCGTCTCGGGGACCTCGGCGGCCTCATCGAGGCCGTGGATCACAAAGCCGGTCTCGCGCGGGCCCGGGTAGCCCTTCGAGGCGAGCACCACACAGAAGGCGTGTTGCTCGGACTTCAAGGGCTCGTCGCCCCTGAGCTCGCCGGCCGCCGCGCGGAGCAGCACCTCGCCGAGATCTGCCTCCATGGCAAAGAGCAACGGCTGGGTCTCCGGGTCCCCCATGCGACAGTTGAATTCGAGGACCTTCGGGCCCTTCTCAGTGAACATCAAGCCGGCGTAGAGGAAGCCGCTATAGTCGATGCCGCGGCGCTCGAGCTCGGCCAGAGTCGGCTCGATGACCTCGGCGACGAGGCGTGATTCGAGCTCCTCGGTCGCCAGATGCGACGGCGTAAACGCGCCCATGCCGCCGGTATTCGGGCCGGTGTCGCCCTCCCCTGCTCGCTTATGATCTTGGCTGGTCGACAGCGCCACGATCTGGTCGCCGTCAGTCACCACCATAAACGACAATTCGGTGCCCTCGAGGAACTCCTCGATGACCACGCGCTGGGAGGCCTCACCGAAGGCCTCCTCGGCCATATAGCTCTCGAGCGTCTCGACGCTGGTGTCCACGTCCTCGGAGATGACCACGCCCTTTCCGGCGGCGAGCCCGTCGGCCTTGATGACCACCGGGTGGTCGGCCTCGCGCACATGATCGAGCGCGCTGTCGAGGTCTTCGAAGGCGTCGTAGCCCGCGGTGGGCACGCCGGCGGCGACCATGATCTCCTTGGCGAACGACTTGCTGCCCTCGAGCTGGGCGGCGGCCTTTTTGGGCCCGAAGACGGCCAGGCCGCGCTCGGCGAAGAAGTCCGCCAGCCCGGCGCAAAGCGGCGCCTCGGGCCCGACGACGGTGAGGTCGACCTCGCGCTCCTCGACGAAGCCGGCGAGCGCCTCGAAGTCGTCGACGCCGATGTCGACACACTCGCCGCGGATCGCCTCGTCGGCGGCGATGCCGTCGCTGCCCGGGGCCACGTGGACAATGGGCTCGTTGGGGCCCTGGCTGAGCTTCCAGGCGAGCGCGTGCTCGCGGCCGCCCGAACCGATGACTAAAAAGATGCGTTGTGCCATGGGTGGCTCCTCATACTCTGCATTAGTGTCGGAAGTGGCGATTCCCGGTCATGACCATGGCGATGCCGTGCTCGTCACAGGCGTCGATGACCTCCTGGTCTCGCCTGGAGCCGCCCGGCTGGACGATGGCGCGCACGCCGGCCTCGGCGGCGGCGTCGACGCCGTCGCGAAACGGGAAGAACGCGTCGCTGGCCAGAACGGCGCCGTCGAGCGCCTCACGGGCCTTGTCGACGGCGATCTTGACCGCGTCGACCCGGCTCATCTGCCCGGCGCCCACGCCGAGCGTGCGCGTGCCGTCGCCGATGACGATGGCGTTCGATTTGACGTGCTTGCAGACCTGCCAGACGAATTCGAGCGCGGCGAGCTCCTCGACGCTCGGCTGGCGCTCGGTGGGCACGTCCAGCTCGCCGAAATCGCGGTCGATGAGCGGATCGACCTGCTGGATGAGGTAGCCGAGCGAGGTCGCGCGAATGACGTGCTCGGGGCCGGCGAGGCCCTCCGGCACGCGCATCAGCCGCAGATTCTTCTTCTGGGTGAGCACCTCGAGCGCCGCCTCGTCGAATGCAGGCGCGGCGACGATCTCGAAGAAGTGGTCGTTGAGCTTCTCCGCCAGCGAGGCGTCGACGCCTCGGTTGAGCGCGACGATGCCGCCAAACGAGCTCATCGGGTCGCAGGCCAGCGCCCGATCGTAGGCGTCTTCCAAGTCGGAGCCGAGCGCGCATCCCGCCGGATTGGTATGCTTGATGATCGCGCAGGCGGCGTCGTCGAACTCGCCGATGATATCGAGCGCGGCGTCCAGATCGACGATATTATTATAGCTGAGCGCCTTTCCGTGCAGCTTCTCCAGGCCGCCGAAGTCCCTGTCGCCCTCGCGGGTATAGAGCGCGCCCTTCTGGTGGGGGTTCTCGCCGTAGCGAAGCTCCTGGTTTTTGACCAGATTGAGGTCCATCCGTCCCGGGAGGCCCTCTGCCTCTGCTGATGCGTCCGATTCGAGCTCGCCCTCGAGGTATTCGACGATCGCCGAATCATAGGAAGACGTGTGCTGGAAGGCCTTGAGCGCCAACTCGCGGCGCAGCCCGATATCGAGCGTCTCATTGGCCGCAGCCTCGGCGACTCGGCCGTAGTCGGCGCTGTCGACGACCACCGTGACCGACTCGTGGTTCTTGGCAGACGCACGAAGCAGCGTCGGGCCGCCGATATCGATATTCTCGATGGCGTCCTCGAAAGTGGTCTCTTCCTGAGCGATCGTCTTGCGGAACGGGTAGAGGTTGACTGCGACGATGCGGATGTCGGGGATGTCGTGGGTGTCGAGGGTTTCGACGTGGTCGTCGACGTCGCGTCGGGCGAGGAGCCCGCCGTGAATCTTCGGGTGCAGCGTCTTGACGCGGCCGTCGAGGATCTCCGGAAAGCCGGTCAACTCGGCGACTCGTGCGACCTCGACGCCGCCGTCTTCGAGCCGATTGGCGGTGCCGCCGGTCGAGATGATGCCGTAGCCGGCCTCGACGAGCTTTTGGGCGAATGGGACGATGCCGGATTTGTCCGACACACTAATGAGCGCGTACCTATCAGCCATGGCAGATATGTCCTCTTGGGGGTTTGCAACGTGGTTTGTAGCCCTTGGTCTGCCCTCCTCAGCCTCGCAAAAAAAGAGAAGAGCACGCCATAGGCAACAAACGCCCCGGCAAATCTGCACATGGAAGCCTCTGGCGCAAGCAATTCGCCGCGCCGACGGCCGCCTCGTTCGGGCTGTCACTAACAGGAGAAATCAGACGTG
>JBKGZI010000279.1:0-8319 GCA_046545675.1 Persicimonas sp.
CTGTTTCTTCGGTTAGCGGTCTCAAATCACCCAATTACGCCGCAGCCTGCTAGGCGGTTAATCCGGAAATCTCAAACCGCGCGCGTCTGATTAGTTTTGAGAGTTCTGCGCAGGCTCGCCGAGCGAATCGGCGTCTTCGGGGAGTTCGTCGATCTCGAAGGTGGGATAGTCGATGCCGCGCTCGCTGCGCTTGTCGCCGTCGATGGCGCCCCGGAGCAGGACGCTGGTGAGCTCGTGCTTCGTCGCGGCTTCGCCGAGTCGCCTGTCGATCGCTTCGAGCAGCGTCTCGTCGGCGTCCAGATAGGTTCGCGTCCAGCGGCCGCGGATAAAGATCTCGTGGGGCGGCCCGTCGCACTGACAGGGATTGAGACGCGCGGCGACGACAAAATCGTCGATGCCCTCGCTCTCCTCGACGCCCTCTCGCAGGCCGGAGGTGACCGCCTCACGACCCCTGGCGAAGGCGGTGTCGACCGGATCGGCCTTGGGTCCCGGTGTCGAGCAGCCGGCCGCGGCGATCACAGAGACCAACAAGACAACCGTCCACAACGAGCGGCTCGATCGGGGGCGCTTTGGCCTGCTGAGATTTGGCATCGCGGGGTTCATCAACTCGGCTCGTCGTGGTGGATCGATCGCGACGCCTGCTCGATGCGCCGCTGGACCTCGTCGGTATAGTCCTCGGCGTTTTGGTAGATGTAAAGCGGCGGGCGAATCTCGAGGTCGGGCGCACCTCCGCGACGCAGCACCGACTCGACCAGATAGGCGTTGGTGTCGATGCGCGAGTGAAAAAAGCGCATCGATTCGAAGACCAGGTCCCCGCGGGTACTGCCGGCGATCAGATCTGGCAGGCGCAGCGGGGGGAGAATGATCTTGAGGCGGCCGCGCTGCTTTAAGACGTAGCGCGCCGCGTCGAGAAAATCATCCAGCCCGCCGTGCAGCTCGTGGCGAGCCGCCGCCCGCTGGGCATTGGCGCTCGGGCGGCGCTCGCCCTGGCGAAAATACGGCGGGTTGCAGACCACCAAGTCGGCCGAGTGCGGCGAGAGCAGCTCTCGGTGATCGCGCACATCGGCGCGCACCGCCTCGACGCGGCTGTCGAGCTCGTTGCGAGTGATATTGCCGACCAACAGCTCGAAGAGCGCCTGCTGACGCTCGACGGCGACCACGCGAGCGCGCTCGAGCTGGCGCGCCACGCACAGGGAGACCACGCCGTGGGCGGCGCCGAGTTCGACGATCGTTGGCTCGAATTGCTCATCGGCGAGCGTGGCGGCGTCGACCGGCAGGTCGGTGGCCAACAAGAGCGCGTCGAGGCCGAAGCGGTACCCCCGGCGGTGCTGGAGAATCTCGAGGTCGTCCTCGCCCAGGATATCTTTGGTGGTGTTGTCATTTTCAGCCATGGCCTCTCCTCCAGATAAATCCCCGCCGAGATTGCAGTTGGACTTCATGCGCACTAAAGAATTTCAGTACCATTGTAATTTTTGCGTTTCCACTTCAAAATAAGGGTGTTGCAGCGCACGTTAGCCGGAGGGTCTTCTGGTCAAGTAGATGCCAGGGCACTGAAAAATCCTGCAAAAATACCGCCGTATCCTGGCAACGCTGCCGCGCCGCCCTTTACGGGCGCGGCTTCACGTGAGATCAATGATTGAGTAAAGAGTGAAGCGATACAAGAGCTTAGCGGCACTTTTTGACAGAGATGTCGTCGGCGATCGGATAATCTGCGGTTTCGCATTGACCAGCCGCTGCCGCAGGGTGAGCGGCTTACCTGACTCTGGCAGCTAAACATGACCGGATTGAACGACGGTCAAAGTCAGGGGGATGCTGGAGGCGTTTCGAGCGTCATGATCGTGTTCGGCTACACGATCAGCGCCATCGTCTGGATCGCCGGATCTCAGCTATTGCTCGACGGCTGGGCGAGCGAGAAGCGGCATATGCTGTGGGAAGTCGTGCCCGAGGGCGGCTTCGTGCTGATCACCGCGATCGTGCTATTCTTCATGGTGCGTCGCCACCGCAGTTCGTTGGCCGAGTGGCAAGGCCGGCTCGAAGATCAAGAACGACAACTCGAGGGGATCGTCGACACCATCGGCAACGGGGTGATCATCGTCGACCTCGAAGACCGCATCTTACAGGTCAACCAGGCGTTTACCGAGCTATTTGGCTACTCGATGGAAGAGGTGTACGGCCGCAAGACCGACTTCTTGAAGGTGCCCGGCCAACCCCCCGAATTACAGCCGCACCAGACCCTCACCCACGCCAAAAAGCACGGTCGCTGGAGCGGAGAAGTGCTGCGTAAGACCAAGGACGGCAGCTCGCGGCCGGTACATCTCAGCACTGCGCCGATCTACAATGAGCGAGACGAGGTCGTCGCCTACGTGGGCGACTACAAAGATCTACGCGCCGTCGAAGAAGCACGCGAGCACGTCGAGGGCCTCGGCAAGGTCATCGAGAGCCTGTCTCGCGAGATGGATCTGGACAAGCTCGGCCAGAAGGCGGTCAGCGCCGCACTGATGGTCACCGGGGCTGATCTCGGCGGCGTCGCGCTGCTCGAAGACGACGGAAAAGCGCGCTACCACTGGCCGGTCGGCTTCGCCCACGAAGACTTCCCCGGGCTGACCGAGCCCTTCGATATAACCCAAGGGCTGACCGGCAAGGTGCTCGAGCGAGAAGAGCCGCTTATCATCGCCGATTATGACCAGGTCGACGCGCCGCACGAGGATTTCAGACGCGCGGGCATCTGCAGCGGACTTTCCTGCCCGGTGGTGGTCGCCGGCGAGTGTGTCGGCGTGCTCAGCCTGGCCATCCGCGAGGAGCAAGGCGGCTTCGCCGAGCGACATCTTCCCCTGGCCGAGGCCATCGCCCGCCAGATCGGCGTCGCGCTGCAGCGCCAGCAACTCTTCGACGACGTCACCGAGTCCGAGCAGCGCTTTCGCCAGCTTGTCGAGACCGTCCCCGACATCATGTACCTGGCCAGCTACCCGCGTTTCGAAACCCGCTATGTCAGCCCAGCGGTCGAGAATCTGCTCGGCTTCCAGATGGAAGAATGCATCGACGACCCGATGCTGTGGTGGAAGCAGATGGATGAGACCGACCGCCAGAGGGTCGAAAAGCAGGTCTTCGGCCAGCTCGAAAACAGCGACGAATACGTCGTCGAATATCGACTGACCCACGCCGACGGCGCTCAGAAGTTGTGGTTCGAGGACCGCGGTCACGTCCAGCGCGACCAGGACGGCCAACCGCAGGCGGTCGCCGGCGTGCTCGTGGACATCACCGAGCGCAAATTCGCCGAAGAGCGCCTCGAATACGTCGCCTATTACGATACGATGACCGGCCTGCCCAACCGCAACCGATTCCTCGAGGAGCTCGGAGAGTTGCTCGGCGTCGACGCCGATGGTCCTGAGACATACGGCGCGCTGTTTTATGTCGACGTCGACCGCTTCCACCTGGTCAACGACATCCTCGGCCACGCCGCCGGTGACGAGCTCATCGTCGAGGTGGCCAAGAGGCTGCACAACCTATACGGCGACGATGCGCTGATCGCCCGCCCCAACGCTGACGAATACCTCATCTATCTCGACGATCTCGGCGAGCCCGGCGCCGACGAGACTTTCTATAGTGCGGAGGCCGCCGCGCGGGCCCAGGCGTTCCTCGAGGTGATGAAGCAGCCGGTCACCCTCGTCGACCAGGAGTCCTATATCACGGTGAGCATCGGCATCAGCATGTACCCCAGCGATGCCCACGACGCCGATACCCTGGTCAAGCACGCTCATCGAGCAATGAACCGCTCCAAGGAGATGGGCCGCAGCGGCTTTTGCTTCTACGCCGGAAAGCTCGCCCAGCGCCAACAGCAGCTCCTCTCGCTCAACACCCGGCTGCACCGCGCGCTCGAGCGCGACGAATTTCAGGTCTACTACCAGCCGATCGTCGACCTGCAAGATGGCGGGTTGCTCGGCGTCGAAGCGCTGCTGCGCTGGAACTCGCCGCAAAAAGGCATGGTCTCGCCGGGGGTGTTCATTCCGGTGGCCGAGGAGACCGGCCTGATCGTGCCGATCGGCGATTGGGTCATCGACGAGGTCTGCCGCCAACTGCGCGAGTGGCAGGACAAGGGCGTGTCGCTGTATTCGGCGATCAACCTCTCCGCCCGCCAATTGTGGCGCGAGGAGACCCTCGACAAGATCAGCGACGCCCTCGAGCGCCACGATATCTCCTCGGAGTTGGTCGAATTCGAGATCACCGAGAGCGCCACGATGATGGACGCCGCCCATATCTCCCAGATCATGGACGAGATGCGCGAGCGCGGCCTGAAAATCTCCATCGACGACTTCGGCACCGGCTACTCCTCGCTCGAGCGCCTCAAGCATATGCCGGTTCGCACCCTGAAGATCGACCGCTCCTTTGTCCACGGCGTCCCCGACAGCGAGCGCGACTCCAATATCGTGACCACGGTGGTCCAGTTGGCGCGAAACTTCCACATGCACTCGCTGGCCGAGGGCATCGAGACCCTCGAGCAGTGGCGCTTTCTGAAGGAACTGGGCTGCCCATACGGCCAGGGCTACTACTTCAGCCGGCCGGTTCCTGCCTCCGAGATCGAGGCCATGTTCCGCCAGAAAAAGCGCTGGAAGCTCGACGAAGAAGACCAAGAAGAGGCCACTCCCCAGAAGGTCCTGAACTGATCGGGGTCGTCAGCTTTGACAAATGAACCCGCTGATACGAAGCTAGCTGAGTAAGCACTAACTTGAGCCAGCTTTGGGAGCCAGCCGTATGTCTTCGTATCGTAGCGTCCTTCGAGACGATCTCTTCGCCGATCACCTCGCCATCGTCACCGGCGGCGGCAGCGGCATCGGCCGGTGTATCTGCCACGAACTCGCCCATCTGGGCGCCCATGTGGTGCTGGTCGGCCGCACCCTGGAGAAGCTCGAGGCGGTCGCCGCCGAGATCGCCGAGGACGGCGGGCAGGCCAGCTTCAAGACCTGCGATATTCGCGACGAGGAGCGCGTCAAAGAGGTCATCGGCGAGGTGGTCGACGAGCAGGGGCGCATCGACCTGCTGGTCAACAACGCCGGGGGCCAATTCGCCGCGCCGCTGGTCGGGATCTCCAAGAAGGGATGGGAGGCGGTGGTCTCCACGAACCTGACCGGCGGGTTTTTGATGGCACGCGAGGCCTTCGACCAGTCGATGAAGGAGTCGGGCGGGGCGATCGTCAATATCCTGGCGGATATGTGGCGCGGCATGCCGGGGATGGGCCACTCGGGGGCGGCGCGCGCGGGCATGCAGAATTTCACGCGCACCGCGGCCGTGGAGTGGGCCGGCGTGGGCGTGCGGGTCAACGCCGTCGCCCCCGGCTGGATCGCCTCGTCGGGCATGGATACCTACCCCGACTACGTCAAAGCGACCATCCCGCAGCTTCGCGAGCACGTGCTCATGAAGCGGCTGGGTACCGAATCGGAGATCAGCGCGGCGGTGTGCTTTTTGTTGTCGGAGGCGGCCTCGTTCATCACCGGTGAGACGCTGTCGGTCGACGGCGGAGCGCCGCTATACCCGGGCAACTTCCCCATCCCCGACCACGACGCCTCGCAGGCCTACGACGGTTTTCACCGCTCGTCCATCCCCGAATTCTTGCGCGAGCACGTCGGCATCGACGACGACGAGCCCGATGCATAGGACCGCAGGACCCTAAAACATATCAGGTTTTGCGGAAACCAACGCAGTGCCTAGTTTCAAAATCGGCAATGAACGGAAGTCCGCGGCGGTGGTCTTGTGGTGCGTGGAACCGCGCTGGCTCCCATCGCCTCGTCGCGGAGAATCAACGTGCCTGCTGGCTCGTCTCATCCAATCCCTTATGATCTCTTATTTCGCTCCTCTCCGGACAGCTACCTGGTGCTGGCAGCCGATCCACCCAGTTTTACCGTCGTCGACGCCAGCGACGCGTTCTTGCGCTTGACCGGCTTGCAGCGCGATTCCCTCGTCAATCGGAGTGTCTTCGAGGTCTTTCCCGAGCAGGTCGGACGTGTGGCGGCCGAGGAAGATGCTCGGGCCATCGATCCCGTCGACTTCGATCGGGTCCGGCGCACCCTCCATTTGGTGCTGGAGACCGGCACCGAACATCACGCGGGCACGTTTCGCTACAACCTACCAGCTGTGCGCGACGGCGATGGACCGGAGGTCGACGCCCAGTGGTCCGAGCGCTACTGGAGCCCGTCGTACCGACCCGTCTTCGGCGACCAGGGGTCGGTGGCCTATATTCTGCTGCGTGTCGAAGAGGTCACCGAATTTATTTATCACCGCCGCTATAGCGAGCGGCGGCTGAGCGCAGGTAAGGGGTTGACCAGCCGCATCGAGCTAGTCGTAGGCAATTCACGGCGGCGCACCTATCTCGCAGAGCTGTTGTCGACGCAGTGGGAGGTCGACGCGGTCGGCAGCCTCGAGGCTGCTCTCGAACACATCCGCCAGGTACCTCCCGATCTGATCATCACCGAGCTGGATCTGCACGATGCCACCGGCATCGAGTTGCTCGAAGCGCTCGCGGAGGATGCCCACACAGACAACACCACGAGCGCCCCGGTCGTTTTGCTCGCCGAGGATGCCGACGAGAACACCTGCGCCCGGGCCTATGACACCGGCTTTGAGGAGGTCATCTGCGGGATCGCCTCGCCACGTGAGTTGCTGGCTCGTGTCCACGCCCAGCTATCGGCGGCCGCGCTTCGGCAGAGCCTGCGCGAGAAGTCCCGGCGCCGATTTCGCGAGATCTTTATGCAGGCACCCGTCTCTATCGCGGTGCTCGAAGGAGACCGCCTCGTCTACACGCTGAGCAATCCCGCCCACAAAGAGTTGATGGGCCGCGAAGATCTCATCGGGAAGAGCGTCTATGAGATCTATCCGGACAAAGCGCTCGAATTGCTCGATCGTTTTTTGTCGAATATCAAGCACGTCATGGTGACCGGCGAGCCGAAAGTCGTCGACGAATTTCATTATCGAGGGCCGGGCTTCGAAGGTGAGGTGCGCGACGTCTACCTGACCCACGCCTACCTGCCGGTCTTCGATCTCGACGGACACATCGAAGGCGTCGCGGTGTTCGGCGTCGACATCACCGAGCAGGTCATGGCTCGCAAGCAGCTCGAGCTCGAGAGCCACCGTAAGGATGAATTCCTGGCGATGCTCGGCCACGAGCTTCGCAATCCGCTGACCCCGATCGGCCACGCCGCCGAGATCCTATCGAGCCAGGCCCAGCACCCCAAGCCCGAGCGCATCGAGTGGATCAGCGGCGTGCTGCGCCGCCAGCTCGACCAGCTCGCCGATATTGTCGACGACCTGCTCGATGTCGCCCGCATCAACCAGGGCCGCATCACCCTCAACCGCGGCGAGCATCGCCTCGATGAGATCGTCTCCACGGCCGTGGAGACGAGCAAGCCGCTGGTCGAGGCCGGCGACAAACACCTCGACGTGAACCTCCCCGACGGGCCGGTGCTCATCTGCGCCGACGGAGCTCGGCTCACCCAGGTGATCGCAAACCTGCTGAACAATGCCGTCAAATATACCCCACGAGGCGGTCACATCTGGTTAGAGGCTGACGTCGAGGGCAACGAACTTACCATTGAAGTGCGGGATGACGGCAAGGGTATCTCCCCGGAGATGCTACCCCACGTCTTCGATCTGTTCACACAGTCCGAGGTGTCGCTCGATCGTTCCAGCGGGGGATTGGGCCTGGGTTTGACGTTGGTCCGAAGGCTCGTCGAGATGCATCGGGGAAGCGTCGAGGCCGACAGCGGCGGGCCCGGAAAGGGCAGTCGTTTTACGGTGCGCATGCCAGTGGTGATTTCAGCGGGCGAGGAGGCCCCTCAGATGAACGAACCCGACGCCGGTACCGAAGATCAGCCCTTGCGCGTGTTGGTCGTCGACGACAACGTCGACATCGCCGAGGCGCTGGCCGCCCTGCTCGAGATCCAGGGGTGCGAGGTGCTCGTCGCCCACGGCGGAGAAGCAGGTCTAGAGCTGGCCTCTCGTTTTCGGCCCCAGGTGATGTTTCTGGATATCGGCCTCCCCAGCATCGACGGCTATCAGGTCGCGCGCAAGCTCAGGCGCACCGACTGGGGCGAGGAGATCAAGTTGATCGCCCTGACCGGCTACGGCCAAGCCTCCGATCGCCGCAAGGCCGCCGAGGCCGGCTTCGACCACCACCTGGTCAAACCGGCGCGCCTCGAACAGATCCGTGAGATCTTAGATGATGTTTGAACGGCAGGGGTCCGGGGGTCGGGGTACAGCAGGGGTTCAGGGGTCCGGGGGTTCAGGGGTCCAGGTGAGGCAGGGGTTCAGGGGTTCGGGGGTCTGGGTGTC
>JBKGZI010000280.1:0-8297 GCA_046545675.1 Persicimonas sp.
AAGCCCCCGCCATAGCGCAGATACCACTCATTGACCCCACCCTCGGTCAATCCACGCGCAAAGCCCACCCGTAGGCTGCCGCTCAAAAAATACCCGAAGACGGCGTCGAGTTGGGCCTCGGCGCCGAGGCTGGCGAGGAGGTCGGCGTCGGCGAGGTAGCCGTTGTAGGCGCCGCCGGCGTCCGAGAAGATCGCGCCTTTGATGCGCCTCAAGAAGACCGGGACCGTCGAGTAGCCCTGGTCGAGGTCGAGGATGGGGAAGCGGTAGCTGCCGGTCCAGACCTGGTATTGGTCGCCGGTGGAGAAGCCGGGCGGGTAGCCGCGCAGCACGAATTGGCCGCGGGGTTGTTGCAAGACGACGTCGGTGAGCACGTCCTGGGGTGAGTAGCCGCCGATGGCGAAGCCGCGCGAGCCGGGGAAGGTCGAGCGGACGATGCCGCCGGCGACGGTCAGCGCGGCGACGTGGTGATCGGTCCAGGGCACCGATAGGTAGCCGCCGAACGAGTAGGTCAGTTGGGCGCGGTTCAGATCGGGCTCGTCGAGGTTGTGGTCGAGGCCGAGCCCGATGCGCGCGCTCCAGCCGTCGGTCACGCTGATACCCTGGCGATAGCGCTCCAGATCCGTGAACGACAGCGCAAAGTCGAGGTCGCTGAAGGCGTGGTGGTCGGGGAAATCCGGCTCGATATCGCCCGGGCGGTGTTCGATGTCGGGCTCGTCGACGAAGTCGGCAAATTGCAGGCCGACGCTGGTGGAGAATTGCAGCGAGTCGTCGATGGAGCGAATCGGGTAGCTTGCCGTCAGGCCGGCCGTGTAGGAGCGCTCGCTGAACGGAATGAATTGATTTTCGGCGACCAGGCTCCGCCGCTGGGGGAAGGTGCGCATCGCCGCGCGCGCGCCGACGTCGATGGGCCAGCCGCCGTAGCTATACGAGCCCGATACCGCCGTGCTGGTGTCGACGGGGGCCTCCCCGGTGATCCAGACGCCGCTCAGCCCCCAACTGTGGTGGCCGATCGGATCGTAGCCCGACAGCGTGCCGCCGAAGCCGGCGCCCTCGAGGAGCAGGGCAACCTCCGGGGTGAATAAGAGCGGGGCGAGCCACTTGTGGGCCCGGTACGGCTCGACGGACCAGTCGCTGTCGTCGACGGCCGGGTAGTCGCGCCGTTCGGGGCCGGGCGGACTCTTTGGAGCGGCGTGCCACAGGCGGGTCGGCCTGCGGAAACGCGCGATCTCGTAGCCGTCCTTGCGGTACGCCGACACGTAGATCCAGGTGCCGTCGGTGGAGGGGCGCGGGTGGAAGACGCCGTTGACGACGTTGCTGAGCTGCCAGGTCTTCCCCTCGTCGATCTGCATCAAATAGGCGTTGAAGATGCCGGTGCGGTCGGAGGCGAAATACAGCGAGCCGTCGTCGCCAAAATACGGGTCGAGGTCCTGGGCGGCGTCGTCGGTGAGCTGGCGAAGTCGCTCACCTTCGGGGCGGTCGAAGTCATAGAGCCAAAGGTCGCGCTGGCGGGTGTCCAGGCGCCACCAACTAAAGGCGATGGCCCGGCCATCGGGCCGCCAGGTCGGCTGCGAGATTTGCTGCCAGTGGCCGTCCTCGTCGTCGGGCCAGTCGTTGGCGCCGGTGAGCACCCGCACATTCTGGTTGGAGTGGGCGCCGAGCGGGCGGACGACCAACTCCATGGTGCCATGGAGGTTTCTGACGTAGGCGACGCGCTCGCCGTCCGGGGAGACGGCCGGCTCGCGGGCGCGCTCTTTTCGTGTGATGCGTCGGTCGCGGCCGGTGGCGATGTCGCGGGCGAAGAGGTCGGCGTAATTATAGACGTTCTTGTCGATCGCGTGGCGGCCGTAGACAAGCGTCTCGCCGTCGGGGCTCCAGTCGTGGGCGCCGGTCGCACCGTCGACATCGAAGAGCTCCTCGTGGTCGGTGCCGCCCGTCGACGTCACCGAAAAGGCCGAGTGCGACTGGAGGTCGGAGCGATAAAAGCTGACCTCGCCGCGGCCGGGCCGGGCGGCCGGATAGCGGTTGGCGCCGCCGGCGTCGGTGACGAATTCGAGCGGCGTTCGGCCGCGCGCTTCGACCGCGATCTGGGTGGCGACCGCCTCACCTTGCACGTGGGCAGTCCACTCGCGCCACATCTCGTGGAAGGTCGAGCCGCCGGCTTCCTCGGCGGCCTGGTTGAGGCTGAACGGGATGAGCCGGCTGCCGTAGATGTGGTTGAACTCGCGGGCGAATTCCTGACCGCGCGTCCGGGTGACGTAGTCGAGGAAGAAGCCGCCGTAGAGATATGCGGCGCTACCACTCGGCCAGTTGACCGGCAGGCCGGTGGCGGTGCCCAACTCGAAGAATTGGTCCTCGAGGGCGGCGGTGCGCAGCCACATCCGAAATAGCGAACTGTTGACGCGCCCGGTGCCGGTTCTGAGCGACTCGTATAGTGTCGCCAGACCCTCGGTATACCAGCGCGGCAGCACCTGGTTGGGATTGATCTGCTTGCCGATCAGCGTATTGATGATCGGCGCCTCCTCGGTGGCGGTGTCCAGGTGCAGGATGTGGACGTATTCGTGGTAGACGAGGATGCGCAGCCAGTCATCATAATAGCCGAGCACGCCCTCGGGCTCGGGGGGCATGCCGTAGATGATCACCCGGTTTCGGCCGTAGACGGTCGCCGAGCCGTTGGCCGTATCGGCCTTGTCATTGAGCACCACGTGGGTCTTGGAGGCCGGCTTCCAGTCGAGGATTGGCGAGAGAATCTCGTGGGCCTCCTCGTGGACGCGGGCGACGCGCCGGGCGAGGGCCTCGGTGCCGGTATAATAATGGACGTAGAAGTGCTCGGTCTCGAGCGTATAATAATCCAGTTCGGGATCGTCGAGCGCGGCCGCGCTCGACGGCCAGAGCAGGGCCGTTAGAGACATGCAGACCAACAGAATGTGAGAAAGGCGGTGCAAGGGGACTGCTCGGGAAGACAAGGGCTTATGGCTCTAGGACGAAAAGGGCGTTGTGATCGTCTTCGTGGACGAGCACCCAATTATCATCTTCGCGCATGCGGTTGATAAGCTCTAGCTGCGATTCGAAACTCAACACCGCGGCCTCGATGCCGTATTGCTGGAAGATGCCCTTCCAGGCCGACGTCGTGTTGATCGTCTCGTATTGCCTCCAGATATCGGCGGGCGGCAGCTCGATGCGTTGATCGACGAAGACCACCTGGCGGGGCTGGAGGTCGGTGAGGTGATAGATCAGGTAGCCGGCGTACTTCTGGTCGTGGAAGACGCGCACCCCCTGGCGATAGGCGCCGAGGATCTCGGTATGCTCGACCGGCGTCTCGGCCAGGGCCACGCCCGCCATCGGGGGGCGGGTGCGCACCGGAAGCGGCTGATAGGCGGTGGCGATATTGCGTTGCACGGTGGTGCCCGGCTGCAGGACGAAGCCGCCGACCACGAGGCCGAGCGCGATGAACAAGTTGAGCACGCTCAGCGCACATCCCGGCCGGTCGGCCTCCTCGGGCTGCTCGGGGCGAATATATCTGGCGAGCAAGACGGGCGCGGCGATGCCAAACCACAACAGCGAGCGCGCAGAAAACGCAGCCATCGCCCCAAACCCGATAAATAAGAAGGCGTCGGCCGCGTCGAGCTGCGAGCGCTTCTTCCAAAGGAGCACCAGGCCGGCGACGACCACCACGTAGAACAGAGGCCCGATGCCCTGCGGGTTGGACAGCGTGGTGGCCATCCACTCGCTGACGGTGTTCTGGATCTCGGCGTTGCCCATCAGATCGAAGACGTAGCCGTAGATCTCGGCGCCGCGTGGGTTGAGCATCGGCGCGGCGATCGAGGCGAACACAGCGCCGGCCCAGGAGGCGATTCGAGCCGTCGAAATCTCTTGTTTGGTCGCGGAATCACCGGCGAAGCGATCGAAGCTCGCCGCGGCCAAAAACGCCAGGCAGATGGCCGCGACGATAAAAAACGACCCGTGCAGATTCGCCCACAGAGCCGCGACGGCCGGCAGGACGACGAGCGCGGCGAGCGGCAGTTTTCTGCGGCGAATCGCATAGCCCATCCACAGCGCGAGGGCGAATAGCGGCCAGACGAATAGGTGGGTGCGCGCGGCGAGTAATTGAAAAGCGAGCAAGAAGCCGACGAGCGTGGCCAGCGAGCCGCGCAGGCCGGATTGGCTGCGGCGCACGGCTGCGACCGTAACGCCGCCGAAGACCAGCGCCGCCAGCACGTTGCGCACTATCAACGATAGATGGACACCGGCCACGTCGTGCAGCCAGAATAGCATCCACTGGCTCATCCACGGCTGCACATACGAGGGCGCGTCCGCCTCGATGGTATATAAGAAGTGGTTGGCGTCCGGCACTGCGAGCCAGTGGTCGATCAGCCGGCCCATGCTGATATGCCACCAATAGTCCCAGGAGCGCAGCGGCAACAGCCCGAAGCAGATCAGCGCGAGGGCGAACGGCAGCACCAGCCACACCAGGTCCAGGCGGAACGGGGGCTTGAGCAGGTCGCGTACACGCCAGCGGTCTCGATCGGTAGGTGGCATTGAATGTCGGAGGGACAGAGGTGTTGGAGCAGATTACATCCGGCGTCGCAGCGCCGCGGCGCCGATGCGGATCGCCACGGCGGCGACGCCCAACGGTAGCAGTAGACCAATGACGGTCAACACATAATGTATTCCACCGATGGGCCAGGCGTCCTTGCCGTCGATGACCGCTCCCCAATGCATCGTGGTGCGGAAGGTGCAGGCGAGCACGATGAGCACGACGAACATGCCCAGGATCATATAGATGACCGCCCCGAAGCTCGACGCGATCTTGGCGGCGTTGGGGTTGTGAAATTGCGGGTAGACCGCCCCCAGGCCCACCGCCATGGCGGCCACGGCCAGCGAGAGCAAAAAGGTCAGCACACTGGCGACGAGCATCAAAAACCAATTTTGGACGACCAGCAGATTCGACGACCAGATCAGAAGCTGGCCGACCACGATCACCGGCGTCATGGCGCCGAGCCACTTGCCGACCAAAAACTTCTCGAGCGAGATCGGCGCCTGCAAGATCAGCCAGAAGCTGCGTCCCTCGATGCTGACCGACGGGAAGAGGAAGCGGCCCGACAGCGCCACGACCACAAAGCCGCAGGCGGCCAGGTTGAAGAAGAAAAGCCCGACGTCGCCGAAGAGCGCCTCGTCGGCGGCGACCTCGAAGTATTTATAATTGACCAGGTAGATGACGATGATGGCGATGACCACCAGGAGCTGGGACCACTGGCTGGCGTCGCGCAAAAAGACCTTCTGGTCCTTGTCGACCAAGACCCGAAGCGCCGAGATGACCTTGCCGCCGGCGTCCTCGAGCTTTTGCAGGTTCTGGTCGAGGTCGCCGCGGATGCGCGAGGTGCGCTTGAGGATCCAGTCGCGGGCGAGCTGCAGGATGCTCGCCCCGTGCCGGCCCTCCTGGGCCTTCGAATAACCGCGCTCGTAGAAGTGCCGGTGGCACCAGGCGGCGATGAAGTACAGCGCCAGCGGCGTCATCCACAGCACGCTGAACGACCACCAATTGGGATTCCCGGAGCTGAATAGCGTCGGCAGGATCACCTCGAGGCACCAATCGCTCGGCAGATACGCACTCGTGGGCGCCGACAGCAGGCTGAGCATCTCGCCGATCGACTCGAAGCTGTCCGGGTTGAGCAGTCGCTCGGGGCGCAGCGCGCGCACCAGGATAAAGAGCACCGAGAACGCCACCAGCCCGAAGAAGAGCATCGCGTCGCGGGTGCGGTTGGCCCGCAAGGTGTTGGTCACCCCCAGCGCGATCAGGCTGGCCAGGGCCGTCGGCAGCGCCACGAAGGGCACCAGCACGCCGGCGAGGGTGGTATAATACGGCCAAGAGGCGCCCACGCCCACGCCGGTGGCGATAAAGACCGGCGTGCCAAAGAGCAGCACGATCCAGGACGATTGCGCCAGCGACTCGATAAAGCGCGAGCTAAATAAGGAGTCGCGCGGGATCGGCTTGGACATCAAAAATTGGAGGTCGTCGGCCAGATAAAAGGTCGTAAAGGCGGTGACGATATTCGAGAAGATCAGCAGGCCCAAGAAGACCAGAAACGCGATCGACAGCAGCTTCTGGATGAGCAATTCGCCCACCGGCTCGATGACGATGGCCTGCTCGACGATCCAGAGCGTGCCGCGAAACAGCATCACCCAAAAGATGGCGCTCAACACCACGAATAGCGGCGCGCGGTGGCGGCTATTGTGGGCGGAGCGCAGCCCGCCGCGCACCATGCGCAGCTTGACGCCGATGAGCTTGTCGATCACGGCAAGCCTCCGGGGTCGTCGTCATGGCTGCCGGCGGTATGAGCAGCGTCGTGGCCAAAGCGCTCGGCGACGGCCGTGGCGCGCTCCTCTTTGCTCTCTTCGGTCAGCCGCAAGAAGACCTGCTCGAGGGTGCCGTCGTCCTCCCCGGACTCCACGCGCAGCTCGCTGAGCGTGCCCCGGGCGATGATATTGCCGTGGTTGACGATCACGATCTGGTCGCAGACCTCTTCGGCCACCTCGAGTGTGTGCGTCGACAAGAGCACGGTCATGCCATGGTCGTGGGCGAGCTCCTTGAACAGGTTTTTGACCAGCCGGTGGCCCTTGGGATCGAGGCCGACCATCGGCTCGTCGACGACCAACAGCCTCGGGTTGGGCAGCAGCGCGCCGGCGAAGACCAGGCGCTGCTTCATGCCGTGTGAGAAGCTCTCGATGAGGCTGTCACCCCACTCGTTGAGCTCGAAGAGGTCGAGCATCTCGCGCATGCGGCTGGCGATCTGGGCGGCGGGCATTTGATAGAGCCCGCCGATAAAGCGCAGGTATTCGAAGGCGGTCAGCTTGTCGTAGACGTAGGGTCGGTCGGGGATAAAGCCGGTGACCTTCTTGGCCTCGACCGACTCGGCCTCCATATCGTGGCCGTCGATGGTGATCCGCCCCGATGTCTGCTTCAACAGCCCGGTGATCATGCGCAGCGTGGTCGTCTTACCGGCCCCGTTGGGCCCCAGCACGCCGAAGACCTGTCCGTAGGGTACGTCGAGTTCGATGTGGTCGACGGCCGTAAAGTCGCCGTACATCTTGACGAGCTGCTCGAGTCGCACGATCGAGCCATCTGCTTGGGTATGGGAGGGCGCCTCAGTCATAGGCTCTGCTATTCGGAAGGATTCGCTGTGTCAGGAGTCGGCTGGTCTGTGTCTGGCTGGTCTGTGTCTGGCCGGTCTGTGTCTGGCTCTTCGCGCTCATCGAGGGCCTCGCCGAGGGCGTCGGGGGAGGCCTGGCCGCCGAGCATGCGCATGGCACTGTCCAGGCTGAATTCGAAGCCGCCAGACGAGGACTCGCCGGAGGCTTTGGCTTCTTTTTGGCGCTCGGCGAGTTTCCTGCGGATCGAAGACGCCCGGGTGCGGCCAAGTTCGGCCGGCACGCGTGAGGCAATGATCTTGAGCGGAAACTCCTGGATGAGAATCTCGCCGCGCGAGTCGACGTAGACGTCGAGCTCGTCGGAGCCCAACCGCTGGACGATGTGGTGGGCCTCGAACTCCTCTTCGTAGACGTCGACGGTGTCTGGGCCGACGTACTCCATGGTCATCGCGGTCATCTGCATCGTCGTCGGGTCGAAGAACTTCTCCTCGAAGGTCTCGCCGACGACCAGGTCGCCGGAGGCCAAGAGCTGGTTGAACGCGCTCGAGGACAGCCGCGGGCGATCGTCGAGCTCGATGCTACGATCGCGCGGCTCGCCCGATAGATTCAAGGAGGTGTGCAGGGTCGTGCCGTCGACGCGGCCGGAGGCCTCGATATCGCGCGACGACGCGCTGATGTCGGCGGTGAATTCGACGAGATAGCCGTCTCGATCCAGCCGCGAGCGCACCGTCGTATCGATGGGGCGCTCGGAGCCGAGCAGGTCGAGCACGAGCAGCATCTCGTATTCGACCAGCCACCCATCATCGAGTTGCGTTCGGGTCTGGTGCACAAAGCCGACCTCACGGTCGTCGCGGCGCAGGACCAGCCAGGTTTCCCCGGAATGCATGACAAAATTTTCGGCCATCTGCCGAGAGTCACCCGATTGGGCGAACTCCTGCTGATAGACATAGAACCCACCCAGCACCAGCCAGGCGGCCACCACCACAGCGCCGACAATGTCGAACGGCTTCAACGTAGGAACTCGCCGATCGGGAAGACCATGAACGAACGTTGTCTACCTTACTGCAGCAGTCGCCGTAGGTGAAGGGAGCTAACTATGGACTGACACCGTCTCGGCTTTTCATCATACACATCTTTCGGGCTGGCTGGTT
>JBKGZI010000281.1:0-8275 GCA_046545675.1 Persicimonas sp.
AGCTCAAGGACGTCGGCTCGATCGAGGCGACCGACCGCCCGATCATCAACGCGGTCGAATACCTGCTGCACTACGCCTTCGACCAGCGCGCCAGCGACATCCACATCGAGCCCAAGCGCGACCACACCATGGTGCGCCTTCGCATCGACGGGGTGCTCCACAATATCTACCAATTCCCGCGGGGCATTCACCGGGCGTTTACCAGCCGGCTCAAGATGCTCGCGCGCATGGACATCTCCGAGAAGCGCCGCCCCCAGGACGGCCGCATCAAGACCGAGCGCGGCGAGCGCGAGATCGAGCTGCGCGTCTCGAGCATGCCGGTGGCCTTCGGAGAAAAACTGGTCATCCGTATCTTCGACCCCCAGGCGGTCATCAAAGACCTGGGCTCGGTGGGCATGAGCGACGAAGAGGTCGCCAAGTGGCGCAGATTCATCCACCGGCCCCACGGCATGATCCTGGTCACCGGCCCGACCGGCAGCGGTAAGACGACCACGCTTTACTCGACGCTCAAGGAGTTGGCCGCCCCGGAGGTCAATATCACGACCATCGAGGACCCCATCGAGATGGTCCAAGAAGATCTCAATCAGGTGCTCGTCCAGCGCCGCGTCGACATTACATTTGCCTCGGCGCTGCGCACGATCTTGCGCCAGGACCCGGACATCATCATGGTCGGCGAGATTCGCGACGCGGAGACCGCCCAGATGGCCGCCCAGGCCGCCCTGACCGGTCACTTGGTGTTCAGCACGCTGCACACCAACGACACCGCCTCGGCGATCACGCGGCTTCTGGACCTGGACGTCGAGCCGTTTTTGCTCTCGTCGACGCTGGTCGGTGTGATGGCCCAGCGGCTGGTGCGTCGGATCTGCCCGTCGTGCAAGGCCAAAACCGAGCTGAGCGCCGAGCAGGTCGAGCTGCTCGACATCAAATTGCCGCCTCGCTCCGATCGCACCCTGCCCAGCCACTACGGCGAGGGCTGCGCAGACTGCCGCGGCACCGGCTACTTCGGCCGCTCGGGCATCTTCGAGATGCTGCCGGTCGACGGGACCATCTCGAAGTTGATCTCTCGACAGGCCGACGCCCCTGAGATACGAAAGGCGGCGCGTGCCGACGGAATGATGTCGCTCAGAGAGGGCGCCATTCGCAAGCTCGCCCGGGGTGAAACCACCTTCGAAGAAGTCATGACCCTCTGTGCGGAAAGTTGATGAAGAGCCGATTGCTCATAGCCGTGGCCATCTTGGTCGGGCTGACGGTGACCGCCCTTTTGGTGGCGGCCAGTATCTGGCCGGTGATCAACGAGGTCGAAACCGGCAGCACCCCGGAGTATCCGGAGGTCCAGCCTCATTATTATACCGCCGATCCGCAGCGCGTCTTCGAGGAGGCGCGCGCCAGTGTGGAATCGCTCGAGCAGTGGACCTTGGTCTCCGAAGACAGCGCCGCGCACACTCTCCAGGCCGAGCGTGAGACCAGCGTATTCGGCTTCGTCGACGACGTGAGCGTGACCATCGATCCGATCACCGAATTCGTCACCCGCGTCCACGTCAAGAGCGCCTCACGGGTGGGCAAAGGCGACTTCGGCCAGAACGCCCGCAATATCGAGGAGCTCCTCGCCGAGCTCGACCGACGCCTAGGCGCGGTCAAATTCGACCCCGACAAGCTGCGAAAAGACGACTCCGACGACGGCGAAGACGGCGCCGACGAGCCCGACTCCGACGAGGCTGGCTCCGACGACTCCGACGACGACAGCCCCGACGAGGACCCCACACCCTCCCAGGATTGACCGCCATCAAAGAGCACCGGTCAAAGAACACTCCACCGATCGCGCCCAGGTGTGATCTGGATGTCATGGCCGACCCGCCCCACCCTCCCTCGACGAGCACTCCGTTGTGCCCGCACGGCCTCAGCGCCGTGTTGCCGCCATATTGCCGCCATGTTGCCGCCTGATAGAACCGCCGGCACGCCCCTTGCATCAGTCTCTAACTGAATTCGAAGCCTGTGCTCGGCGTCTGATTTTATAGGAGCCGGCTCAGCTCGGACCACACCAGCGGGCAGCACACGTTTGCAGTTGAACTGCTCGCCGAGGCGACGAGCTTTAATGAATGCCGACCCACGCCAGGATGGAACCGTCGGCGTTGACGCTGTGAGGGTTGTGATGCGCGAGCATTTGACAGGGAATAAGCGCACATCCACCAGGCTGCACCGAGCCATCTCGATGGCTACCAGCCTCGGGTGCCTGCTCGTCTCGGCCCCGGTCTACGCTCAAACAACGACCGCTACTGCAGCCTCCCCGTGGGTCCGCGCCACCCTGCTGGCGGTGATGGCCGTCTTCGGGCTGTGGCTGGTCGCGGTGGGCTTCGTTTTGGTCGCGCGCAAATTTCGGCTGATGTCTTCCCACCGCCACCTGCGGCTGTCCCGCGCGCTGCAGGTGGCCTTCGGCGGCTTGCTGCTGACCGCGGTCTTCATGCCGTATCTGGTGATGAACCACCCGCTGGTGGCCACAGCCGTCTTGTTGGGAGGAGTGGTGCTGGCCGCATGCGTCGGCACCAACCAGCCGCGTTGGAGCGGTGAATCCCGGCCGCCACATTCCTAGGGTGTCTTCCTAGTCCCTAAACAAGCGAATAATTCTGCTACGGTCGCGACGAAGTACTCGCTTATTTAGGGCCTAGTGGGAGCCGGCCTCTTCGATATAAGTGCGCAGGTCGGCTTCGGTGTGGACGCCGGACTCGACGTGGGCCAACTCGCCGTGCGGATCGACGACGACCAAGGTGGGAAGGTGGGTGACGCCGTAGCTACTGGCGACGCGGCCGTCGTCGATGAGCGTGGTGAAGCTATAGCCGTTTTCGTCGAGGTACGTGCTCACCCGTTGCTCGCGGTCATCGCCGCGATCATCGGTGTTGACGGATAGAATTTGGAGGGTCTCGTCGAGCTCGCCGTCATCGGCGAGCTTTTGAACCTCGGGCATCTGCTCGCGGCACGGCGGGCACCAGGTCGCCCAGAAGTCGATCAACACGACCTTTCCGCGGAATTGCTCCAGCGAGACCTGCTCGTCGGAGCCGACCGCTCCGAGCGTGAACGCCGGCGCAGCTCCACCGACGGCGCTGGGGCCACCCTTGGAGCGCTTCTGGAGGACCTGGTAGCCCGCCCAGACGATCGCCACCAGACATAAGATGCCGACCACGCGTCGAATTTTGGTGTCTGTGTCCATATCTCGAAGTTTTCGCATAGGTCTCTTGGCTTTCGACCCCATCAGCCTTCGATGAGCATATATGAGCACATCCGGCGGAGAGAGTGAGAAAGTAAGAGAGTGAGAAAGTAAGAGAGTGAGAAAGTAAGAACGACACTTCGGCCATCCACGCTTTGCTCACCGTATTTGCTTTATCTCAATCTCTTAATCTCTCACTTTCTTACTCTCTCGCCGATCAGCAGCCACTCCCCACGCTGGCGCAAACTGACTGAGAGGCAAAGAATTTCCCAGAAGCTACTCTTTATAAGTCTGTGTCAGGCCCTCGAAGCGCGCGTTGGGCGTCATCGAATAGCCGCGCACGTCGCGCGACATGATGGCAATATTGTCCTCGTGCCACAACGAAATATAGGGGAGGTCTCGGGCCAAAATCTGCTGGACCTCGCCATAGATCGCCTTGCGCTTGTCGCGGTCGGTCTCGCTCTGGCCGCGCTCGAGCAATTCGTCGACGCGCTCATTGCGATAGGCGCCGCGGTTTGCGCCCGCGGAGCGGTCGGTCGCCGACGGGATATTGTCGGAGTGGAAGATCCACGTATACAGGCTCGGGTCGAGCACCGACGGCCACTGCAGGGTGGTCATGGCGAAGTTTCGGCTCTTGACGTCGTGGAAAAAAGTGCCCCACTCGTACGAGCGCACCGTCACCTCGATTCCCACCCGCTGCAGTTGGTGCGACATCAACTGTGCCAGCGACTTTCGAAATTTGCTCGCCGACACCTTGAATTCCAGCTCGAAGCGCGGCTGGGGCCCGTCACCGTCGGGGTCGGGGTAGCCGGCCTCGTCGAGCAGACGCTTGGCCTCCTCGACGTCGTAGTCGTAGGTGGCCACGTCGGGCTCGTAGGCCCAGTGATCGGGGGCGAGCATCCCTGTGGAGGGCCGGGCGTGGCCCTTGAATTTATGCTCGATGATCGCCTCGCGGTCGATCCCGTGGGCGATGGCGCGGCGCACCTTGGGGTCCTTTAGAATCTCGTGCTCGAGGTTAAACGCCAGGTAGGTGTATTTGAACGACGGTCCGCTCTCGATGCGCAGGCGATCGGAGTCGCGGACCACCGGCAGCATCAGCGGGGCGACGGCGTTCTGGACCAGATCGGCGGCGTTGCCCATCAACGCCAGCATCCGAGTATTGTCGTCCTCGACGATCTTGAAGGCGAGCTTGTCGATCTTGGGCGCCCCGCGAAAATAGCGGTCGAAGGCGTCGAAGACATACAGCTTGTCGCCCTCCCGGCGATCGAAGGCAAACGGCCCGGCCCCGATGGGATCTCCCGGGCATTCGGAGTGCCCGGCGCAGAGATGTTCGGGCACGATGCCCATGGACAGGTCGCCCATAAAGGGCGCGTAGGGCTCGGCAAGCTCGATATTCAAGCGCCGCTCGTCGACCACCTCCATGGCCTCGATGCGCCGGGTGGTGCCCGCATAGGGGCTGCTGACCTGGTCGCTGCCCAACTCCATGAGCGTATATTCGACATCCGCGGTGGTCACCGGTTCGCCGTCGTGAAAATAAATATCGTCGCGCAAGATGATCTCGTAGCGCACCGGCGAGGTCTGCTCGATGGATTCGGCCAGCTCGAGTTCGGGCTCGCCCGAGGCGGTGTCGGTCGATACCAGCCCGGCGTGCAGGATGCCGACGAGCTTGGCGCTGGCGTCACTGGTGGCAAAGCGCGGATCGAGGCCCTTGGGTGAGGAATCGAGCACCACCACGAAGGCCCCCTCGGTATTCTCGGCCTCGGACTGACATCCGGTCGAGACGATCCCGAAGAGGCCGACCAGCACCAGGGCGGCGGCAAAAAAGCGCGGAGATGGAGCGTCGGACATCGCAAAGTACTCGCTAGCGTAAACAGCGCGGCAAGCCACCGCGTCGAGCTGGCAATAGCGTATCACCCGCAGGGCGAACAATGCGAGGCGCCGCATGTATTTCACCGGCGCTGCCCGACGAACTCGAAGCTGGCGCGCTTGGCGTCGAGGCCTGCTCAATCCATGGGTATTGGCGAACCGGCGCTCGTGTCCACTTTTAAGAAAGACGAGGGGACTTCAATACAGGGACCGGGTGCCACCAGGCACTCTTCGGCCCCCGGGAGGCAACAATATGGCGGACCGACGCGGCAGTCGAATCGTGCTGACGCTACTGGCGTTGCTCGCGACGGGGGTGTTTGTCGGCTGCAATCAGCCGGCGCTGGCCGTGCACGGGGCCGACGGCGACGAACCTGGCTCCACCGACCAGCCGCGACCCGCTCAGGCCACCGAACCGGCCGACCGACCGACTCCAACACCGCCGGTCGAGCCCCAAGGGCCACCACCGGGCCAGCAGCCGCAGCAAGACCTCCCGAACACCGACCCGACGACACCGCCGGCCTCCGATAATACCGCCCCGGCCGACGGCGACCGAATCCAGAACGTGCAAAGCGACGATGAGGGGACCGACGCCGATGCGACCGACTCCCAGAACAGCAAAGACGATGACGGCGCCGATACCGAAGACGGTCAAAAAGAGAGTGACGACGAAGAGCTCGACGAGAAAAAGTGGCGTATTCCCACCCGCGGCAGTGGCGGAGATAGCCCGCCGGATTATATCGCTCCTTCCGATCCCAAGACGGTCTGACGCGCCTTCCTCTTGGCCCCTTCGCTTCACTCCCGGCGCGTGGTGTTCATGATTTCACACGTCGTCCCTATATCTATCAACTGCAGCCAATGCGCGGAGTGAAGTGCGCTGTCCGCCTCATCTCGATCTCTGCCCAGGAGCACACATGTCAGAATCAGAACGTGGGAAAAAAGACACCAACAACAAGCAGGTCGCAGGTCAGCGCCAAGCGTCGACCGAAAGCGGTGGCCAGCGCTCGATGACGGCCGGCAGCACGAGCGAGTCGACCAGCGCCCGGAGCGAAGGCTCGCGGGCAGCTCGGCGTGAGCTGCAGGTCCAACGTGACCACCTGTCGAGCTACACCCGGCGGCCCGAGCGCAACGGCCTCGAGCAGATCGACAACCCGGCGATGTTCCTCGGCGGCGGCGCCCTGGCCTATTGGGGCGTCAAGCACTGGCGCTCGGCGCTGGGGCTTTTGGCCGCCGGCATCGGCGGCGGGCTGATCTATCAGGGCCTGAAGCAAAACGATCTGCTCGACGGCAATTTCAAAGAGCTCCTGCTCAACACAGGCGCCTCCAAGTCCACGGAGGTGCGCTCGACGATCACCATCAACCGGCCCGTCGACGAGGTCTGGGAGAAGTGGCGCGATCTCAGCAACCTCGGCCACTGCATGAAGCATATCGAATCGGTGAGCAAGGTCGACGACACCCACTGGCATTGGAAAGCCCACGTGCCCAAATCCGACAATATGCTCATCGAGTGGGACTCCGAGATCATCGACGAGCGCGACCAGGAGTTGCTGGTGTGGCGCTCGGTGCGCCACGCCGAGATCCAAAACGAGGGCATGGTCGAGTTCAAGCCATCTCCCGATGGTGACGGCACCGAGATCCACGCCCACATCGTCTATTACCCGCCGGCGGGCAAGGTCGGCCAGACCATCGGGCGCTTCCTAAAGGGCACCTCCGAGCAGCTCATCAAGCAGGACTTGCGCCGCTTCAAGCAGTTCATGGAGATCGGCGAGGTGCCGACCGTCGACGGCCAGACCTCCGGGCGCACAGAGCCGCCGCAGGGGCGCCGAATGCGCTCACGAGGAACCAGCGGGCGCCAGTCGCTGCGTTAATCTCCACGCGCACCTCGCACCAGAGACACCTTCGACAACTCAATTGACCGGGTGCCCCGCTTCCGAGTCGGGGCACCCAAGACCTTCTAAAGGAGGTATTATGAAAGCGGTTTGTTGGATGGGAAAAGAAGATATGCAGGTTCGCGACGTGCCCGAGCCCACGATCTTGAACTCGCGCGACTGCATCATCAAGGTCACACTCACGGCGATCTGCGGCTCAGATCTGCACCTCTACGACGGCTATATTCCGACCATGAAAGAGGGCGATATCATGGGCCACGAGACCGTCGGCGAGGTCGTCGAGATCGGCAGCGAGGTCAACAATCTGTCGGTGGGTGACCGCGTGGTCATCCCCTTCCCGATCGCCTGCGGAAGCTGCCACTATTGCCAGCACGACAAGCACTCGTTGTGCGACAACTCCAACCCCAACGCCCAGATGGCCGAAAAAGCCTACGGCTATTCGACTGCGGGCATCTTCGGCTATTCGCATATGATGGGAGGCTATGCCGGCGGCCAGGCCGAATATCTGCGCGTTCCGTTTGCCGACGTCGGCCCGATGAAGATCCCCGACGGGGTCAGCGACGAGCAGGCCTTCGCCCTGGCCGACATCTTTCCGACCGGCTACCACGCCGCGATGAACTGCGACATCAAAGACGGCGACACCGTCGCCGTGTGGGGCTGCGGCCCGGTGGGGCTATTCTCCATGAAGAGCGCCAAGATGCTCGGCGCCGAGCGCGTCATCGCCATCGACCGAGTCCCCGAGCGCCTCGAAAAGGCTCGCCGGGAAGGCGGCGCAGACGAAGTCCTCCACTTCGAGAAAGACAAGGTCATGGACGAGCTCAAGGAGATGACCGGCGGGCGCGGCCCGGACGCGGTCATCGAAGCGGTGGGCATGGAGGCCCACGGCGTCACCAAAGCCGACCATTTCTATGACAAGGCCAAGCAGACCCTGCGGCTGGAGACCGACCGGCCCAACGCCCTTCGCCACGCGATCATGGCCTGCGGAAAGGGGGGCAACGTCTCCATCCCGGGCGTCTTCGGCGGCGTCTTCGACAAGATGCCCATGGGCGCAGCCTTCGCCAAGGCGCTGACCTTCAAGATGGGTCAGACTCCGGTACAGGCGTATATGCAAAAACTCATGGACCACATCGAAAACGGCGATATCGACCCGTCGTTCGTCATCACCCACCGCGTGCCGTTGGTCGAAGCCCCCGCGGCCTATAAGATGTTCCGTGAGAAAGAAGATAATTGCATCAAGGTGGTCATGCGACCGTGAACTGCAGAGAGTGAGAAAGTTAGAGAGTGAGAAAGTTAGAAAAAGCAAAAAGGCAAAAGGCAAAAAGGC
>JBKGZI010000282.1:0-8243 GCA_046545675.1 Persicimonas sp.
CAAGAACCAAGAACCAAGAACCAAGAACCAAGAACCGTGGCGAACCTGGATGACGTCTCGAGTGTCTCGAGCTTCTCGTTATCCACAAGACTTACGCGCTTGTGCTTAAGAGGTTGATATTGCTCGGTATTTGGGGCTGTTGTGTCCGATCCTGATCTCTGGACAGCGCCGAGCTGTGCCTACTTTTGGACTCGATGGGACGGTCGCACCAGTCGCCGCAGTGGCATCGGAAGCACAAGTAGAATAGGCCAGCCGAAGCGATGCGACGCGAGCCGTTGTCCCTCAGTCCATACTTCCACACCAGGAGGGCAATCATGACCCAACAACCAAGACGTCCCGAGACGACTCCACAACACGAACATATCAACGGTGTCGACACCGAGGAGTTGTTCTCGAAGATCGATATGATCCAAGAAAACCCTCAGATGGCCCAGACGCACTGGCAGGCCAAGACGATCTGGCAGGGCGGGTCGGTCAGCGAAACCCACGTGACCTCCTGGGCCATCGGCGGCGAGGAGCATCCTCAGGACTTCACCATCAAGATCGACGAGCCGGTCGAATTGCTCGGCTCGGGCCAGGCTCCCAACCCCCAGCAGGTGCTCATGGCGGCGGTCAACGCCTGCATTCTGGGTACCTACGTGGTCAACGCTGCGGTCCGGGGCGTGCGCCTGGACAGCCTGGAGATCGACATCGAGGGAGATATCGATCTGCGCGGCTACCTGGGCATCGACGAGTCGATCACCAAGGGGTACGAGGAGATCAACTATACGGTGCGGGTGCGCGGCGACGGCACTCGAGAGCAATTCGAGGAGATCCACGAGGCGGCCACCTCCCACTCGCCAAACTTCTATACGGTCACCCATCCGGTTCCGCTCAACGGCCGGCTGGTGATCGAATAGTCGCCGCCAAGAGCCGAGCGCGATGCGAACTTTATGGACGCGCACAAGCCGCTATACTGCGGCCGGCAGCCGGACTGCGCCTGCGTAGTTCTGACCGAGGTGTTCGGGGCTGGATATTCTGGAGACGACCAAGGAGCGGTCCAATGGCTTCGCAGTGGTACGTATACGTGGTCGAATGCGCTGACGAGACTCTCTATACGGGGATCACGACCGATGTGCAGCGGCGGGTCCACGAGCATAATCACACCGCACGGGCGGCGCGCTATACCCGAGCGCGCCGGCCGGTGGAGGTGGTCGCCGCTTGGAGCTACGACAATCGATCACAGGCAGCCAGCGCCGAATGGCACTTCAAGCAACTGAGCCGCGCCCAGAAGCTCGAGCGCATCGAGCAACGCGGTATGTGCTGCTGACTCGGGTTTAGCCTGCATTTCTCACGACACCGGCCCCGGGGTGAAGCAGCATGTGGGAGGCGAAGGGCCGCGCCGCGCAGGCGATGCGTGCATCGTCGAGCAGGTCTCGGCACGAGAATCGCGCATTCTGCGAGCCTCCGGTAGAGGTGCTCGTGAGAAATCAGGGTTAGCTGCCGAAGATCACGCGCTGTCGGTACTCGCGGTATTGCTCGGTGTTGCGCAACCCCTCGAGGATCGCGTCGTATTCGTCGTCGCCGAGCTTTGATTGCAGTGCGTCCTTGACGTGGCCGCCGTCGGCAGGGCCGGCGGTGGCGAAGAATTTGGCCAGCAGGTGCGTGGCCGCTCGCCGGCCGTCTGTCTCCAGGTACTCGACGCAGGCGGCGGCGACTGCCTCCACCGAGCGGTCTTCGGGCAGGTCGACGTCGGGCAGCGGCTCTTCGGGCTGCGCGGCCTTCTCCTCTTTTTCTGGTGGGGGCTTGGGGGCCGGCGTGGTCGTCGGGCTGCCGCCGTCGGCCGCCTTTTCGTCGACGCCACCGGAATCGTCGAGTTTTTCGGACGCGTCGGATTCGTCCGACGCCTCTGCTCTTACGGGCTCGGGGGCTAATTCGGCCGGCTTGGCGGGCTGAGCGTCTCCGGCACCCAGGCCGCGCTCGAGCAATTCGATGGCCATCTCAGAGTAGGTCTTCCCCTCTTCACCGGCCAGTTCTTTGACTTTGTCGATAATCTCGGCACGTTGTGGGTCTCGCGTGCGCACGACGAGTTGTGACTGGTACGCCATACTTCTCTCCAAACGACAGATGTGGCTGCATTCTCACTGTACATCAATATGAATACAATTGCGGTGGGATCAAGAACCAATCGAGGTCATCGGTGACGCGGCAGCTCGAATCGCACCAACGTGTGCCCGTCGAGCCGCTCCATGGAGGTGTTCCCGGCGTGGGCGTGGACGAGCCAGTGGGCGTAATTCAAATCCATATGCAGGCTGTCCAGGTTGTCGATCTCATCGAAGGCGTTGTCCAGGTCGGGCAGCTCTTGTGGGAGATCGAGTTCGATGGCCGCGGTATTCTCTTCGCCGACCACCGTGATGTTCAACCCGCGCGAGGAGTCGGCGCAGCTACGAGAGATGATCCGGGAGAGCACCGAACGCAGGCGAGCCACGTCCCACTGGCCATGCAAAGGCCCGTGGCTCGACACCGACACGGCCAACGGCTGGTCATCGGCGGATATGTGCTGCTCGAGCACTGACTCGACCACGTCGTCCAGATCGGCCGGCTCGCGCTGCAGTGCTTGCTCGCCGCGCGTGATCAACGCAGCCAGGTCGTTGGCGCGCTCGATCAGCTCGGTCATGAGCTCGCTGGCACGCACCAGGCGTGCGGCGGTCTCGGCACCAGCCTCGGCATCCTGGGTCGCACCCAACGTCCAGCCGCTCATTTTGATCGCGCTGAGCGGCGTCCGCAGATCGTGGTCGAGCTGGCGAAAAACCTCGAGCACTTCCGGCAACTCCTGAGGCCCGGCGCCGCGGGTCGGCGCGGCCTCACCCGCGTTCTCGGTCGAGGCGAGGCGGTCGGAGGTGGAATCCGTCGACGTCTCCGGGGCCTCGATGGGCAACTCACAATGGGCAACCATGGTCCTTAGGAGCTCGTCCTGAGAGACCGGCTTTCCCAGATGGGCGTCGAAGCCCGCCGCCTTCGAGTCCTCGAGGTCTTGTTGTTGGGTATAGCCCGATATGGCGATCAAGCAGGCGTCCTCGTAGCCGGGGGCTTCGCGCAGCCTCCTGGCGACCTGGCGCCCGTCGAGATCGGGCAAGCCGATATCGAGCAGCACGACCTCAAAGTTTTGCCGGCGGGCTGTCTCGAGCCCGTCGTAGCCCGTGGCGGCGGTGGTGACCTTGCAGCCCGCGTTGCGAAGCAAAATCGCCAGCAGCTCGGCGGCGTCGACGTTGTCGTCGACGATCAGCACCGCCAGATCGGTGACACCGGCGATCGGCTCGGCGTCGGCAGATTCGTCGAGGTCGGCCGGGGGGTCGACGCGGGGCAATTCGACGACGAATTCGCTGCCCAGGCCCCGGCCGTCGCTATGGGCGTGGACGCGGCCGTGGTGCAGCTCGATGAGCTGATGGGTGAGGGCCAGGCCGATGCCCAACCCGCGGCTGGGGCCGACTTCGCCCTGGTGGAAGGGCTCGAAGATCGACTCGAGTTCCTCGGGATCAATACCCCGGCCGTTGTCGCGCACATGGATGGCGACGGTGTCCGAGTCGGCGTCGACGCGCAGCTCGATGCGGCCGCCGGGGGCGGTATAAGAGGCCGCGTTGTCCAGCAGGTTCGAGATGACCTGCTCGAGGCGGGTCGCGTCGGCGTCTACCCAGACGTCGGCCATCGGGCCGAGGTCGAACCGATGGCCGAAGTCGCGCATGCGTGGGCGAATCGCGTCGACCGCCCCTTCGATGAGCGGGCGCAGCGGCTGAGGGCGCAGGTCGACCTCGAGCTTGCCGCGGGTGATGCGCGAGATGTCGAGCAGGTCGTCGAGCAGCCGGGTCATCTTCCTGGCGTGGCGCTGTGCCATCTCGAGCGCCTCCTGGCGCTGGCTGCTGCGCAGCCGCTTGCGGCTGGCCACGCTGATCCCGTTGGCGATGGCGGCCAGAGGGTTCCTCAACTCGTGGCCGAGGATCGCCAAAAACTCGTCCTTGCGCTGGTCGGCCTGGCGCAGCGCCTGCTCGGTGGCGTAGTGCTCGGTGATATCCCGAAGCGTCACGATCGCCAGGATCGGCTCGCCCTCTTCATCGCGGACCATCGTGCCGCCATAAGAGCCGATCCAGCTACGCGAGACGTCCTGGCGGCGCACCCGCACCTCGTAGGAGTCGAAGGTTTCTCCGGCCAGCACCCGCCCGATCGGCCAGCGCTCGACGGGCAAGCGGTGCCCCTCGAGGTCGTAGAGCACGAAGATATTGTCGAGCTCGTTGAGGTGGCGTCGCAGCTCGGCGTCGTCGTCGAAGCCGTGGATCGCCTGGGCCGCCGGGTTCATCCGCAGCAGGTTTCCCTGCGGATCGAATACCACCAGCCCTTCGGTCATCTGGTTGACCACCGCGTTGAGCGCCGCGGTGATGCTGCCGGTTCCTTCGATGACTCCCTGGAGGATATCCAGGGATTGCGCGTTATCTTGAGTCATGATGTCGACTTCTGTGGTGGCCGCGAGCAACATCGACCGAGTGAATGACAAATCGCGACAATTGTAGGATCGACCGCCCCGAGGGCAACTTCCACCTCTTGGGGCGCGGTGTCAGCGGGGGCCTTGCCATGATAGAAATGGAGGACATGATTGCGCTTTGGTACGACAGCGGGTTTGCTGGTCCTTTGTTCGGCTTTTAACCATGAGACATATCGAGCTGCGTCGCCATATGTGGCTACAGCGCAGCCTGTGTGGGGCTGCGACGGCCGTCTTTCTGCTATTGGCCGGCTTGCTGGCGCCGGAGCCGGGGATGGCACAGCAGCCGGCAGACAAACAACAGGCAGACCCGCAAAAGCCCTCTGTGCCGATGCTCGAGGCGGTGCCGCCGGAGGCGGCGTCGCTGGAGCCGTCGCAGCTCACCGAGGAGCGTGATCGCGAGGTCGAGCAAGCCCTCGAGGCCGCCTTCGGACGTGTGGCGGCGCTGGAGGCCGTCGAGGTCTCGGTGGGCTCGGGTGTCGTGCGCCTCGACGGCCGGGTCGAGCGGCCGCGGGCGCGTGATGCAGCCGAGGCCATCGCTCGACGCCTCGAGGGCGTGCTCCACGTCGACAACCGCATCGCGTTGGCCGAGGACGCCGTCGTGCCCAGTCGCGAGCCGGCGGTGCGCACCGTCCAGGACGAGACCATCCAGGAGCGGCTGACCACCATCTTCAGCCACGTCAGCGAGCTGGAAAACGTACGCGTCTCGGTCGAGTCGGGTGTGGTCCGCCTCGAAGGCGAGGTGCCCACCCTGGATGCCACGGGGCGCGCCGGCGAATTGGCCGAGGGTCTCGACGGGGTGTTGTACGTCGACAACGATCTCGAGGAGACCCGAGATTTTTCCCGCAGGCTCGAGCCGGCCCTCGAGCAGTTCACCTCGCTGGTCGAAAGTGCGGTCATCTACGTGCCGCTGGCGGTCGTCGCGGTAGTCTTCCTCCTCTTATTCTGGCTCGTCGCGCGTGCGATCAGCCGGGTCGACTTTTTGTTTCGTCGGCTCAGCGACCGTCCCCTATTACAGAATCTGGTGCGCCAATTCGTCAGCACGATCATCTTCTTGGGCGGCGTGATCGTGGTGCTCGAGGTCTTCAACGTCACCGCCCTGGTCGGAGCCGTGCTGGGCACCGCCGGGGTGGCGGGCATCGCGCTGGGCTTTGCGTTCCGGGATATCGGCGAGAATTACCTGGCCAGCGTCGTGCTCAGCCTCAGGCGGCCGTTCAACCATAACGACCACGTGCGCATCGAGGATTTCGAGGGCAAAGTCGTCCGGCTGACCACCCGGGATACGGTGTTGATGACCCTCGACGGCAATCACGTGCGCGTGCCCAACGGGCTGGTCTTCAAGAGCGTCATCCACAACTACACCCGCAACCCCAGGCGGCGCTTTCGCATCCCGGTGGGTGTCAGCGTCGAAGAGGACCTGGGCGAGGTGCGCCGCATCGGCGCCGAGGCGCTCGCCGAGATTCCGGCAGTCCTCGATCAGCCGGCTCCCTTTGCCCGGATCGTACGACTCGGCGAGTCGACGGTGGATATGACGTTCTTTGGCTGGATCGACCAGCGCGACTACGACTTCTTGAGCGTCGAGAGCGAGGCGACGCGCCTCCTCAAGGCCGCCTTCGACGCCGCCGGCATCGAGATGCCCGAGCCCATCTACCGGGTCAACCTGAGCGGGCCCGGCCGGGCGGCCGCCCCCCAGCCGCGTCCCGACGAGCCCGTCGAGCCCGTCGAGCCCGTCGAGCCGGCCGAACCGGCCGAGCTCGAGGCCGAGGCCGACATCGACGCGCAGATCGCCGAGGATCGGCGCGACTCCGACGAACCGGATCTTCTCGAAGACTGATCGCCCGCTCAGCCCGACAGCTTCGAGAGCGTCTCGAAGTCCTCGTCGGACAGCTCGATGTCGCGGGCGGCGACGTTCTCCTCGAGGTGGGCGATCGAGGAGGTGCCCGGAATCGGCAGCATCACCGGTGAGCGCTCCAGCAGCCAGGCCAGGGCGAGCTGGCCGGGGCTGGCCTGGTATTTGGTGGCGATGTCCTGGAGACGGCTGTCGTCGACCAGCTCCCCGGTCGCCAGCGGATACCACGGGATGAATCCGATGTCGTTTTGGGTGCAATAATCGACGACCGGCTCGTGCTCTCGATCGGTCAGATTATAGCGGTTTTGGACGGTGACCACGTCGACGACCTCGCGGGCGCGCTCGAGGTCGCTCACGGTGAAGTTGGACACGCCGATATAGCGGATCTTGCCGGCGTCCTGCATCTCTTTGAGCGCGCCCAGCGACTCCTCGAGGGGCACGTCGTCGTCGATGGCGTGGAGTTGGTACAGGTCGATGGTGTCGACCTCCAGGCGCCTGAGCGAGTTGAGTACGGCCAGCTCGAGGTGTTCGGGGCGGCCGTCGGTGCGCCAGTCGCCCGGCCCGCCGCGCACAAGCCCGCCCTTGGTGGCCACCACGACATTGCTATACGGGTGTAGCTCGTCGGCGATCAGATATTCGCTGATCTCCGGGCCGTAGGCGTCGGCGGTGTCGATCAGATCGACGCCCAGCTCGACGACGCGGCGAAGCAGCCTCTTGGCCTGCTCGCGGTCGTCGGGCCAGCCCCAGATGCCCTCGCCGGTGATGCGCATCGCCCCGAATCCGAGCCGGTTGACCGTCATCTCTGCGCCGATGGTATAGGTGTCGCGTGCCATGAAAATCTCCTGTGATTTTGGATGTCATTCATTATTTGTAGGCGCATCAACGCTAGGTGCGAGAGGGCGCAGGGCAAGTAGAGCAGGGGTTCAGGGGTCCGGGGGTCCAGGGGTCCAGGTGGCGCTGATGCGCTGATGCGCGGATACGCGGATGCGCGGATGCGCGGATGCGCGGAGGCGCGGAGGCGCGGAGGCGCGGAGGCGCGGAGGCGCTGATGCGCGGAGGTTAGTCCCGGCCACCGATTACGCCCAGTCGAAACAGCCAGTACAGAAGCTGCAAGATGGCCGCTACCGCGGCCGCCACGTAGGTCGCCGCGGCGGCGGTGAGGACCTGGCTGACGCCGTTCATCTCGCGCTGGCTGAGCAGGCCGTGGCGCTCCAGGGCGGCTTTGGCGCGTGAGGAGGCGTCGAATTCGACCGGCAGCGTCACCAGGGTGAAGGCGACGAAGCCGCCGAAGAGCCACACCCCGATCTGGGCTAGCGAGGTGACCCCGATGACCAGGCCGATGATCATGATCCACACGCCCAGGTTGGTGCCGATATTGGCCACCGGGACCATCTTCTGGCGGATGGTCATCGGCAGATAGCCCTGCTTGTGCTGGATGGCGTGGCCGACCTCGTGGGCGGCGATGCCGGCGGCGGTGACCGAGCGGCCCCCGAAGATGTCCGGGCTCAGCCGCAACGTGCGCGAGCTGGGGTCGTAGTGGTCGCTCAAAAACCCCGAGGCTTGTTCGATGCCCACGTCGTTGATCCCCTCGGCCTGCAGGATGGCTCGGGCGACGTCGCGCCCGCTCATGCCGCGTTCGGTGGCCACCTCGGCCCATTTGTGGACGCGGTTTTTGGTCCAGAATTGGGCTCCCAAGCTCAGCGCGAAGCCCACGCCGATGATGATGAGATACAGCGGGTCGAAGATCATTTGGGTACCTCTACGATGAAAAGTCTCTGGCACGCGCCGACAAAAAGTAGGCGCCGGCGCGGCAAATACAAGCCGCACGCAGACGGCCTTTCAGGTGCATCTAAAACAACCCGTGCGCGGCGCAGATTCCCCCTG
>JBKGZI010000283.1:0-8239 GCA_046545675.1 Persicimonas sp.
GCTAGTGCTGGGATCTGGAAATACGTAAGCACCTCGGCGGCTGGCTTCGACGATGCCTGCGTTGAGGCGCCTCCATGATGCGTATCACTGTCGTCGCCTCGCCTTGGCCTCCCCGAAGCCAGCTCGCCGAGGTTCCCTGAGCCTACCCAGCCCCTCGAGGACAAGGAGACGTGCGCAGGCGATGCAGCGCATCGTCGAGCAAACGTCGACGCAGTCATCGGGGGGCTGGTCGGCTCAGGTGCGTATGTATTTCCAGATCCCAGCACTAGTTGTACCCCAACGTACGCGACCCATCATGAGTCTTATAGCGACCACACGAGGAAGAGATGACGTCACCCAAATGGATATTCTCGAGCCTCATAGTGCTCTTTGTGGCGCTGGCCGTCCCGCTGGCCGCCCAGGAGGACACCTCCGGCGACGAGCAAGCCGAGCCGGAGTTGCCCTCGGTCGAAGAGGTCACCGACAAGCTCGATGATCTATACCGCGCCGACTCCTCCCACGGCACCGTCGAGATGCGCATCGTGACCGACCGGGGCACGCGCACCCTCGAGATCGAGCAGTGGACCAAGGGCGAGGACAACGCGCTGATGGTCATCCGAGCGCCGGCGCGCGAGGCGGGCACGGCGACGCTTCGCAATGAAAAAGGGCTGTGGAATTACGCGCCCCGGGCCGACCGGCTCATCCGGATTCCGTCGGGGCTTCTGAGCGATAGCTGGATGGGCAGCCACTTCACCAACGACGACCTGGTGCGCGAGACGAGCTTTTTGGACGACTTCGACGCCAAGCTGGAGTGGGCCACCGTCGACGGCAAGCGCCGGCTCAAGCAGACGCTGACGCCTAAGCCAAAGGCGCCGGTGGTCTGGGAGAAGGTCGAGTATTTGATGACCGCCGACCAGTGGTTGCCGGTGAGCGCGTCGTATTATGACGACGGCGAGGTGGTACGGGTGATGCGCTTCTCGCAGGTCGAAGAGCTCGGCGGCCGAAAGTTGCCCACGGTCATGGAGCTTCTGCCCCAGACCGGCTCGGACAAGGGCGAGAAGACGCGCCTGGAGTACAAGGAAATGGAGTTTGGCGTCGATGTGGACGAAGCCCGCTTTACCCAGCGCGGACTTCGACGGGTTGCTAAACGACGCTAGACGACGTTGGAACGAGGCCTCGAGCGATGATCTGGAAATTGGCGTGGCGAAATCTGGCGCGCAACCGCTGGCGCAGCATCCTGACCGGCGGTGGGGTGGCCGTCGCGGTGGGGCTGATGGTCTGGACGATGTCGTATATGGACGGCTTCTTCGCGACGATGGTCGAGGGGGCGACCGCGCTCGACACCGGTGAGGCGATCGTGCAGCGCGACGATTATGTGGACGAGCCGTCGATTCACGAGGCGTTCGAGCTGGACACTGAATTGCTCGAACAGGTCGACACGACAGAAGGCGTGACCGAGGCGGCCCCGCGCATCAACCTCTACGGGCTCATCGGCACCGAGGAGCGCTCGCAGGTCGCCCGCGTGCTCGGTGTGGACGCCCAGCGTGAGGCGCGCGCGACCCCGGTGGACGACGCGCTCGTCGCCGGCCGCTGGCTCTCCGAGGAGCCCGAGCCGCCCCCGGCACCCCGCGAGGTCGTGCTCGGCGAGGGGCTGGCCCAGCAGCTCGAGGCGACGCCGGGCGACGAGCTGGTGGTCTTTTTGGAGGCCTCCGACGGCTCGCTCGGAAACGACCTGCTCGAGGTCGCCGGCATCGTCAAAACGGGCACGTCGAGCATCGACCGCCAGGCCGCCTACGTGCATCTCGAAGACGCCGAATTCCTCGGCGCGCTCGACGGGCGGGCCCACGAAATCCTGGTCCGCGCCGAAGACCCCGGCCAGGCCCAGGCGCTCGCCCGGCGCTTGTCCGAGCGCGTCCGGGCGCCCAATGGTGCCGACTACGAGCTCAGCGTGCGCTCCTGGGAGCAGGCGCGCCCGCAGCTCGCCCAGATGGTCGAGCTCAGCGATACGAGCAACCTGGTGATGTTCTTTATCCTGTATCTGCTCGCCAGCCTGGGGCTGCTCAACACCCAGCGCATGAGCGCGTTGGAGCGGCGCCGCGAATTCGCGGTGATGATGGCCATCGGGGTGACGCCCAAGCGTCTATTCTCGGTGATCCTCGCCGAGACGGTCTTGTTGAGCTTTGCCGGCGCGCTCGCCGGGGTGGCCGCAGGCGGGGCGATGAGTTGGTACCATACCGTCTACGGCCTGGATCTGTCGGCGTTCGCGACCAACACCGACTTCACCTATATGGGCGTGTCGTTCTCCGAGCGGCTGTATTTTTCGATGAGCCCGGGGATCATCGTCGAGCCGCTTGTGGTGATGCTCGGGGTGGCGGTTTTGTGCGGATTGTGGCCGGCGGCCAAATCGATCGGCATCGAGATTTCGCCGACCATCAGCGGGAGGCAATAGGCATGTTCAAGCTCGCCTGGCGAAATCTGTGGCGCAACCGGACCCGCACGTTCATCGTCGGCTCGGCGATCGTCTTTAGTTATGCGCTGATGCTGGTGTCGCTGGGGATCAGCGACGATATGTATCGCAAGATGATGGACGCCGCCGCGGTGGGCGTGGGCGGCGAGGTGCTGGTGCACGGCGACGGCTGGTGGGCGAGCCAGTCGAGCGACATCGTCATCGACCGTCCCGACGAGCTCGCCGAGGCGCTCGCCGGCGTCGCCGGCGTCGAGTCGACCGTCCCGCGGGTGATCATCAACGGCCTGTTGACCAGTCCGCGTGGAAACGAGGCGGTGCGCCTGAGCGGGGTCGACCTGGAGCGCGAGCAGGAGTTGCGCGCACTCCAGGAGAATCTTCGCACAGGTGAGTTTTTCTCCGATGAGTTCGACGAACCCATCGTCCTGAGCCAACAGCTCGCCGAGAAGCTCGGCGTCGAGCGCGGCGACAAAGTCGTGCTCACCGCCTCCCGGCCGGACGGCGAGGTCACCCGCGCCTTATTTCGCCTCGACGGCACCGTCGCCGCGCCCACGGGCATCGGCGAGATGCTCGCCTATACCACGATCGGGGCAGCTCGAGATGCGGTCGGTATGGGGGGCCAGCTCACCCAATTCGGAGTGCTGAGCTCGCCGGACGTAGCCCATGGCGCGGTCGCCGAGCGGCTTCGAGGCGCACTCGACACAGACACGCTCGAGGTGCTCACCTGGGAGCAGGCCGCCCCCGAGATGGTCGGCTTTATCCAGATGGATGAGGCCTTCGGCTACCTCTATATGATCATCGTGTTCATCGTGGTCGTCTTGGCGATCACCAATACATTCTTGATGGCCGTCATGGAGCGGGTGCGCGAGTTCGGCCTGCTCAACGCCATCGGCATGAGCCCGGCCAAGGTCGGCGCGCTGATCCTTTGGGAGACGGTGCTATTGGCGGTCGTCTCGATTGTGATCGGCTTCGGGCTCGGCTTCGCCATCCACTCCTATATCGACGCGGTCGGCATCGATCTGGCCGCGATGGGCCTGGTGGACATGGAGTTGGCCGGGGTGAGCCTGACCGACATGGTCATGCGCAGCACCATCAATCCGTTCCGATGGACCATCGCCACGCTCGCGGTCTTCACCGCGGTGATGCTCAGCGCGACATATCCGGCCTGGCGAGCCTCGAAGATGGGCCCAGCCGAAGCAATGAGGTTTTACGAATGAGCGATCAAATATCACTTATCGAAGTCCGCGGGCTAAAGCGCATCTATAGGCAGGGCACCGTCGAGGTGCACGCGTTGCGCGGGGTCGACCTGGATATCGACGACGGCGAGTTCACCGCGCTTGCCGGGCCGTCGGGCTCGGGCAAGACCACGTTGCTCAATGCCATCGGTTGCCTGGATACGCCCACGGCGGGCTCGGTGAGCATCGACGGCGAAGACGTCACCGGCTTCGACAAGACCGAGGGCGCCAACTACCGCCTCGACCACGTCGGCTTTATCTTCCAGGCCTATAACCTCGTGCCGGTCTTTACGGCCTATGAGAACGCCGAATTTGTGCTCATGCTCCAGGGCGTCGAGCCGGCCAAGCGCCGCGAGATCGTCGAGGAGCTCTTCGAGCGGGTGGGCATCGCCGATTTGAAGGACCGAAAGCCCCACGAGCTAAGCGGCGGCCAGCAGCAGCGCGTCGCCGTGGTGCGCGCGCTCGCCGCCCGCCCGCGCATCGTGCTGGCCGACGAGCCCACCGCCAACCTCGACAGCGACACCTCCGCCGAGCTGCTCGACCTGATGCTCGAGCTCAACCAGGAGCAGGGCGTCACGTTCGTCTTCTCCAGCCACGACGACCTCGTGCTCGACCGCGCCCGGCGCGTCGTCCGCCTCGACAGCGGCAATATCGTCGGCGACCAACAAAAGGAGCTCGCCTCATAATCGCACGACATACCGCCCCCGAGATGGTCATTCGAGCGTAGGACCAAACCATTGGGGGTAAGGACGGCGGCTTTTGCCGTCCGCACCCCCAGAGAGGGTCGCATCAACCATGACGTACATTAGAACGCCGTTTGTCTGTATACTTGTTGCGCTGGCACTACTCGCACCCACGGCCGCCACAGCCCAAATCTCCATCCTCGACGGCGAGGACTCCTACCTCGAACTCGGCGGCTACATCCAATCGGTCAGCGGCGTGCAATACCTGACCTACGACACCCCCGACTTCGTCGAGGACACCACCGGCATCAACGCCGAAGTCTTGCGCCTGGAGTGGCGCGGCCAGCTCACCGACGAGGTCACCTTCGAGGTGCATAATCGCTTCTTCGGCCAGATCTCCTCGGCCGACCAGGGCCTGGGCACCGGCGAGGTCATCGGCCTGGGCGCGAGCAGGCGCCCGGATCGCAGCCTCGATCTATCGAGCGATTTGCTCGACGAGGAAGGCCTCATCATCAACCACGATGTCGACCGAGCGGCGGTGACCATCTACACCGACACCGCCGACGTCACCGTGGGCCGCCAGGCGATCACCTGGGGCAGGGCGGTCTTGTTCCCGGTGGCCGATCTTTGGACCAAATTTAGCCCCTTCGAGCTCGACCAGACCCAAAAGCGCGGCACCGACGCCGCGCGCGTCCTGGCCTATCCGAGCATGTCGACGGAGCTGGACTTCGTGATCGCCGACCGCGGCTGCCTCGACGACCTCTCCGGCGGTGCGCGCGCATCGCATGCCTTCGACTGGGGCGACGGCTTCGTGGCCGCCGGCAAATTCTGGAACGAGATCATCGCCATGGCCGGCGTCTCGGCGACCACCGGCAACTGGCGCGGCCGCGCCGAGCTCGCCGAGCCCTACGACCTCGACGACGGCGAGCTCGACCTGCCGCGCGCGACCCTCGGCGCCGACTATATCGCCGCCGACTTCCAGGTCTCGGCCGAATACCACTTCAACGGCGCCGGCCAACCCGACCCCGACGACTATCTGGCTCAGCTCCAGAGCGACGTCTTCGAGCGCGGCGAGTCTTATTATCTGGGCCGGCATTATGTCGGCGGGCTGGTCTCCTACTCCGGCCTCGAGCGCACCCAGCTCGCCCTGAGCGCCATCGCCAATGTGGGCGACCCGAGCGTGATCGTCGCGCCGTCGTTTCGGTATATCCTCAGCGACGAGGCGGATATCAACTTCGGGGCGTTCCAGGGGGTCGGGGAAGATCCGGTCGTCGAGCTGCCGCCGGAGGTCAATAGTGAGTATGGGTTGTACGGCGGGTTTGCGTATACGCAGTTGCGGGTTTTTTATTGAGGTGTGGGGGGCGTGATGAGCGTGTGCGCTAGGATGCGCCTTCCTCCCCGGACTCCCTCGGCCCCTAAAGGGGCGTACGTATTTAGCGCCCCGAGTTGATTAAGCAGGGGCTACAGGGCCGTCGCAAAAAACGCTCCGGCGCACGGTCAACCCGCATAAACGGCGCCAAACAACGGCGCCTTGAGACGCCGGTTCGCCGACCAGCACTGCAAATAGTAGCGCCCCGAACCAATCACATGGCTCGGGGCGCTAAATACGTACCGACGCAAAGCGTCGTCGAGGCCGCGGGAGTCCGGGGGTCGAGGCGCGTCCTAACCAATACGTTCCATCACGAACGAAAAACGAGGCGCGTCTTAAAAGGCGCCCCATCATGAACCTCATTCGCCTTCGGCGAAGGTCTCGTAGATCACCACGGCCATATCCGGGTTCGGCTCGTCGCCGGCGGCTTCGGGGCGGGCGTCGCCGTAGAAGCTCACGTTATTCATCTTCGCGGAGTAGTCGAAGCCGTTGTCGCGGTCGCGGGTGAGCTCGCCGCCGTGGGCGAAGGCGCGGATGGAGCTCGAGATGGGCGTGTCCGGCAGCTCGATCGAGGCGCCGCGGGTATAGCCGGTGTTGATCCAATTGTCGAAGATCGTCTCCAGATCATCGTCGCATAACGAGCCCGTCTGGCCGCTGCTGTCGATGGCGACGCGTTCGTAGGAGGCGCCCTCGGCGACGCCGCAATCCTCGCCGTCGCCCAGCAAGGCGTAGGCGCGCGTGTGGCTGGAAAAGAAGTCCTCGAAGCTGCCCAGCAGAGTCTGGCCCGAGGAGCTGTCGAGGTCGTGGTCGACGAAGCTATGCGCCTCTTTGTCGGTCACGAAGATGGTGACGATCTGGGCATTGGGTCGGGATTTTTCGTCCTCGGAGGCCGAGCCGTGGATGCCCTTCATATAGCCGATGCCCTCACGTGCGGCGTATAGGCCGTAGGGCTCCTCGCCGCCGCTGCCGGTCAGAGCCTCGACGTGGTCGACGAAGGTCTGCCGGTCGCGCTGCCAGCCGACGTCGGGGTCGAGCTTGCCCTTATTATTTTGCTTCATGCTCGTGGCCGCAAAGCGCGCGTCGAAGCCCAGCGCCGCAGCCTCGTCGAATAGGGCCCCGGCCGCGGCCCGCGCCTTGCCGGCGTGGGCGCTCATCGAGTCGGTGTGATCGAGCACCCAATAATAATCGACCTGCGGGGGGCGTGGCCGCTCGTTGACCTGACAGCCGGTCGCGTTGTCCGCGTCGGCCTCGGCCAGATGGGTGGTGTTGGTCAGATCGTCGGTGGCGAATTCGACGCCGGTTTCTCCTTCGTAGCGGTCGAGCGGGGCGACCGATAGCAGCGTGATCGCCTGGTTCTCGCTGCTGTCGGAGGCTCGAATGACGACACCGACGGAGACGCCAAAGCTGGTGGACTCGTCACCGCTCGCCGCCGGCAAGTCGGAGACGTCGCTCTCGGCGAAAGGTGCCATGGCGAAGAGGACCTCGTCGCGAAGCTGTTCGGCCGACGTGGGCGTCTGCACGCTGAGCTCATAGTGGGCCAGCGAGGCGCGGTGGTACTCGTGGGTGTCAAATTCGCCGCCGATCTGGCTTCGCTGAATACTGCCGACCGACGAGAGGCTCTGCGAGTGACTCTGCTGGACGCTCGTGGGCGACGATGCCGCGGCATCTTGCGAGGCCGAGAAGACCGAGCCGGCCACCTCCAGCGTGGCGTCGCTATAGACGGCCGCCGCTTGTCGGTTGGCCGCGTCGGCGCCGCTGATGGTCAGCGCGGTGTAGTTGTCGAAGCCGGGCGCCAGCGCCACGCGCCAATTACCGGGGCCGTCGTCCTCGTAAAAGTCCAGCGCCGCGGAGCTCTCGTCGTCGCACAGGCTGACGAACCAGCGCTCGCTGTCGAGCGTGCCGTCGCCGTAGCTGTCGGCGGCCAACGGGTCGAGGCCGAGCTCGTACTCCTCGGCGTCGTCGAGTCCGTCGCCGTCGGTGTCGGCTTTGAGGGGGTCGGTGCCCCGTTGGACCTCCTCGCCGTCGCTGAGCCCGTCGCCGTCGGTATCGGGATCGTCGGGGTCGGTGCCCAGCTCTTCCTCGCGGCAATCGCTGAGCCCGTCGCCGTCGCTGTCGGGGCCGTCATTGTCGCACTCTTCTTCGGAGGTGTCGGCGTCAGGGCCGGTGTCCTCGTCGGTGGGGCCCGAGTCGGCCGTGTCGGCCGTGTCCCCCGTGTCGTGCTGTCCGCCGTCCGGCTCGGACTCGCTCGATGGGTTAGTATCGTCGCCACAGCCGACGGCAAGTAGCAATGCCAGGAGGCACGCGAGTCTTTTGAGAGATCGTCTTCTCTTCAGAGGTGCCGCTGGCCCGATCATGCTGAGTGCCCGTTCGCAAAAAAATTCGTGGTGTCGCAACTGCCGTAGGAGTGCGTGGATGCTAGCAGATCGGGGGCCGGTGATCCATTGGGGAGGGATGGCGGGGTGTGTTCATCGCCTGTAGGTTGGCAGAAGATGCCCTCCCCGCTTTTGCA
>JBKGZI010000284.1:0-8219 GCA_046545675.1 Persicimonas sp.
TGAGAGCGGCGACCCTTTCCGAGGGTGCGCTACGCCGGCCGCACCAAAGGCGCGTCCGGCTAAGCTTACCCCCGGCTATGGTTTGATCTCCTAAAAAAACGCACATATGGGCAAACCGATCTGCCCATATGGTCGTTTGAGCTAGAACCAAACCATAGCCGGGGGTAAGTCCAGTCGAGTCGCCGCCAGGCGACCTCGACGAGACGCACCCTCGGGAAGGGCCGCCGCTCGTCACACGCACAACCGAGCGATTTAACCAGCGCTAGAAGCGCTGGCACCGATTGGACCTCCAGAGATATGCAACAGACCCGACACACCATCATCCGCCTGCTCAGCAATATCGGAAGCCGCAAAGAGGTCGAGCAATACCTCAAGCGCTTCTCGAGCGTCGAGTCGACGCGTTTTGCGGTGGTCAAGGTCGGCGGGGCGATTCTGCGCGACGACCTCGATAACCTGGCGTCGTCGCTGAGCTTTTTATATCGCGTGGGGTTGTTTCCGATCGTGATCCACGGCGGCGGCACGCAGCTCAACGAGGCGCTCGCAGAGGAGGGCATCGACACCGAGCGGGTCGACGGGATGCGGGTGACCTCGCCGGAGGTGCTCGAGGTCGCCAGGCGGGTGTTCCAGCGCGAGAATTTGCGCCTGGTCGAGGCGCTCGAGGAGCTCGGCACGCGCGCTCGGCCGATCACCAGCGGCGTCTTCGAGGCCGAGGTGATGGACGAAGAGCGCTTCGGGCTGGTCGGCGAGGTCAGCGATATTCACCTGGACCCGATCCGCTCGAGCATCCGCTCGGGGCATCTGCCGATTCTGTGGAGTTTGGGCGAGACGGCCGGCGGACAGATTTTGAACGTCAACGCCGACGTCGCCGCCAATAAGCTGGCGCTGCGCATCGAGCCGTTCAAGATCGTATTTTTGACCGGCACCGGCGGCCTGCTCGACGAGTACGAGCGGATCATCCCGTCGGTGAACCTGGCCGAGGATTACGATCATCTGATGAGCCAGGACTGGGTCGCAGGCGGCATGCGGCTAAAGCTCGAGCAGATCAAGGCGCTGCTCGACGAGCTGCCGCTGTCCTCGTCGGTCTCCATGACCACCCCCGAGCACCTCGCCCGCGAGCTCTTCACTCACCGCGGCTCCGGCACCCTGGTGCGCCGCGGTGAGCATATCGAGCGCAAGGAATCGATGGAGGGCATCGACACTGCTCGCATCGCCGAGCTCATCGCGTCCTGTTTCGGCCGCGAGCTCGTCGACGGCTACTTCGATATGAAGTCCTTCTATCGAATCTACGTCTCGGAGTCCTACCGCGCGACGGCGATCCTCACCCGCGAGGGCGGCGTGCCCTACCTCGACAAAATCGGCGTGACCGACCAGGCCCAGGGCGAGGGGCTGGGCCGCTCGATCTGGATGCGCATGAAGGAGGAGAACGAGAAGCTCTTCTGGCGCTCACGGGTCGATAATCCGATCAACGGCTGGTATTTCGACGAGGCGCAGGGGAGTTATCGCGAGGGCGATTGGGTGGTGTTTTGGTACGGGATGGAGTCGTTTGACGAGATGAAGGAGTGTGTGGATCGGGCGTTGGGGATGGCGGAGACTTTGGAGAGTAGGTGATGGGTTGTTGGGGCCCTCCCCGCTTTGCAGTTTAAAGTGGGGAGGATCAAGGTGGGGGCCTTTCGTGTCGAATCGACCGAACGAATCTGCCAAGCCGACCGAGGCCCCCACCTTGATCCTCCCCATCCCTTCGCTACGCTGCGGGCGGGGAGGGGCGTAGCGAAGCAGCAATAAGATCATTCAAGGACACACAAAATGACAAAAACAATCGGCATCGTCGGAGCCCGCGGCTACACAGGCGCCGAGCTCATCAAATTGCTCGCGACTCATTCGCAGTTCGAGCTCATCTACGTCAGCTCGCGTGAGCTCGCCGGCGAGCGGGTGGCGGGGCAGGTCGAGGGCTTCGATGGCGAGCTGCGCTACGAGGAGCTCTCCCCCGACGACGTCGCCGAGTATGGCGCCGATGTATGCGTGTTGGCGCTGCCAAACGGCGTCAGCCCGGCGTTCGTGGAGGCGATCGACACGAGCGAGAGCGACACGATCATCGTCGATCTGAGCTCGGACCATCGCTTTGACGATGGCTGGACGTACGGGCAGACCGAGCGTTTTCGCGACCGGATTCGCGAGGCGACGCGCATCTCGAACCCGGGCTGCTACGCAACCGGGATGCAACTCGGCCTGGCGCCGGTGGTCGATTGGGCCATCGCGCCGCCGCAGGTCTTTGGCGTGTCGGGCTATAGTGGCGCAGGCACCACGCCGTCGCCCAAAAATGACACCGAACTTCTCGCCGATAATCTGATTCCGTACAGGCTGACCGGCCACACCCACGAGCGCGAGGTGACCCGGCATCTGGGCCACCAGATTCACTTTTCGCCGCATGTGGCGCCGTTTTTTAGGGGCATCACGCTGACCATCTCGGTGCAGCTCGGTCGGCCGAAGACGCTCGCCAAGATTCGCGAGCGCTTCGAGGAGAGATACGCCGACGAGGCGCTCGTCGAGGTCGTCGAGGATGTGCCGCTGGTCAAGGATAACGCCGGCGAGCACGGCGTTCGCATCGGCGGGCTGTCGGTCGATGAGGCCGGCGAGCATCTGGTTTTTGTGGTCACGCTCGACAATCTGCTCAAGGGCGCGGCGACGCAGGCACTTCAAAACGCCAATTGGGCGTGTGGTTTTGACGAGCTCGAAGGAATCCAATGACCAATAAGCCGATCTGGGACAAGGGCAACGCCACCGTCGACGAGCGCATCATGCGCTTTTGCGCGGGCGAGGACGTCGTGCTCGACCGTCAGCTTTTCCTCCACGATATCCGAGCGTCAAAGGCGCACGTTCGCGGACTCGAGCGCATCGGGATTCTCGAGCCCGAGGAGTGCTCGTCGCTGATCGAGGCGCTCTCCGAGCTCGCCGAGAAGTTTCGCGACGGCGAGTTCGTCCTCGACGACCGCTTCGAGGATATGCACTCGGCGATCGAGGCGTATCTGACCGAACAGCTCGGCGACGTCGGCCGCAAGGTGCACACCGGGCGCAGCCGAAACGACCAGGTGCTCGTGGCGACCAGGCTGTACCTCAAAGACGCGCTCATAGATATCGCCGAGGGCTGCAAGCGCGTGGCCGAGGTCTGTCTCCAGCGCGCCGCCTCCGACGACGTGCCCATGCCCGGCTATACGCACCTGCAGCGCGCGGTGCCGTCGTCGACCGGCATGTGGTTTGCCGGCTTCGCCGAAGCGTTCATCGACAACGCGATGCTGGCTCAGAGCAGCCTGGCATTCGTCGACGCAAACCCGCTGGGAACGGCCGCCGGCTACGGCGTCAACCTGCCGCTCGACCGCGACGGCGTGGGCGAAGAGCTCGGGTTTTCGCGCCCGCAGCTCAACCCGATCTACGCCCAGAATAGCCGCGGCAAATTCGAGATCCAGGCGCTGATGGCGCTGGCCCAGGCGCTGCTCGACGTGCGCCGGCTGGCCTGGGATTTGAGTCTCTTTACGACGGCCGAATTTAGCTTCGTCGACCTGCCCGACAGGTTCACCACCGGCTCGTCGATCATGCCCAATAAGCGAAACCCGGACGTGGTCGAGCTGCTGCGCGCAGCCTACGGCACGGTCCACGGTGCGATGGCCGAGCTGCAGTCGCTGCTGTCGCTGCCCAGCGGCTACCAGCGCGATCTCCAAGGCACCAAGCCGCCGCTGTTGCGCGCCATGAACCGCGGCCTCGACGCCCTGGCGATCGTGCCCGGCCTGCTCGCCGATCTGAGCTTCGACGAGGAGCGCATGCGCGAGGCCATCGAGCCGGCCATGCACGCCACCGACCGCGCCGTCGAACTCGCTGCAGGCGGCGTGCCCTTCCGCCAGGCCTACCGACAGGTCGCCAGCGAATTCGACCAACTCGCCGAGCGCACCGCTGACCAGAGCCTCGAGGCGCGCACCTCGCCTGGGGCGTGCGCGGATCTGCGCTTGGATGCATTGCGGGGGCGTTTGCGCAATCTGTAGTGGGTTCCGTCTGTGCGGGATGACCGTGCGCCGAGACGACGCGAAGCGAGTCGAGGCCCCGTAGCGCTGGAGGCAGGGCAGGATGCCCTGGCACTGGCGGGCGTTATTCGGTGACGTAGTCGAGCACGAAGTGCGACTTGCCGTTGACCTTGGCGGTGGCTCCACCAACGGTCATCTTCAGCGAATAATCGCAGTCGATCTTATAGCGGAAGGGGTTGCTGACCGTGGAGGCGACCATTTTGGCGGCGGTGCCGTATGCAGCCAGCAGGTCTTTGCGCTCGAATTTCTTGCCGCGCATGATCAACTGAATCGAGTCTTTGCCGTCCTTGCCGTCGATCTGAATGGCCATCGGAAATTTGTAGCCGGCTTTGGGGTCGTGGCGCAGCCGGGCGAATTTGACGTCGGCGTCGGCGTCCGAGAACACGATCTGGTCTTTATAGCCCACGACCACCCAGGTGAACGAGTCGCCGCCGTGCTCGTCGGTGAGCTCGATTTCTCGCCACATCACGAAGATGTCGCCGTTATAATTGCGGAATCGCGAGAATCGCTTCCCGAAATCAAAGGGCGCGACGTTGGTGGCCACGTGGTCTGCGTAGCCGCGCTTGGTGCCTTTGACCTTTTGGGTCTTTCCGCCAATGGTCACCGTACCGGTGACGTCGGCGCGGGGGGCGAGCAGGTTGAATTTATAATAGCCGTCCTCGACCGCGATGCGCCCGGTGCCCGGCTTCCACATATCGGTGGTATTTTTGAAGGTCAGGTTGAAGCTGACGTCCTCGCCCTCGTGGGTGACCACGAAGCTGTCGCTGCCCTTGGCCCGTACGCGTGTGTCGGAGATATCGAGGTCGAATGTATTCTTCGAGTAGCTCCATTCGTCTTCGGAGAGCTTTTCACTGTGGCTGTAATTCTTCTCGCCCGGTAGGCGAACTCGCACCGCGGCGCCGCCGTGGCCGTCACCCCACCCCAGATTCGAGATCGTCCAATCCACGCCGATATGGCCGCCGTCGTCGAGATCGACCGCGAAGCCGTAGCGCTCCGTGTAGGATTCGTTGCTGCTCATCGTGGGAATGAGATCGGAGGTCGACGGTTTCGACGTCGATTTGCCGTCGGCCCAACCCTTGGTCTGGGCGCTGGCGGTGTCGAGACCGACGCCCAGAACGGCCGCGCTGGCCAGAGCGAACCCAGAGAAGAAGAGGACGAACTGCTTTAGCGGCTTTGTCATCATGGTAAACGGTTCACGCTTTGGGTTGAGAACTCACTCTTTCGGACGACGCATATCCCCAAGTATTCAATGGACTACCAAGAACCAAGAACCAAGCACCTCCTCAATAAGCCCGAGTGCCTCGACAACCGTGAAGTTACGAGAAACCCACGCCCCACATCCAACTACAACAACACGCCCGGATTCAACACCGCGGCCGGGTCGAATGATTCCTTGAGTTGGCCGAGCCCGCGGCGAAAGAGTTCCGGTACTTCACGTTCATACCACGGTCGATGGGTGCGGCCCACCGAGTGGTGATGGGTGATGGTCGCGCCGCACGAGATGAGCGCCTCGCTGGCGGCGGCTTTGATCTCGGCCCACTGATCGAGCTCGCTGCCCACCTGCGCCGGAGCGATGAACGTATAATAGGGCGCCGGCCCGTCGGCGTAGACGTGCGTGAAGCGGCACGACAAAAAGCCCGCCCCGCAGACGCGCTTCATGGCGCCGCGTACATCGTCGATGATCTGGCGGTGCATCGACTCGAATGTGTCCCAGGTACACGCCGTCTCGAAGGTGTCGGCGATGACGCCGAGGCTGACCATCGTGTTTTGCAGGTAGGGGCCCTCGAAAAATGAGCTGCGCCAGCGCCCGCCGGCCTCGGAATCGGCCTGCTCTTGCTCTTCGTCGACGTGCCTGGGCTCTCCGGAGACTTTGCCGGCGCAGGACGCGCAGATCTCCAGCGCGCTCTCCATATCCGGCTGTGTCGGCACCCGCGGCGACTCGAAGCCGACCAACAGCACGTTGCTGCCGTCGAAGACGACCCCGTTGAGCATGGCCTCGCGGCTGTCGAGCAGCCGCAGGTTGGCCGGGGCGAGCCCCGATTGGGCGACCTGGCGGGTGGCGTCGACGGCGTCCTCGAAGCGCTCGAAGTGCACGCTCGCCTTGCTGCGAAAACGCGGCCTCTTATGGACGCGCGTCCACGCCTCTGTGATCACGCCCAGCGTGCCCTCGGAGCCGAGCACCAGGGCGTTGGGCGAGGGGCCGGCGCCGGAGGCCGGCAGCCTGCGGGTCTCGAACTCGCCGGACGGCGCGATCATGCGCACCGACTCGATAAAATCGTCGATATGGGTGTAACGGGTGGCGTAGTGGCCGCCGGCGCGCGTGGCGATCCACCCGCCGAAGGTCGAAAACTCGTAGGATTGCGGGTAGTGGCGCAGGCTCAGGTCGTGCTCGCGGAGCTGATCGGCCAGCCCCGGTCCGGTCGCGCCGGCCTGGACGAGCGCGGCGCGAGAGACCGGGTCGACCTCGAGCACGCGGTCCATGCGGCGCATATCGAGCGAGACGACGCCCCGGTAGTCGCCCTCGACATCGCTTTCGACCCCGCCGACGACGCTGGTGCCCCCGCCAAAGGGCACCACGGCCACGTCCTCATCGCTCGCCCAGTCCAAGAGCGCGCGCACGTGGCCTTCGGTTTCGGGATAGGCGACCAGGTCGGGGGGCTCGGCGAAGTCGGCGCGAAAACCTCGCACAAGGTCGCGATACGCCTTGCCGTAGGTATGCGTCGCACGCTCGCGCTTGTCGGTCTTGCAGATATCAGCGAGCGCGGCTGGCGCCTCGATGCGAGGCGAGCGCAGCTCGACATCGTCCAACGACGGCGGATCGAGCAACTCCAGCTCCTCAAAGCCGAGCATCCCCGACACCTGAGCGCCCAGATTCTTACGGCCCTCGTCGTCGGGAAATTTATCCGCCCAGCCCCAGCCCCAAAAACTCCTCTGCCTCGCCATATTCGCCCCAGCCTTTGCCTTTTGCCTTTCCCCAAGCCCCAAGCCCCAAGCCCGCAGTTATGCTTCCAGATACCACACACTAAACCAGCGGCGCTCATCGGTCCACATCTGCTTGGGCTGGAGGCCGGCGGCGTCGGCCATCTGCTCGAAGCCGTCGGGCGTATATTTATGAGAGTGCTCGGTGACGATGAACTCGTCGCGGTTCATTTGGAAGATGTGGTCTTCGACGATCAGGATCTGGTCGCGCTGGCTGACCAGGTGCATCTCGATGCGGCCTCGCGCCTCGTTCCACACGGCCCGGTGGCGAAAGGCGTCTACGTCGATCTCGGCGTCGAGCTCTCGGATGATGCGCTCGAGCAGGTTGAGGTTGAAGGCGGCGGTCACCCCGCTGGCGTCGTTATAGGCGCGCTCGAGCACCTCTTGGTCCTTGGCGAGGTCGATGCCGATGAGCACGCCGCCGCCGTCGCCGACCAGCGAGGCGAGGCGGGCGAGGAAATCCCCGGCGCGCTGGCGGCTGAAGTTGCCCAGCGTCGAGCCGGGAAAATACGCCGCGGTGGCCTCGAAGGAGGTCTCCGGCCGCGGCAGGTCGATGCGGGCGGTGTAGTCGTCACATACCGGCAGGATTTCCAGCTCTTCGAATGCAGCGCGTAGTCGACTCGCGCATTGCTCCAGGGCGGACGCGGAGATGTCCACCGGCAGGTAGGCGGCCGGCTGATCGAGGGCGGCGAGTAAGACCTCGGTCTTGCGACCGCTGCCCGCGCCCATCTCCACCAGGCGCACTTTGGGATCGATGCAATGAGCCATTCGGTCGACGTAAGCTTCCATGATCGCCAGCTCGGTGCGCGTGGGATAGTACTCGTCGAGCTCGCATATCTGCTCGAAGAGCTGGGAGCCGCGCGCGTCGTAGAGGTGTTTGCAGGGAAGCTGCTTTTTGGGACGAGATAATCCGTCGAGAACGTCGGCCGCAAAGCTATCCGACGTCGTTGCTTCTACCGTGGCAATCGTAGCCGACAAATCGACCTCTCCGAATGAGTCAATTAGATCCAATAGAGCCTCGATTCGTACAGTACATAGACGCGTCAGTGACGCGTCGAGTTTCAGACTCTTTGTTGATCGAACGACAGGAACTTGCTCGCCAATTGCCTCTAGGCAAGTGTAGGGTAAGGCTCACGCGATAAGAATCGAATCAGGTGCTCGCCGATGAGT
>JBKGZI010000285.1:0-8219 GCA_046545675.1 Persicimonas sp.
GGTTCTTGGTTCTTGGTTCTTGGTTCTTGGTTCTTGGTTCTTGGTTCTTGGTAAACCTGACGCATGAGGGTGAACGATGCAATCGAACAAATCCAACTATGGCCGTCGCGGCGACGATACCTTGGCATATTGGGGGCGCCGGCCTAATCTGCTGCCGAATTCGACGATGTCACTGCTCGAGGCTCCCATTGCTAGATTCAAAGATACGCTATTTTCAAATTGTTGCCGTCATGCTGCTCATGTCGAGCGGGTCGGTCGGTTGTGGAGATGAGACGACAGACGAGGATCCGTCGCTAGAGGCGGTGCCCGCCGATGATTGCGATTCCGGCTTAAAGTGGACCTCGGGCGCTCGCGGCTCCGGGTTGATGCATCCCGGCCATAATTGCATGAGGTGCCACGCAGATGAGCCGGATGCGCCCAATTTCGCGGTCGCGGGCACAGTCTATGGCGATCGGAGCGCCGAGGACGATTGTGCGGGCGTCGAGGGCGCCGAGGTCGTCATCGAAGACGACTCCGGCCAAGTCGTGACGCTGACCACCAATCGAGCGGGCAACTTCTTTTTGCCCGAAGACGAGGCTGACCTGCAGACGCCGCTTCGGGCATCGGTACGCTTCGACGGCCGCGAGCGGGTCATGCAGGAAGAGATCTTCAACGGCAATTGCGTCGACTGCCACAGCGGCCCCGACGCGGTTCGCGCGCCGCATCGGGTGCTCATTCCGGCGCCCCAATGAAACAAAACGCCTCGCTACTGCTGGCTCAGCTCGAAGCCCTCGATATGACCTCGCCCAAAGTCCGACTCGCATGACGAGACGTAGACGCGATCGTCGGTCACTAGCGGCTCGGTATACCGTTGGCCGTGTCCTGACAGAGCCGCGTCGAATACCGGGCTTCCGTCGAGCACATCGATGGCGATGAGCCGACCCGAACTGCCGCGGTCGACCTCGACGATCCAGGCGATCTGACGGGTCTCTCCATCCTCCTCGAGGGTCGATAAGCTCATACGCGACGGATGCCCACGAAATCGTTCGAAAGCTGCGTCGTCATCAAACGAGGGGAATTCCCACAGCCGCTCGTATTGCGGTCCATCGTCGCCTTGTCGAAGCGTGACCGCCACCACACCGGCCGGGTGAGTTTGGTCGGGCATAAACGTCGGCGTCATGATGATCGGCTCGCCATTTTCATAGACGACCAGCGGTTGAGTCACCGCCATCCCCGCCCAAGACAATCTGCAAGGATCGTCCTCGGTGCCACACAACTCGACGAGCTGGTGGCGGTCGAATTGGGTGCCGAAGTGGGTGTAATCGACCATATAGATATGGCCGTCTTTGGTCGGGTAAGTCAGCGTTTTATAGCCATCGGTCTCTACATAAACGGGCGTGCTCCCGCCGATATAATCGAGCTCCTGCCAACACTCGAAGAGCGTCATATCATCTTCACACCGGCCATCGGCGGGCCGAGGAGGCTCGTCGTCTTGGCCGGTCAACCGCGGGATCCACAGGTTTTCGCAGGTTTCGATACACGCCTGTGAGGGGGCGTCCGGGTCGAAGTCGGCGCAGGCTTGCGCGTCACAAGCGGGGTCAAACTCCAGTCCCGGCCCGGAGCGCATCAACGTGTTGGCGAAGTCGTCGCGGGCCAAGTCGAGCTGGCCGTTGCCCGGGGCGAGCACGAGCTCGTAGGTGTCGGCCTGCTCGACGACGAGCGGCCCGGACGGCGCCCACAAGCCGCCCCCACATTTGCGCTCGCGGGAGCCGGAACTTCCCTCTCGCCCGCAATTCTCGTCGGGCTCGGGGGTGGTGACCAGCACCGCGGAGTTGGCCGCCTCGGTGCCCTAAGTGTGCCAGGCGTCGAGATCGATCTCGACGGCCCAACCATGCCATGGCTGAATATCGCGGGTATTCCCCATCGTCACATAGGCCTTGCCGAATTGGTCGCCCTCGGCACGGCCGAGCTCGATATCCGGCCGCGACAGCGCATGACCGGGGCGAAATGCCACGGTGCTACCGTCCTCATTCGCCGGAAGCTCGGCCTCCAAGGTGATCGTGCCGAAGTCCTCGGCGACCTGACCCTCGGCGAGGTCGACCACCGTGACCCGGTGGCTCAACCGGGTCGTATTGGCGTCAATCTCGTCCTTGCCGCCCGGCACCGTGTGGTAAGCCACCACAATGCGGTGGTCATCGATACGCGCCGGCTGCGACAGCGCCAGCGGCGCCTCACCTTCAGGCGCCGGCAGCGTCATGCTCCACCGCTCCGCGCCCGTATCGGGGTCCAGCGCGGCCAACTCACCCTCGGCGTCGAGCGTGATAAGCGAGGTCGACTCGCCACCTTCGTACAGAAACGGCGAGCCGTAGATGCAGCCGTTAAACTCGACGCCCTCGTTCTCCGCCGAGGGAAATAGACGCTCGATCTCCCAGCTCTCCGGGGTCACTTCATCGGGCTCTTCCTCCTCGACCGGCGCGTCGCTGCCGCAACCCACGGCGGCCACCAGCATCAGACACCCCAATAATTCGCAGATAGATCGTCGTTGCTTCTTTTCCATCATGACTGCTGTCTTCTCGAAATATTCTACGCTGATTGTCCGACTGCACGATCACCGACCAGCAATCACGTGTCAAACTGGGTTCGGAAGCTCGGAGGCATTGAAGCTCGGAGGCTTGGAAACTTGGAGCCATGGAGCCATGGAGCCCTTGCTTTCACGAAGGCGTGGAAGAGCCCATGGAGCGGCTTGGAGGGCATGGAGGCTGGCCGTTGGGGCGTTGCCGCGCAGCACAGCCGCCACGGGTCGACCGAGGGGCAGCCTCAATGATTCAAGGCTGCTCCACGTGCTCTCCCATGCCTCCGCGGATCCAATGGTTCCAGGGTTCCACGCCTCAACGCCTCCATGCCTCAACGCCTCAAAGCCTCCATGCCTCAAAGCCTCAAAGCCGCAGGCGAGCCACGAGCATCGTATGGTACGTCGCCGGGTGAATATTGGCCGCCCCGAGCCAATCGAGCTGCCAGCCCATGTCGCGCAGCTCGGCGATATCCTTGGCGGCCGAGGCAGGCGACGGACCGAGGTAAACCAACCGCTCGACGCCCAATGCTTTCAGATAGGTCAGCGCCCGCTTTCCCAGCGGCTCGCGCATCGGGTTGATGGTCGCCACGCTGAATGTTTGGCCGTCGAGGGTCAGGCGGCGCAGCGCGTTCTCCCAGCCGCCGACGACGAATTCGGCGTTGGCCACGGCGTTCTCCATGGCGTTGAGCTCGGCGGTGGACACCGAGCTGCGGTTGATGTCGACGCCGACGACCCGCTCGACGTGCTCGGCGACCAATAGCGAGATGGTGCCGATGCCCGAGCCGATATCCAAAAAGACATCGTCCGGTCCGAGCTCCAAGAGCTCCACCAGCCGGGCGTAGAGCGCCTCGGTGGGGATGAGCGTGGCCGGGAACCAGTCGTCGAAGCCGACCTCCATCTTCAGGCCGGCGATCGGCAGTCGAAGCCGCTCGGGCCCGGCGATCTGCGCGCGGCGCTCGCCCAGCGAGACCGCCAGGAGGACGTCGGCGGGCAGCATTTCTTCGAGGCGCTCGATGAGCTTCGAGATCGAGCCCTGGGCGACGGCCTTCTCGAGGACCTCCGTGCCGCCCAACTCGCTCAGCTCGATGTCGATCATGCCCCGGCCGATCACCGGCGCGGCCGCCCGGATGGTGCGAATCGCCGGCGGCGGCGACTCGCCGCGCTCGATGGCATCGCGGGCCATGGGCTCGTCCCAGGGAAGCTCGTCGAGATCGGCGAACGCCTCCTGGAGCGCCGAGACCAGCCGGCGCACCGGCGTGGTCAGCGCCGGGCAGTCGAACATCGGCACCAGCGCGTCCTGGACCGGGCTCATCAGCCCGAGCTCGCAGCCCTCCTCGCCGACCCGATAATTCAGAGACGAACGCACACGGAACGCGTCGCCGCGGGCGATCGGCTGGGGGGTGACGATCTCGACATCGGGTTGGGCGTCGGCCGGCAGGCCGCCGAATTTCTCGACGACCTCCGAGACGGTGCGCACGTGGTATTGGAGCTCCTCGTCGACGGTGGCGTGGCGAAGCTGGCAGCCCCGGCACACCGAATCGCGTTTGCACAGCGGATCGCGCCGTTTCGGCGACGGCTCGAGCACCTGCACGACGTTGGCATAAAGCCGCCCGCCGTAGGCCCTGCCCTCCTGGACGCGCACGCGCACCTTCTCGCCGGGGAGCGCCCCCGGGATCGACAAAAAGCCGTCCGCAGCGCGCACATAGCCCTCCCCCGTATAGCCATAATCGTCGACGATGACGTCGACGACCTGCAGCTCCTGCATCATGTCGAGCGTGCGGTCGTCCATGGGTACGAAGGCTTGGGGCTTGGGGCTTGGGGCTTGGGGCTTGGGGCTAACGTGATGGCCTCACGTTATTATTCAAGCAATATTTATTCTGCAATATCCGGCAGCGGTTGACGCTGGCAGCCGTCCGGCCAGCCTGTGGGCTCGGGCGGACAGTGGAGCTGTTGCTCGGCGCCGAGGAAGACGACTCGATTGAAGTGGACGAGCTCGTCAGTGAGCCGGTCGACCGACGAGGCGGCGGTGGCCAGCTCGGGTGCGGCGAGGCCGCCGCAGTCGAAGACGAGGACCTCGCCTCGCTGACCTGTACAGCTAACCTGGCAGTCGGCGCCGTCGATGCCGAAGCTGGCCTGAATCTGGTTGGCACGGGACATCTGCTCGTCGAGCGTCGACGCCTGCCACTGATCGTAGAGATACATGCCGCCCAAGATCAGCGCCGCGGCGAGCAAAAACACCGACAGCGAGTCGTCCTTCCAGCCGCGCTTATCTCCCGTCTTCTGGTTTCCGGTCTTCTGGTCGTCTTTCTTCTCGGCTGACTTTTGTGCGGAGGTCGAGCTCATGGGTTGTCGGATCCGTGTGGTGCGTCCGGTCGGTGAAGTCGGGTTTCGAGGACCGTGTCGTACATCCGGAAGACCTGGTCTTCGACGTGTTGTCGGCTGAATTTGCGCACCGCGCGTCCTCGAGCACGTACCCCGTAGGTCTCCAGCCGCCTGGGCTCGTCGAGCGACCGACGAATCGCTTCGACCAGGGCGTCGACCTCACCCCGCGGCAGCAAATCGCCGGTCTGGCCATGTTCGATGACCGTCTGCGTCGCCGGCAAATGATAGGCGACCGCGCTCACCCCGGCGGCCGCGGCTTGCATCAAATGAGTGGGCGCGCCCTCACGATAGCTGGGGTTTACGTATAAATCGAGCGCGCGATAAAAGAGCCGCGCCTCGGCGGGCTCGCGCACGATCTTGACCCGGCCGGTGCGCTCGAGTCGCTCGAGCCGGCCGAGCATGACCTTCGAGGACGATGCTTTCCCAGGTGTGGGCTCGAGCCCGACGAGCCACCCGGCCGCCGGATGTGTCTTTGCCAGCCGCTCGATACACTCGATTAAATCACTCGCCCCACGCGCCAGCGTCAGAGGACCGTGGTAGCCGAGCACCCACCGCCAATTACCCGGAACGCCCAGCTCGCTCCTCGCCTCTCCCACACTTGGGAAAGCATCGTCCTCGAGGTTGAATTCCTCCAAGTCGACGCCATTGCCACCGATCAGCATCTCGAGCTTGTCGGGCTCGACGATCCGTAGATTCTGCAGCGCCTGAAAATCGTGCTCGTTGATCACGCAATACTTGTCGACGAGGCCCCCCAAATAGGCATACGCACGCACAAAGCTGTTGCGAATCGAGTCGCCGGCCACGTTGTTGAGCAGCGCCTCGAGGCGCTCGAAGAGCGTCGGCGGCACCGGCAGGACCGTGTCGAGCTCGAGCCGGACGGGATCGTCGACGAGGACGTGGCGCTCGACGGTCACGACGATCGCCTCGGTATAGGCGCGCTCGGCAGCCAGCGCCCCCAACCAGGCCAACACATCGTCGAAGGCGTGGACTAGGACCGGGCGCTGCTCGATAAAATATGCCTGCACGATAAAATACGCGCCCATGAGGCCGACCACGTTCAGCCGGCGATCCACGGGGATCGGCTTTACGACCACCCCGCGCTCGGCGAGGGCGCCAAAGCCGCCGTCATCACCGGCGAGCACGTGCACCTCGAAGCCCTCGCGCATCAGCCGCGACAGCCGCTCCCCGAAGTCACGCTCGATCTGCGCCGAGCTGCGCCCGATATACATCAATCGGTAAGTACGTGGTGTTTCGCCAGGAGGTCTGGACATGAGGCATCTGCACTGCTGTTGGGGAAAATGGCGCCGACGCCGCCCAACCTAGCCGCGGGATCGTGCTCGTGTAAAGCAGGTTTGGGGCTTGGGGCTTGAGGCTTGGGGAAAGGCCGCCGCGAACCCTACTCCAAACAAGAGTTTTCATGAACGCGCTTAACCTCGAGCCTCTCCGCCCTACTTTTGTCCTGCTGCACAACCTTGTCGACGCTGCTTTGTGAGGAGAGCCCCATATGAGCGCCAAAATTGCCCTTTTCGCCGCGAGTTTGCTCATGATTGCCGTCGGCTGCAGTGAGCCGAATCCCGTCCCGGACCCGTCGGACTCGAATGGCCAGCCCGCCCAAATGCCGACCTCCAACGGGGCAGCCAACGGCGTGCACAGCGACCGTACGGCCAAGCCCGACGATGAGTGGGTCGAGACGCGGGTCTCCGAGGCCCGCCAACGCCTGCAGGACTCCGAGGCCGGCCGATTGGTGTGGCGATCGATCCAGGCCCACGGCGGCCTCGCACGCTGGTACGACAACGGCCCGATCTTCTTTCGCTTCAACTACCGCCCGCTCGGCGGCCAGACCGTGCGCGACACCCACCAGGTCGTCGACACCTGGTCGGCGCGCGCCCGCCACGAATTGGCCGACGAGCGCGACGTCCAATTCGGCTGGGACGGCGAGAATGCCTGGGTGCGCCCGGCCGACGCAGACATCGACATCACCCCCCGATTCTGGGCGCTCACCCCCTACTACTTCATCGGCATGCCCTTCGTGCTCGCCGATCCCGGCGTCAACCTCGAGATGGTCGGCGAAAAGCAACTCGACGGCCGGCCCTACCGAGTCGTCAAAGTCACCTTCGGCGAGGACACCGGCGACGCCCCCGACGACTACTACGTGCTGTACTTCGAGCCCGAAACCCACCAGGTGCGCGCGCTGCGCTACGTCGTCTCCTACCCCGGATTCTACCCCGACGGCGGCCACTCCCCCGAAAAACTCATGTATTTCGAAGGCGAGCAAACCGTCAGGTACATCACCCTCGCCGAGCGCTACCCCACCCACAAGTGGGACCCCGAGACCGAACAGCCCGGCGAAAAGGTCACCGACATCGAGCTCTCCGAGGTCGAATTCCGCCCCGACACCTCCGCCGACTTCTTCGAGATCCCCGGCGGCGCCCGCATCCTCGAGGGCTATTGAGCCGCCAGAGGCACATCGGTGCCAGACCATCTGGAGCTTTAAGAATTTAAGCGTCGGGATGGGGGCGCGCAGCGAAGGTTGGGGCGCGGTCGCTCCGTCGACGCCGGCCGCCGCTCCGTCGGCGCCGAACGTGGTCCATGCTGCGACCTCATGGACACGCTACGGTAGGACCCAATAGGTCTCAGGGGGCGTGTCATCCACTACGGTAGGACCCAACAGGTCTCAGGGGGCGTGTCATCCAGTGTTCGTGGGCGCGCAATAGGTCTCAGGGGGCGTGTCATTCAGTGTTCGTGGGCGTTTGCGCCCCTTCTTGGCTCCCGAACCCCGCGTGGCGACCTCCCCGATCGCGTTAATTCGGTCAAAAGTGAGCGCACTAAAGCCAACTGCACCGTATCGGCGCCCATTCTCGGATATATGTCGAGATTTGGGGATTGTTGGGTCGCGTGGCAGACATAGTGGCGCCGCAGCCGCGCTTCGAGGGGAGCCGGGCGTGATCGGACGAGGTGAGGTGGGTTGGTTTGTCTACAGATGTCTCGGGGCCTGGCCGCCCCGGTCAGGCCGCCCTGGCCTGCGGGACGGGCGCATCCGGGGCGCCCACACAACATAAATGGCCCGGCGGGAAGGTCCCGTAGGGGAATTCGACCTCATGTCGGCCGCGGCGAAAAGCGCCTGAGGCCTCTTTGTATCGGTTGACCATCTCGCGGTAGTCGTCGTTGAAGGCGTCTCGGAGCTTCGGGTCGCTGGCCAGACACAGTGGAAGACGGGACTTCTTGGGGGCCTTGGGGCGGTCGGTGAAGTGCTGGGCGCATATCTTCTTGGCACCCAGACACGGCA
>JBKGZI010000286.1:0-8197 GCA_046545675.1 Persicimonas sp.
CAACCCTTCCCCCGGGGGAAGGTGCCCGGAGCGAAGCGAAGGGCGGATGGGGGGCGCCGGGCAACCGAAAGTCTCTATCGAGCTGTGCAATATGTCCCACGCACCACAAAATCTCGGCTACTTCGAAACCATCCAGATGTACTTTCTGGAGGTGACCGGCCGAGGCATCATGTTCACGGGACGGGATCTCGAAGCGTTGAGCCGCTGGCGCGCCGAGGGGGCCAGCACGAAGACGGTGTGCCTGGGCATCGAGCAGGCGGTTGCCAGCATGCCCGACGATGATCCGCCGCGCGATATCTTCGCGTGTCGGGCGTGGGTGGAGGCCCAGCTCGACGGCGCCCGCGAGCGGTCGACCGGCGAGCATGCCGACGTCGGCAAGCCCGAGCGGCCACCCGCCGAGCAGGCCAACCACACCGAAAACGCCGACGACGGCACCGCCAGCCTCTTCGACGAGGCACTATCCAATATTGAGCGCGCCGGTCGCGATTGCGACGACGAACGCCGTCGGCAGGTGTATCGAAATGCCTGGCGCGACGTGCGCGAGTTGGTCGAGGACTCGAGCGTCGACGATCCCTTTGCCGAGCTCGCCGCCATCGAGGACGCGCTGGTCGACGCGTATTTTCGGGCGCTCGACCGCGCCGAGCAGGACCGCATCGAGGACGCCATCAGCGAGCAAAACCGCGCCGACCTGGCGATCATGAGCCCCGAGGCCCGCCAAGAACACCTCGCCGCCCGGCGCCGCCGGCTGCTCATCCAAGAGTACGGCCTGGCCCCGCTGATCGATTGATCCCCCCCCAAAGACGGCATTAAATACTGCGCAAAGCGGTTTTGCTTTACGAACAAGGCCGTTGTGACGTAAAAGAATGGCCTCGCTACAACACCAACACACGCTCTAGGAGACTCACAGTGGCCAGAGATACGATCGTCGACCGCTTTCTCGACAACGCCGAGCAAAACGCCGGAAAACCCGCCGCATGGGCCAATCGCGACGGCAAGTGGAAGTATATCAACTGGGCGAATTACGGCAAAAAGTGCCGCCAATTCGCCGGGGCGCTCGTCGAACTCGGGATCGAGCCCGGCCGCAACATCAATATCATCGGCAATAACTGCCCGGAGTGGGTCATCGCCGACGTCGGCGCGATGATGGCGCGCTGCGTGCCGGTGGGCATCTACCAGACCAGCTCGCCGGGCGAGGTCGCCTATATCGCCGAGCATAGCGAGGCACCGGTGATCGTGCTCGAGGACAAGGCGCAGTGGGAGAAGGTCGACCAAAAGCGCGACGAGATGCCCGAGCTCGCCCACCTGATCATGATCAAGGACGCCGACCAGGTCGACGATGACTCGGTGATCTCCTTCGACGACTTTTTGGAGACCGGCAACGACCACCTCGACGCGGTCGACGAGCGCATCGAGGCGATCGAGGTCGATGAAGTCGCCACGATGATCTACACCAGCGGCACGACCTCCAAGCCCAAAGGGGTCATGCTCACCCACGACAACCTGGCGTTTACCGCCGGCGCCGCCCAGGAGATCGTCGGCGGCATGCGCCCCGACGACTGCATGGTCAGCTACCTGCCGCTGTCGCATATCGCCGAGCAGATGTTCACCATCCACCTGGCGGCGACCTTCGGCTATCCGATCTGGTATACCGACGACATCTCCAAGGTCAAAGAGACCATCGAGGTGGCCCGACCGACCGTCTTCTTCGGCGTGCCGCGTGTGTGGGAGAAGTTCAAGACCGCCCTGGAGAACGGACTCGCCGAGGCCACCGGCCTCAAGGCGAAGCTGGTCGATTGGTCGCGTGGCGTCGGCGTGGACGGCGGCTACCAGAAGATGGAGACCGGCGAGCTGCGAGGCGGCATGAAGATCAAGCATGGGCTGGCCAATAAACTGGTCTTCTCCAAGCTCAAAGAGCGGCTGGGCTTCGACCGGTTGCGCATCGCCATCAGCGCCGCGGCCCCCATCGGGCTGGACGTGCTCGAGTTCTTCATGTCCTTCGACATCACCATCCTGGAGATCTACGGCCAGTCCGAGGACACCGGCCCGACCACCGCCAACCGCCCGCATCCCGGCCAAACCAAGCTGGGCACCGTCGGCATCCCCATCCCCGACGTCGAGGTCAAGATCGCCGAGGACGGCGAGATTTTGGTCAAGGGCCGCAACGTCTTCAAAGGCTACTACAAGCAGCCCGAGGCCACCGCCGAGACCCTCGTCGACGGCTGGCTGCACTCGGGCGACCTGGGCGAATTCGACGAGGACGGCTTCCTGCGGATCACCGGGCGCAAAAAGGAGATCATCATCACCGCCGGCGGCAAGAATATCGCGCCGGCCAAGATCGAGGGCCTCCTCAAACAGATCGACGGCATCAGCCAGGCGGTGGTCATCGGCGACCGGCGCAAATTCCTGTCCGCCCTGCTCACCCTCGACCCCGAGCGTGCCCCCTCGCTGGCCGCCGAGCGCGGCTGGCCTGCCGACCTCGAAGAGCTATCCACCCACCCCGACTTTCTCGAATACGTCGACGCCGAGGTCGAAGCCGCCAACGAGGAGTTGGCGCGCGTGGCCACCATCAAGAAGTTCAACGTGCTCGCCCAGGACTTCACCCAGGAGACCGACGAGTTGACTCCGACCCAAAAGATCAAGCGACGCGTGATCGAGAAGAAATACGCCGACCAGATCGAGGGAATGTATAGCGGCGGGAAGGCTGCGGAGTGATGTAGTAGTGGGGAACTCGACGTTCCCCACTTGAACCTACCCCTCCTCCGACTTAGCTTAGCAGTGCGATTAAATTTCGAATTTCCACACCTATTTGTTTTCCACAGGAGCCAGCCTTGAACGTCGAAGAGATCATGACCCCCTCGCCCGAGCGCATCCTCATCACCGACACCGTCGCCAGCGCCATCGACAAATTATTCGAGGTCGACGTGCGCCACTTGCCGGTCGTCGATGAAAACGACGATCTGATTGGCATGGTCAGCGACCGCGACCTGCGCAGCTTCTCGCTGCCCTATATGACCGAGCACGAGGCGGTCACCGGCGCCGAGGACCGCACCGCCGCCCCGATCAGCGACGTCATGCAAGGCGACGTCATCTCGGTGGGCACCGACGCCGACCTCTCCGAGGTCATCAGCCTGATGATCGACCACAAAGTCGGCGCGATCCCCGTAGTCGACGCCCTCGAAGGCGGCCTGGTCGGAATCGTCAGCTATATCGACGTCCTCGGGCTTGCCGAAGAATATTTCGCCGGATAACAGCGCGGAATACTCCCTTCGGGCCCGCGGTTGAACGTGTCCGACGGGGGCCCGAAGGGATGAGCTACGACCGGACGAGATTCCTGTTGACACCCCTGCCCCATGTCATTATAAAACGCGTCCCGTCCGCGCCATCCCAGCGATGAGCCGGGCCGGAACTACCACTCGCGGGAGTGGCGGAATTGGTAGACGCGCTAGACTAAGGATCTAGTGGACCTCATACGTCCGTGGGAGTTCGAGTCTCCCCTTCCGCACTTGCTGGACATCAAAAAGCCTCGCCCCTATTCGACTCGGATAGGGGCGAGGCTTTTTGGTTTCTTGGCTGACCATCGGACTGACGTCCTCTGGGCGTCGGAAAGGCATTCAAGACTCTTCTCGGACGCCCAGAGGACGTCAGTCCAAGATCTTTTCTCGTCGAAGCTCACTCCTCGACGATCGTAATCGTCGCCAGGCCCCACTCGGTGACCGATTCGCCGGCGTCGGACTCGACGGTGGCGCCGACGTCGTACTCGCCGGGGTCGAGGCCGCGGAACCAGCGCTTGCGCACGTTGACGAGTTCGATCTGTGTGGGCGTGGCCACGACGTCCTGCTTGCGCGCGCTGACCTCGCCGTCGGGGGTCTCGACGAAAACGTCGACGTCGTCGATGGCGCCCTGGAAATTCTCGATGAAGATCGCCACCTGGTCCATCATGCCGTCGCCGTCGTCGGCCTCGGCGACGGTGATCTCGATGGGGCTGATCGACATGCCGCGGACCTCCGGCTCGGGGGACTGCCAGACCTCTTCTTCGGCGTCGGTGCTCGGGCCGACGTCGCCTTCGACGCCGGCGTCGGGCTCGCCATTATTGGCCTCGCCGCCCCCGTCATCGCTACAACCGAACATACCGAAGACCGCCCACAGGGCGACCAAGCCGCAAATTCTGAGTCCTCTCACCGCGCTACCTCGCTGTGCTGCATTTTCGAAAAGTTAAAGTTGTGAAACCGCGCTGACACTATCAAATAACGCGTGATTTCTCGATAAGCACTGGGGGGCGGATGCCGGATGCCGGGTGCCGGGCGCCGGGTGCCGGGTGCCGGATGCCGGATGCCGGGTGCCGATTCCTGTGAAGCAACCGGGTCTTTTAGCTGCGCCACTTCACATGGTGAGGTGTGCGATGCGGAAACCCGGAAAGTACAAAATTTGTTGCGGTTTCATGTTCTAGCTCGATAAAGGCTGCGCCGGCTTGGTCGTCCCACGTTCGAGGGCGATGCTCGACGGGTTCATGTCCGGCCGGGCAGGCCTTGATTTGTCCGTCCTCGGTCCACTCGAAGTCGGCGCGGCCGAGCATCGTCTTTTCATCATATTGTGCGACGCAAAACGGGCCACAAAGCTCGACACCCTGTCCGGCAGCAAATTCGAGCGCAGTTGCGGTGGTGTAGCCGGCGTCGCCGTAGAGCCGTGATAGATCGACATCCTGTTCTTGCTGGCTGCTGACAATGCCCTGAGACTTGTCCTGGTCGGCTTGATTAGCCGTCTCGACGCGAAAGTCGGTCAGAATCTCGGGGAGCTCTTCGTTGAGGCACGTCCCACTGATATGGACCATGTACCCGACGCCCTTGTGGCCTTTGGCCGCATCGGGATCATAGGGCGACTGCAAGGTCGTGCCGTCGTCTCGGTGGCTGGTGGCGTGTTTGCGCAACTCGAGGCTTCGATCGGGCGCTGATTCCGGGGTTTGCTTTCCATCAGGAGGGTCGGGGTCGGGCTCATCGCTCCACTCGAAATGCTCCTCGAGCACCCGCACCAGACACTCGAATGACTCCCATCCGCTATCGCTCCATGGAAGAGGACGCCCCACCTTGATCCTCCCCTTCTCTCCGCTGCGCTCCGAGTGGGGAGGGAGTCCCTTGCCAACCTACAGCTGGTGAAAGCCTCAGACTTTCTTCACAGGAATCGGATACCGGATGCCGGGGCCGGGGCCGTACAGGCTCGAGGAGTCGTGTCTAAGTTCCCAAAACAGAGAAAGTTGTAGGCGAGGACTTCGCTCACTCCACCCAAATCCGAGGAGAGAACCATGACAGTCCGCGATCTTATGACCGAGAATCCGCAAGCCTGCTCGAAGAACAGCTCCCTACAGGAGGTCGCCAAGATGATGGTCGACTGCGACTGCGGGATGATCCCGGTGGTCGAGCAAAATGGCGAGCGGAAGGTGGTCGGCACGATCACCGATCGCGACATCACCATACGCGCGGTCGCCAAGGGTAAAAACCCGCTGGACCTGAACGTCGGCGAGGTGATGAGCGACAACCCGATCTGCATCAGCGTCGACGGCTCCGACGAGGAGGCCGAAAAACTCATGTCGCGCCACCAGGTGCGTCGACTGCCGGTCGTCGACAATAATAACGTCCTGGTCGGCATCATCGCTCAGGCCGATATCGCCCGTAAGGAGCCCGAAGGCGAGGCCGGAGAGGTCGTCAAGAATATCTCCAAACCCTCGGGCGGCGTGCGCTCTCAGAAGCGCTAGACCATGCCAAGAACTCGTGAAGAATAGCAAAACGCCCCGTCGGTACGAGCCGGCGGGGCGTTTTGCTTGGTCACGGGCGGCGCTCAGGGCTGCAGATCCTTATACGAGTTGGGGCCGTAGTGGTGGATGGCCACGCCCAGCGAATTGGTCGAGCCGTAGTTGGCCGACAGCGTGTCGATGGTCTGATACATCGCGGTGTAGCCCTCCTGATAGAAGGACGCCCAATCCGGAGCGATCATGGTCGGTCCGGTCTCGATACCGAAGACCACGGGCACATTCGTCCACAGGTTCAAGTTCTGCTCGACGCCGCCGGTCACGTTCGATCCGTCGTCGTCGCCGTAGAAGAACGAGGGATCGCCGTTCACGTTGGGCCGGTTGTCGTAATAATTCATCAGGCCCACGTAATCGACCGGGGTGTCCGAGCCGTTCAGATAATTGAGGATCGGCTTGTTGTAGTAGGCGTAATCGGCGCCTACGTCGGAGGCCAGGACCAGGTGATGGCCGGTCTGCGCCTCGTAGGCGTCGAAGGTGGCTCGGCAGTCGTCGAGGATGTCCTGCCAACGCTGAGTCCAGTCGGCGTTGTAGCCCTGCGGCAGACGGTTCGCCCACCACTCTCCGGCCCAGGGGCCGCTCTGGACAGTGTGCGGCTCGATGTCGAAGTGAACGCCGTCGAGGCGCTCATCGAGGTCGTTCGTCGACTGGTTGAATGCCGTCACGTCCTGACAGATTTGCTTGGGCACCTGTGCGTTGGCGTCGGTGGCCAGCCAGATCGCCTGGCCGTCGAGGTATTCGACGGCCATCCCCTGCGCCTTCGCCTCTTTGATGAAGCTGCGCAGCTTGGGCTGCTCGGTACTATCGAGCAGCGGGTCGTTGTCGACCGTCTTGAGCGTCGCGTGCATGTCGGGGGTGCTCTGCGAGCGCGCCTCGAAGTACACGCGGTTCAAAGCCCGGGCCGGCTGTCCGTGAGGCGCCGCGGCGAATTGCATGAACTCGTCGCGCGCGCCGTTGGTGTTGTCGAGGAGTTGCTGGGCGCTGGGAGTCTCGTCCCACAGCCACAGCGCCCGCATATCCGAGCGATTCAGGAAGTCGGTCGGGCTGCCCGGGTTGGGCTGGCTGGTGCCCGCATCTGGTGTGGGGGGCGCAGATGTGTCGCCGCCGGCGTCCTGGTCGGGCTCGCTGCCCGCGTCGGCCTCGCTGCCTGTGTCGGGCTCGCTGCCCGTGTCCGGCTCGCTGCCCGTGTCCGGCTCGCTGCCTGCGTCGGGCTCACTACCCGGCTCAGTGCCGGCATCCGGCGTGGTATCGACCGGCTCGGAGGGTTGTGTCTTGGGATAGTCGCCGCGTGTGATTTTTCCTTTGTCGGAGTTTCGCCACTTCTTGGCGCGAGGCTCCGAGTCTTGGACAACACGCTTGTCGAAGCTCAGCGAGTCACTGTCGCTGCCATCGAAATCCGCGCTGGAGGCCGGGCCATCGGCGTTATCGCCGCAGGCGACCGCGAAGACAACCACCAAGGCCAAGGCGAAAAAACGAGAGGATACTGCTACTGCTCGATTGTTCATAAGACGTACCGAACTGCTACTGCTTGTCAGTAAAAACGCTTAAACCCCAGCAACTTACGAGACGCCGGGAAACGCTGTCGATACGACCACCCTAAATATTCAGACGGATAAGAACAAGCCTTTTTCAACATATATGGATAATTACAACCTAAACATAACTACTATGCTAATAGCACCCAATAACCTGCATTCATACAATCACAGAGTTTAATTTTAATGGGAGCGTAAAAGCATCTCCCCCGCAATATGATCATCGCGAGGGGGATATCGTGCGGGCGCAGACGCGCGTTGGGGGGATTGAGGCGTGATCGGGGGCAGAATCACCCCTCGCGCAGGGCCTCGAGGCACTCACGGGCGGTGGTATGATCGGGGTCGAGCTCCAGGACGAGCTCGTAGTGGGCCGAGGCAGTCCCCACGTCCTTTAGCTTGTGCTCGGCGACGGCTGCCGCCTGCAGGATGAGGTCGAGACGACGCTCTTCGTCGTCGATGGCGTCGGCCAGCATATAGAGGGTACGCTGCAATTCGGCCCAGGCGTCGAGCTGCTCGTAGAGCTCGATCAGCGGACGCAACGCGCGCAGGTCGGAGGGGTTGTCCAGGAGCATCGCCTCGTAGGCGTCGGCCGCCTCGGCGTATTTCTCTTCGCTCTCGAGCTGGCGCGCCACACCGAGGATCGTGGCGTCGGCCGGTACTTTGACCGCCGCTTCGCCCGACTGCTCCTGCTCGCCACCATCGGCCAATGTGGCGCCGACCTCCTCTTGCGGGGCAACGTCTTCTTTCTGTTCGGCCTTTTCTTCTTCGGCCTCTTCTTCCTGTTCGGCCGTTTCCTCTTCGGCCTTTTCTTCTTCGGCCTCTTCGGCCTCTTCGACCTCTTCGGCCTCTTCGGCCTCTTCGGCCT
>JBKGZI010000287.1:0-8147 GCA_046545675.1 Persicimonas sp.
GAATGCTGGCCTGTCACGCCAGAGGTCGCGGGTTCGAGTCCCGTCCACCCCGCTTTTGACCGATCAACGAGCAACAGTTACGACGATGTGACTGCCCAATAAAAGGGGTGGTAGTTCAGCTGGTTAGAATGCTGGCCTGTCACGCCAGAGGTCGCGGGTTCGAGTCCCGTCCACCCCGCTTGTTACGTCAGCCCGGATATCCTCCGGGCTGACGCTTTTCTTGCCCCTCATCCTGCCGTTCAGCCGTTCCTGGACCCCCGGACCCCTGCCTTACATTTGACACCCTGTATCGCCATGAAGTACCTTTCAGGTACCGAATGTTACCCTCTTTTTCGTTGTTTCCAAGGGTGTAGGATGGTCGCAGTCAAACGGATCCTCGTCCCCCTCGCCGTGGTCGCGTTAAGCCTCGGATTGTTGGGTACGGCCTGTGGTGATGGGGGCGAAGAGCGCGAGACGTTTTTTCTCTACGTCACCAACGCCTACCCGGGCGCCGATGAGCTGACCCTATACGGGCCGACCGGAAAGTTGGTCTCGGGGCTGCCCTTCGCCTCGCGCACTGAGGAGCCCATCGAGGTCAACCGCAACGTCAACGCCGACGAGTTCATCCTGGTGCTCGACGGGGCGCCGACCGAGATGGAATTCACCAAGCCGATGTTTTCGCTGTACCCGCAGGAAACCGGGACCTTGGTGATCAGTCGACGTGCTTCGCAAGAGTCGGCCGACGCCTCACTATTCCGACATACGCGCAGCCCGGACCCCGATTGCGTGCTCACCTTCGGAAACTCGCTGTCGCTCAACAACGCGCTGCTGGGTGACGAGTTGCTGAGCTACTCGTATCAAACCGAGTGGAACGTCGACCCTCGCCCCATGTATCGCGAGGAGCACGAGCGCCTGGCCGAGACACGCTGCGGGCCCACCGAGATCCCCGACCGGTACCGCCGTGAGGATACTCACGACGAAATCGCCGCCGACCCCTGGTTCTTCCCGGTGTCTTCGGAGGGTGACGACGATCTCACCTATACGTTGGTGTGGGCGAATCGGCGCGCCGACCCGCGCACCGGTGAGGTGCGCTCGGAGGGCATCAAAGCCGGCGGCGCGATCAAGGCGGTCCCGACGACCGAAGACTTCGTCGACTGCCTTTCTGGAGCGGTGACCATCGCCGAAGACACCGATCCTGCAGGAGGAGGCGACGAGGAAGCGGAACAGAAATGTCCCTCGCCCGATTCCACGGCCGTCGGGCCCGATGGGTCGACCGTCGATGTCTTTGGCGAAGATCAGGTCGTGTGGAACGCGGAGTCGGCTCAGACCTGCTTCGAGCTGTTCCAATACACCGGTTTTCCGATCGAGCCCGGCGAACCCGACAGCTCCCATTCATTCGAGATGTATCCCCAGAGCGACGGTGATGACCTGGTGTGCGGCTCTCCGGTGCGAATTCGGACGCCGACCACCGATTTGATCTTCCAAGACCTCGACGAGAACGTCTCGAATTTCATCGACGAGGAAGGCGGCTTCGTCGAGATCGACGCGACCTTCCCGGCAAGCGAGCATCACTTCTTCGTGCTGTTCGGCCGCCCCATCAACCCCTTCGTCGACCAGTGGAATAGCGAGGAGACCTCGGTGCCCTTGGACGACTACCCCTACCCGGGCGAGGTCCAGCCGGGCTACGGCGACGAATGATTCACAGAGGCGGCGGGCCGATACTCGGCCTGCCGCCGACCCAGCGTGACACCCCAGCCTTTGAGCGTCCCCATTAGACAAATCATCTCGGCCGTGTTGATAGGCGCAACTGCGCTGATCGGCGCGGGCCTATCGGGTTGCGGTGGTGAAGATACCGAGCCGGACCGGCCCGCGCGGTCAACCGAGCGGCCGCTACAGCCGTTGATCTACACCGAGCGGCCCGACCTGTCGTCGGAGGCGGCCGCGGTGCGCGAGCGGCGGCTGATGCGCCAGTTACTCGAAGGCTCGAACGCCTCGGGCTCGTGGGGCAGTCTAGAGGTCGACCAGAGTGAGGAGTACGCCCCGGTCCGAAGCGCCGACGAGCTCGGCCAGGCGATGTTCGAGGCGCTCGTCGACCGCGACGAAGGCCAGTGGGATCGGCTTTTCGTCGCCCCCGATGCCTACGCCCAGATGGTGCGCGTCGAGGCCGACGAGGCGCGCAAATTCGTCGACGGTCTCCAGGCAAAGAGCCGGCAGACCTGGCAGAACTTCGAGCCCGGCCGCCCCTCCGAGGCGCCCGAGGGTGGCCTGGAGTCGATGCTCGAGTTTCACGCCCTCGAGCTCGGCGAGGGACGCACGCTGGGCGGAGGGCGCGCCGACGATGACGAGCCGGTCGCCCAATATTGGGGCAATGAGCTCGTGCTTCGCCTCAGCGGCACCGACGTCTTCTTCGGGCTGCGTATCCCCAAAATCCTGCGCGTGAGCCATGCGCGTCGGGGCCCGCAGGTAGCCGCGCTGGGCCTGGCAGCGGCGGTCCAGATGAGCTCGAAGCTCGAGGTCTATCTGAGCGCCGGGCTGCACCTCAAGCCGCAACTGCTCGAGGCACACGAATACGCATACCCGCTGGCGGTGGGCAACTTCTGGCGCTACAGCCGCCGGGCGGCCGACTCCGGTGAGAACCCGGAGGACAACGACGAGACCGACCGCAGCGACGAGGCCGACCCGAGCGACGAGACCGACCGCAGCGACGAGGTCGAGAAGGCCCCGGGTATTCGGGCCACCGAGACGCTGCTCGAGGTCACCGGCGTCGATGACTTCGGACCGCTTCGCATGGTCACGCTGCGGCGCAGCTATAATGACGAGGCGATGACGACTATCGAGCAGCATTGGTTGGTCATGGCGCGGCGCATCTACCGGTGCAGCCGGACGTGCCGCGACAATATTGAGGACTTCGGCTGGTTGCTCGGCTATCTCGCCCGCCAGACGCCTATTTATCGCTTCCCGATGAGCCTGGACGAGGCGTGGGGAGTCGGCGGGGAGCCCACCGGGGACAGCCCGGTCTTCCAGGTCGACGCCGATTGGCACGACGTGCAGGTGCGCGCCGGAAACTTCTCCAATACGGTGGCCGTCGATGGGGCCGCAGCCCTCGAAGCCATGGACCCTTACCACCGGGCGCGCAGCCAGAGGCGCTTCTTCGCCCACGGGCGCGGACTTGTGCGCCGGGAGCTGGGGGCACGGGGTGCCCGGGAAGGCGCGGCGGTCGTCGAGGAACTGGTCGAATCGCGAATCATGCCGCGCTGAGCACTCCCGGTTCGGCGCACTCGCCCGCCACCACAGGCGATCACTTGGCGTATTCTTAGCGTCGTCAAATGTTGCTCACCGATAAAATTGAAGAATTGACACTTGTGCTGATGCTTGGGTACCCTTGAGTGAGTTTTTACTTCCTGTGCATCCGCGGCCAACGGGCGCCACGACGGGGTACCGATGTTCGATGATGATCCATTGGAGGCGGTCGATGAGCGGGAGCTCGCCGAGCTCTCTGAAGCTGTGCGCGACGAAGAAGCCGAAGTCCTCAGAGCCTCCGCCCTCTCCACGCTAGACGGCACCATCGAGATGCTCTCCGAGAAGGTCGAACGGCGTGAGCTGGTCGGTCTTGTCGTATTCGACGCGAGCAATTTGGGAGGCTGGGAGCGCCAACATGGCGCCTCGGCTTTCGACGGCGTCCTCGCCCGCCTGGCGAGCACCGTCGAGAGCTTGCGCGGCAAAGTGCTTCGCAACGAGGACGAGGTCTGCCTCGACGCGGTAGCGGGCGACGGCCTGCTGGTCTTTTTGAGCCGGCCGCGCGTCGACGCCAATATGGCGAGCGGGTTGGATTTCGAGGATGTGATCACGCGCATCAAACGCTCGGTCTTCGAGCCCGACCACAGCACGCAACTGGCGATGCACGAGGCGTTCGAGAAGATCGCCGCGGGCAGCGCGTTGATCATTCGCAACAGCTCGGTCGACCCGCGCCGCGAGATCTACCGCGCGATCCGCCGAGCGCGCTCGGACGCGCAGGCCAATTATCTGGAGATGCAGCGCCAGCGCCACCGCGTGGTCGGCCAGATGATCGCCCACCGCAAAATCCACACCCTCTACCAGCCCATCGTCGGGCTAGACAGCCGAGATCCCATGGGGTTCGAGGCGCTCAGCCGCGCCGACGAGCCCGACTCCGAGCGCCTGGGCGTGCACCTATTCGTGGCGGCGGCGCGCGCCGAACTCGACGGCGAACTCGACCAGACATGTCGGATGTTGTCGGTGCGCAGGCGGCCGGGACTGTCGCAGACCCGAAAGCTGTTTATCAATTGTCTGCCGCCGACCTTCTACCACCCGATGGAGGATCTCGAGGTCCTCATCGAAGCGTGGATCGACGATGGGCTGAGCCCCGAGCAGCTGGTCTTCGAGATCACCGAGAATATCACCCACGAGCAGGCCCAGCGCATCCTCCCCAGCGTGCGCCGTTTGCGCGCGCGCGGCTTCAAATTCGCCCTCGACGATATGGGCACCGGCACGACCAACCTGCGGTTGCTGACCGATCTGGAGCCCGATTATATCAAGATGGACATCTCGCTGACCCGCGGCATCGCCCAGAGCTCCCAGAAGCAGGCGTTGGCGCGCTATCTGCTCGAGTTGGGCGAGCGCTGCGGCGCCGAGCTCATCGCCGAGGGCATCGAGGGGGCCGAGGATTGCCAGATGCTCCAAGAACTGGGCTTCCCCTACGGTCAGGGCTTTTATCTGGGCCGGCCGCAGTCGCGCGACCAGATTGTGAAGGCAGTTGCTGAGGGTTGAAGCGATTCCAACATCATTTGCACATCCCACCTCGGTCGTATAATTCGTCTCGGGACAGCCCATAGTCATACCTAATAATGCTCGAGGACCACGATGACTGACGGCAGCAAAGTCATACGCGACGCAACCATCTACACCCCCGACGGCGTCGTCGAGGGAGACTGCCTCATCGCCGACGGGCGTATCGCCGAGATCGGCGAGGTCACCGGCGGCGCCGACACCGAGATCGACGCCGGCGGCCGGTGGCTGTGGCCGGGGGTGATCGACGGCCACGTCCACTTCCGCGAGCCCGGCCCGACCTACAAAGAGGATTGGACCACCGGGTCGAGCGCGGCGGTCGCCGGCGGCGTCACCACGGTCTTCGAGATGCCCAATACCTCGCCGACGACGACCACCATCGGGCGGCTCAAAGAAAAGCGCGCGCTGGCATCCCAGAAGACGGTCTGCAACTTCGGGCTATTTTTCGGAGCGGGGACTCAGAACCACGACCAGATTCACAAAGCCCAGGGCGTGCCCGGCCTCAAGATCTTCATGGGCTGCAGCACCGGCGACCTGCTGGTGTATCGCGAAGAGGACCTGGACGCGGTCTTTGCCGCCTGGTTCGACAAGATATGCGTGCACGCCGAGAGCGAGCTGCGGCTGCGCGAGCGAGAGGAGTTGTTCGAAGATCGCGACGATCCGGCGGTGCACTCCGAGATCCGTGACCCGCAGGCCGCCGCCGACGCGGTGCGCATGGCGTCGAGGCTGGCGCTGGACCACGGCCGAGACCTGCACGTCTTGCACCTGTCCACCAAAGACGAGCTCGAGGTGCTCGCCCAGGCGCGCACCAAGGCGCACAAGCGCGGGTTGGCGGCGAGGTTCACCTGCGAGGTCTGCCCGCACCACCTCTTTTTGAACACCGACGCCTACGAGCAGTGGGGCACGCGAGTGCGCATGAACCCGCCGCTTCGCGCCGAGGAGCACCGACGGGCGATGTGGGACGCGTTGCACGCCGGTGAGATCGAGATGATCGCCACCGACCACGCCCCCCATACCACCGAGGAGAAGGATCGACCCTACCGCGAAGCCCCCAGCGGCGTGCCCGGCGTCGAGACCATGCTCCCGCTGATGCTCGACGCCGCCCACCGCGGCCTATGCAGCCCCGACCAGGTGCTCGACTGGCTCTGCCACAACCCGGCGCACATCTACGGCGTGGTCGACCGGAGCCGCATCGAGCCGGGCAACTGGGCCGACCTGGTGCTCATCGATCCCGAGATGCAGCGCGAAGTGCGCGACGAAGACCAATTCACCAAGTGCGGCTGGACCCCGTGGGCGGGCCGCAAGCTGGTCGGCTGGCCGGTGTTGACGCTCGTGAATGGTGAAGTGGCTTATCGGCGTGAGGGTGAGGGCCGAGGCGAGGTGGTCGGTGAGAGTGGGCTTGGTCGGGAAGTGGAGTTCGAGTGATGGGGATCTTCGCGAGGTCGGGGACCCCCCACCGTCTCGCACTGTACTACGTGCGAGCCACCTCCCCCGTGGGGGAGGGTTGCTTCTGCGTAAAGCAACAGTGTCGCCTACTGCCGGAAACATCCCTCCCCCGTGGGGGAGGTGCCGAGCGTCGTTCGCGAGGCGGAGGGGGGTCCACAGCAACCCAGATCGCTCAGCCATCCCCTCCCTCACTCAAAATAAAACACCCCCATCAAATCCTCGGTCCGCGAGATCGGCGAGTCGCTCTGCCCACCCGGCGAGCGCCACGAGGTGGCCCTGAATTGGTAGTACATGCCCGACTCGGTCGGACCCTCGTAGGCCACGGTGACAGTGCTGGGGCCCGAGACGCTGTCGATGTCGTCGCGTGACCAGACCAGGTCGCCGTAGGCGTTGTAGACCTCGACGCTGTACCAGTCTTCGCTGGAGTCGTCTTCCCATTCGAGGGTCGGCGCGGAGCTGACCATCTCGGGCCGCTCGGCGCCCGGCCCGGTCACTCCGAGCGCGCCGGTGACTTTGAAAGACTCGCCGATGCTGACTTCACTGTCGCCTTCGGAGGGGTCCACCGTGACGGTCACGAAGTCGGTGCCGGCGATATTTTGGTCGGGGTCGCGCACCAGAAAGTCATTCTCGAAGGCGGCCAGGACCACGTAGGTGCCCGCGGGCACGTCCTCGATGGTCCAGGCGCCGGTGACGTCCGGCTCGCCGGTTCTCGGCGCGCGCAGCCCGGGCGGCACCTCGCCGCGGGCAAAAGCCTCGTCGAAGGTCGACTCCACCACCAAAATGACGCTGGTCGCTTCACCGTCGCCCGGATCGACGATGCTGACCGAGCCGGAGACGTCGACGAGTGCGTCGTCGGACTCCGATAGATCCACGTCCACCAGCGGCTCGTCCTCGATGGTGACTTCTTCGGGCTCGAGCTGCAGCCCGGCGGCGTAGCCGTGCACTTCAAAGCTGCCGGCCGGCACGTTGAAGATCGTATAGTCTCCGTTGCGGTCACTCACCGCGCTGAAGGTGTCTGCGCCCTCGGCGACCACCAGCACGCCGGCGCCGTTATCGGCGAGGACGCTGCCCGAGATCGTCTGCTGGCCCTGCTGGTCGGTGGGAAGCGGGATGAGCACGATCTCGCTCGGAGTGCCCGAGACGACCCAGCCGCCGTCGGTGTCCGAGGCGGTCGAGGTGTTGATGGGCAGTGCGCTGCGCAGCCCACCGGGGAAGGTCTGATAGTCGGCGGCGTCCGCGCGCAGCGTAAAGGAGCTGTCGATGGGCGCGCCGTCGGCCTGGCGCTCGACGGGCAGCGCGAGCTGATATTCGCCGCCTTCATCGCTGACGGCGACGTCGGTCACGGCGACCTTGCGCTCGTCGAGTGCGATGATGTGGGCACCCTCGATGGCCGACTCGTCGGTGGAGTCGCGCACAGTGCCCTCGATATAGACCGGGCGGTGGCAGGCGTTGGTGCCGTCTTCGATGTCCGCGCAGGTCAGGTCGGGGGCGCACAGCGGCTCGTCGGGGTCGCACTCGCCCGACTCGGTGAGCAGGCATCGGCCCTCGGGCGCGTCCGGGTCGTCTTCGTCCACCGCAAAGCAGTCGGTGTCGGGCGCGCAATGGGGGTTGTCACCCTCGGGGTCGCAGGCGTTTCCTGCGGGACGGAAGCAGCGGTCTCGACCGTCGCCGTCGTCCATACACACGCCGTCTCCTTCACACGCATTATTGCCGGAGGCATCGCAGCTCTCTCCGAGTGCGGCGGGCGCCGCGGCGTCGTCGCCGCACGCAGCGACGAAGAATAACGCGACAAAACATAGAGCAACAAATTTGGGCAGACGAGACCACATGGGCATCCTCGTAATTATCGGAAACAAATGTCTGGGCACTTAAGTACAAGCGCGTAAGTCTTGTGGATAACGAGAAGCTCGAGACACTCG
>JBKGZI010000288.1:0-8099 GCA_046545675.1 Persicimonas sp.
AAGATGCCCTTGCACCGAAGTAAATGCGCGAAATAATGGCGAAACTCTAGCCTAGTCCCCCTCTCTAGAAGGCACAAAAAGGGGGTAGCGGAGGCCCTGCCGAGGTACGTCTTGGTTGGTTTTTGGGGGCGGGATTTCGGATCCCATGGTGGGTTAGATGGCGAAAAATGCCATTTTTTTGGCGGCTTTGAGAAGCTAGCCCGCTCAGGCTCGTTCACCCACCGGATAAACCGGCGGGGGTCTTCTGGGGCGAACCCACCAGCTAGCCCGCTCAGGCTCGTTCACCCACCGGATAAACCGGCGGGGGTCTTCGACAGTGCGAGTTGTTTTAGTCGGGCCGCAGCGGGGCGCGGGGGTCCTCGACGTCGACGCCGTAGCGCCGCGCGAGGCCGCTGCCTTCGGCGTCGATCATGCGGGCTCGCACCAGCTCGTCCATGGGCGCTTTGTAGCGCTCGAGTTGGAGGACGAGCTCGGGCAGGCTCTCGATGCGGTGGCCGAGGTCGCGCTCGATGAATTCGATGACCGTCGGCGCGTTGTGCATCGCCGCCGGTGCGTTGCTCATCAGGTTGTTGAAGAAGCGCAGCATCCGCCGAAGCGTCCACCCTCCGCGGGTTTGCATGACGCGGCCGCGGTTCAGTAGCAGCATGTCGACGTCGAGATCTTCGAGGCGCTCGAGGCTGAGCAAGTACGCCTGGACCTCTTCGATGCGCTCGGGGAGGCCGTTGGCCGTGAAGCTGCCGCCGAAGAGCGTGCGGCGCTGGGTGTCGTACAGCGAGATGTGGCCGGGGTCGGGACCCGCTGTCCCGATGACTTCGAACTCGAATCTACCGGCACATACGGTGTGGCCGCTGCGAAGCGGGATGAACTTCAGTTTGGCGGGGACCGGCGGATAGTAGGTGGAGATGAAGCGGTCGACCTCCCCGAGGTCTTCGTCGTCGTAGGCGTCGTCCTGCTCGACGATGCGCTCGGCCAGCGAGCGTACCGCCTGGCGGCGCCTGTCGATATGGGCCTGGTAATTGACCGGCTGGACCATATCCGGGCTGAATACGAAGTGGTCGACGTTGGGCAAATTCGCCGCGGCGCCGAGCACCTCGATATTCCAGCTCGTATAAACGATGCGGTCCAGATCGGAGACCTCCACGCCGAGCTCGCGCAGCGCCCGACAGAGCGGCTCGAATTGGCTGGGGTGGCCGGCGTTGACCAGCGCGGGGGCGTCGCCGCGCAGCAAAAACACGTTATTGGGCGTGCACGCCGGCGACGGCAGACCCTCGGGCTTTTCGAGGATGATGCGCTCGATGTCGTCGCTGATGGTCTCGATCTCGAACATCGCGCTCATCCCCCGTAGGTAAAGCGCAGCTCATAATCGCATAAATAGAAGGTGTCGCCTTCTTCGATACGCTTGGACTCGATGCGATTTCCCCGATATTCGATCCCGTTGGTCGAGTCGAGATCTTTGATATAATAATTACCGTTTCGGTGGATGACGGCGCAGTGCTTGCGCGAAATATTGCCGTCTCGGATGGTCAGATCGGTCTGCTGACTGCCGCGACCGATGACGAATTTGTCCGAATCGATGACGTAACGATTATTGTTGAAGATCATATACAGCGGCGCGGCAGGTTGGGGCTGGCCGCCGCCGGGACGAGCCTGCTGCTGGCCGAATCCGCTGCCTCGCGGGCTCTGCTGGTGCTGGCCGCCCGCATAAGGCTGCTGGCCGCTTTGCTGGCCCGGACGGGGCGGCGGCGGCGGGGGTCCGCCGGGGCCGCGCTGGTTGCCGGGAGGCTGGTTGCCCGGAGAAGGCGCCTGCTGCTGGCCGAACCCGCTGCCTCGCGGGCTCTGCTGGTGGCCGCCGGGCTGGTTGCCCGGTTGGGGCTGTTGGTTGCCTCGCACCGCCGGTACCCGTTGGAACGTGCGGTGGTCCATGCCGTTGCCCGGGCCATTGCCTGAATGAGAGCCGGGGCGTTGCTGGGGCCCCGGGGCGCCGCCCTGGGGGCTCGGCTGCTGCCCCCAATTGCTCGAGCTGGGCTGATTGCCCTGTTGGGGCTGCTGCGCGCCTGCGCCGTCGCCTGGCGAATAGTCGCGGCTTCGCGCGTAATGGCGCATCGACTCGTTGATCAGGTAGTCCATCGAGCAACCCAATTCCTGGGTCATCTGCTCGAAGAGTTCCCACAAATAGTCGCGGCAATAAAAGCTACGAAGTGTTTTTCGGTTTTGGTCGGTCATCGAGAGCTTTCCCCTCGTCCGGTTGGGGGACGGCGCTTCGCCCATCGGGGTGCGAAGCAATATTCGAAAAGAATCTTTACGCCAATCGTCGAGCCACGTTAGCACATCGATCTGAAAAGTGTCCAGAAATCGCGCAGGTGCGTTGTGGCCACAGAGTTGGTATTCGTACTCGCGCAGCGAAGGCGCTACTCACCCGCAAGGCATCCATGAGCAAAAAACGACTCGACGTATTGATGACCGAACGCCAGATGGCCCCGTCACGCTCGAAGGCCAAGGCGATGATCATGACCGGGGCGGTCTTCGTCGACGGCCAACGCGTCGACAAGGCGGGCACGTTCATCGATCCGCAGGCCGACATCGAATTTCGCGGCGACGTCAACCCGTACGTGTCGCGCGGCGGCCTCAAGCTCGAGAGCGCGCTGGACGCCTTCGACTACGACTGCACCGACAAGGTGGTCATCGACGTGGGCGCCTCCACCGGCGGCTTCACCGACTGCGTGCTGCAAAGGGGCGCCAAGCGGGTCTACGCGGTCGACGTCGGCTACGGCCAATTGGCCTGGAAGCTTCGCCAAGACGAGCGCGTCGAGGTCATCGAGCGTACCAATATCCGGCATATGGAGGCCGATCGGATCCCCGAAAAGTGCGACCTGGCGGTCATCGACTGCTCGTTTATCTCGCTGGAGTTGGTGCTGCCCAATACGATGACCTTTTTGGCCGACAACGCCGACATTCTCGCGCTGATCAAGCCGCAATTCGAGGTCGGAAAAGATCGCGTCGGCAAAGGCGGTGTGGTCCGCGACGAGGACCTACGCCAGGAGGCGATCGGCGGCATCATCGAATTTGCGCAGGGGCTGGGTCTGAGGTGCGTGGACTCGGTGGATTCGGAGGTGCATGGGCCGTCGGGGAACGTCGAGCATATTGTGTGGCTTCGGCGGGCCTAATGGATTGCTGTGGCCCCCTCCGCCTCGCGTTAAACTACACGCTCGGCACCTCACCCCACTCGGGGAGGGGTGGCGAATCGGTATGTATTGCCGTCTTGCCACTCCTCCCCAGATTCTGGGGAGGTGCCGAGCGCCGTTTGCGAGGCGGAGGGGGCGCCGGGAACCCACTCTCCACACCACCCTCACCCCTCATCCCCAAACGTGTCGTAGTCGTAGATATCGGCCAGGAAGTTCGCCCGGCCCTCGTCGTCGACGCGCACGGTGAAGTAGTCGATATGCACCGGGACGCGCTTTTTGAGGAAGATCGGCTCGTAGATGGTCTCGGCGAGGATGTGGTCGATATTATAGTCGTCGAGTTGGCCGTCGTGCTCGAGCAGCAGCTTGGCGAAGGTCAGCGGTTCGTGCATGCGCATACAGCCGTGGCTGAACGCCCGAATATCGCGGTTGAACAGCTCCTTGGCCGGCGTATCGTGCAGGTAGACGTCGTACATATTGGGGAAGATCACCTTGACCTTGCCCAGCGCGTTCTCCTCGCCCTGCAACATGCGCACGTACTCCCATTTTTTGCCCGGAAACATCACCTCGTAATCGTTCTCCTCGTACCAGGCGGGGATATGGTCCGGATCGGTCGAGCTGACGTCGACGCGGCCGGTCTCCGGGTCGAGGTAGCGAAATTGCGAGGTCAGAGCGCTGGGCGCGTCGGCCGCTTCGCCGGCTGATTCGCCGGAGGCTCCTTCGGAGGACCCGCCGGCGCTCGATCCGACCAGGGAGCGAAGCTTGGCGACGTCGAAGACGATCTCGTCGTCGGCATTCTTCGACCAATAGGTGCGAGCCGCTGCGGAGGCGGGGGACTCGGCTTTTTCTTCGCCCTCTTCCTCGGCTGCATCCGTGCTTGTTTCCTCGGCGCCGTCCTCGGTGCCTTCGTCGTTCTCTTCGTCGGCTCTCTGCTCGTCCGGCTCGGCCTGTGCGCCGTCTTGTCCGCGCGCTCCAAAATACGAGCCTCCGTCGGTCAGGCTCGTCTCCTCTTCGTCGGCTGCCGACTCTTGCTTTTCTTCGGCCAGCTTCGACTGAACCAGCCGCTCGACCTTGGCCTTATAGGAGGCCTCGACCGACTTGCGCACCTCGGGCAGGGTCTCCTCGGCGCGGATGCGCTCGGTGACGTTCCAATACGGGTTGTAGATGACCCGGTCGATATACGCGCTCAACGTCGGCGTGCGGTTGGGGTTTTCCTTCTCTTCGGTCTCTTCGTCGACCTTCTGGTCGTTATTGCCGACCACGATGCGAATGCGGTCATGTAGCTGTTGGTCCTTCCAGAGCTCGACGTAGAAGTCCGGGATATTGATGAACGCGTATAGCGAGTCGGAGTGGTCGATATTGCTCTCTCGCCAGCGCTGCATATTCAGCGCGATCTGCTTGGAGCGTTTGGTCGCCGACGTATTCAGGCTCGACCAGAACACGTTGTGCGGCCGGCCGGTGACCTGCATCTGGTGGGTGGTCTGGTAGGCCTCGACGGCGTCTTCGAGCGCCTCGTCATAAGTGGTGTCGATGGGCGCATCATCGGGATAATAGCCCTCGATCTTCAGGCGCTCTTTGAGCTTCTCGACGGTCGCGTGGCTGCGGCCGGGGCGCAGGCCGCCGGTGGCGGGCACCTCCTGCCAGCCGCCGTCGTCGGCGATCTTTTTATAGCGCAGGTACTCCTTCTGGAGCAGATCGTATTGGGGGTGCTCGGGGGCGAGGCCGGCGACGGTCGCTTCAGCGTCGCCGGTGATCGCGTCGCGCAGCGTCTGTCGGAGGCGGTCGTGCAAGATCTCGGTCTCGTCGGACATCTCCTCGGCGATCGCGGCGGCTCGACGCCAGACCACGCCCGCCTGATAAGGGCCCTTGGCGCGGTCGGGGCGGCGCTCCTCGATATTGGGATTATTCCAGCGGTCGTCGTGGCGCGGGTGGATGAAGATGTCCTTGATCCGAAAATGCTTCATCTGGCGCGCGTAGCGCAGCAGGCTGCGGGCGAGCTGCTGCTCGAGCTTCGCCTCGTGCTCGGCGAGCTCGGCGCTGACGGTCTCGTAGTCGGCCAGCCGCTCTTGCATGCGCCGGCCGCTGTCGGTGCTGAGCACCTGCTTGGTCAACTCCTCGTGGTTGGCCTCCTCGAGATCGAAGGCCGAGACCGGCTGCTCGCTCAACCACTTTCGGGCCGCCTGTAGCTCTTCGTCGCTGGTCTCGAATTGATCGAGCTGCTCGAAGCGAGTGTTGGCCTCGTCGAGCTCGTCGAGCTGCGCCTCGATCGCCTCGATCGGGTAGCCGTCGGCGGAGAGCGCGTGATCTTCGACGGCTCTGACGCCCCTCCAAACCGCCTGGCCGCGCTCGGTCAGGCCGGTCCGGCTGACCAACTCGAATTCATAATCCAGCTCGGCATAGACCTGGTCGATAAAGACATCATAGGGTGGCTCGTCTCGCTGAGACTTGTTCAGATCGCGCTCCGAGGCCGCCGACAGACGCTCACGGAGGTTCTTCTTTCCCGCCGGAGCCACGGCCATCTGGCGCAGCGTGTCTTCGACGCTGGGCGACCATCCGTCGACATACTCCGATGCCTGCTCCTCGGAGATATCCGGCTCGCCGCAGCCGGCCACCGCCCCCGCCAAGCAGCCCGCTGCGAAGAGCAGCATCAAACGTCGTGCGTATCTATTTTTGATTGGTTGATTCATCGTGTTGTTTTGGCCTCTCCAGTCCCCGATATCCATCCCCGTCGACCTGCGTCTGCAGTGTGACTCACACCCACGCCCCGGTCAAAAAACCGACCCTTGCTCGGACATATGCTGTTCATTCGATCGTGGTCATTTCACTCGTTTCCAATTCGACTTGGGCATCGCCTCGGAGGTCGGCGGTTGTGCGTTTCCGAGCACATAGACCGCCCGGCGATTTCTGGGCTCTTCGGTCTCGTCGGCCGTCTCGACCGCGAGCACCGACTCGCCGAAGCCCTGATAATAAACCGGGATGTCCAGACCCTGCTCGCCAAACCACCTCGCGATCGCACGCGCCCTGGCCGTGCTCAGCTTCTGGTTGTCGCTCTTCGAGCCGACCGTGTCGGTATAGCCGGCGATGAATAGTTGCAACTGCAGGCCCTTGGAGCCGTGCTTCTCCATCGCCTCTCGGACACTGGCCAGCGTCTTGTCGAGCTTGGGCTCCTCGGAGTCCTCCCAAGTGGCTTTGCCGGTGTTGAAATTAACCTCCTCGTGCGGAATCTCGACCCAGAACGGCTCGAGCAACACACTCTGCCAGAAGCCGTCGACGTCGTGGACCTTCAATCGAATGCCGCCCACGTCGGATTTGGCCGGCCACTCGACCATGAAGGTGCCCTTCTTGCCGCCCATGCTCTGGGTGGCCTCGTGCATCTTATTGCCGTTCGAGTCGAAGATCCCGATCTCGACGCGGTCGATCGCCCGATTGGCGCTGACCGGCACTTGGCCCTTGTCGATGCGCGCTTTCTGCGGATCGACCGTCAGTTCCAACTCCTCGACATAGGTCGTCTCGAACTCGAGGTTCATCTCGACATCCTCGTCGGAGCCGTCCGATGCGTTGATGGTGACTTTGTACGACAATGTGCCCGCGGGCTGCTTCAGGGCAAATTCTTTGGTCTCTCCGGCCTTCATTTCGCCGATCTTTCGGGCGAATTTCTCGCCGTCGGAGCGTCTGAAATGCACGGTGCCCGTTTTGATCGTTCCGGTCGCCTGCAGGGTCAGCTTGGGGTGACCCTCCGAGGCCTGTACCTTGCTTTTGACCTTGTATTGGAAACCGGACTCGGCTGCGGCACTCGCGGCGACGGCGAGGACGCAAAGCGCGGCGAGAACGGAGACGACAGCTTGTTTCAGGCGGTTCATGGGGCGCTCCTCGGAGAGACCTTCATCTTCGACCGTGCTACATATACAACGAATCGGGCGCAGGATCATTCACAGTGTTTTCCAGATAATGGATTGATCCGCGACGTCAGTAGCTTAAACAAGCCCCACGCGACCACTGATCCCATGCCCACCGACAGCTCCGTCAGAGACGCCGCCACGATCATGATCTTGCGCGAGGCCGCCGCCGGCCTCGAGGTCTTCATGGTGCGACGCCACTCCAACAGCGCGTTCCTGGCCAACCGCTACGTCTATCCCGGCGGGAAGCTCGACGACCACGACTGCACCGAGGTCGCCGCTCGCCACGTCGAGGGGCTGACCCCGGCGATGGCCAAAGAGCGCCTCGGCGAGCAGATCGAGCCGCTCCAGGCGCTCGGGCTATTCTACGCGGGGATCCGCGAGACTTTCGAGGAGGCCGGCATTCTGCTGGCCCGCCGCGGCGATCAGTCGGGCGACGAGCGAGCGCTCATCGATCTGACCAGCGACGACTACGTCGCCCGCACCTTCGAGCGCTACCGCGCGCAGCTCAACGCCGGCGAGATCGCGCTCAGCGAGGTCGCCGAGCAGGAGAACCTGGTCTTCCCACTGGACCGACTCGGCTATTTCGCCCACTGGATCACCCCGACCGCCGAGCCCAAGCGCTACGACACGCGTTTTTTCGTGGCCATCGCCCCCGACAGCCAGCGCCCCCTGCACGACGCCCGGGAGACCACCGACTCGACCTGGATTCGGCCGGCCGACGCCGTCGAGCAAAACCAAAATGGCGAGTTCATGCTCGCCCCGCCCACGCTGCGCACGCTGCAGAAATTAGCCGAGTTCGACTCGGCGAAAGCCGCGTTTGACTGGTCGCTGGAGCATCATCCGCCGTCGATCTTGCCGCGGATGGAGCAGCGGGACGGGCGGATATGGGTGACGTTTACGGAGGAGGAAGGAGACGTCGAGATGATGGCGGAGAATGTGGGGTTGTGGCGGGTGGTTGGGTAGGTCTTTGAGAGGTGCAGGAGCCGCTGAACGGTCGGCTTTTCCCGTGAACGTGAACGTG
>JBKGZI010000289.1:0-8065 GCA_046545675.1 Persicimonas sp.
CCTAAAGCGCAGTTTGCAACGTTGTCGTTTAACGTCGCCTCAAATAGCGAGCGTTGCTGACCCGTACATACCTTCTATTTGACTTCCGTAAAGACCTCATGGAAGTTCACAGACGCATGAGGCGTTTGAGCTCTAGGGACCCCGTTACCGCAGAGGACTTACCCATGGAACCCGCACGCATCCGAAAAGACGTCGACCCCGAATCCCGCGAGTACCGGCGCAATCTGATCACCGTCATGTTGATCGTCTTCGGCCTGACGGTCGTCGGCGCCACGATCCTGGGCTTTAAGATCCGCGGCGCCGAGAATGCCGAACAAGCGGCCGCCGAACAGACCGCGCCCGAGCAACCCGCCGAAGAACCCGCCACAGGACAACCCGCCACCGATTGACCACCCAGTCTATCGGCGGTGGGCGCTCGTCGGGTAGCTTGCCACGGATGCGCCGGGCCACTAATGTTCGCGCTCCAATGAGCTGTCTTTTGAAAGCAAGATCCGATGAGAGTCCACTTCGTCACACATGGCTGTAAAGCCAACCAATACGACACCGAGAAGTTTCGCCAGGAGCTCGAGGCGCGCGGCGCGGTCGCCGTCGAGGACCCGGCCGAGGCGGACGCCTGCGTGGTCAACACCTGCACGGTGACCAACAACGCCGACGCCGGCGCCCGCAAGGCGATCCGACGGCTCAAGCGCGACCATCCGCAGGTCAAGATCGTGGTCGCCGGCTGCTCGGCGGCGCTGCGCTTCGACGATTATGCCGGCATGAGCCAGGTCGACGGCGTGGTCAAAGGCCACGACGCGGTGGCCGTGGCCGGCATGGTCGCGCCCGAGGCGCCGCTTCTGGAGCGCGACGAGGAGCCCATCGGCGGCGTCTTGCTCGAGAAGAACGAGCGCGGCACGCGCGGCTGGATGAAGATCCAGGACGGCTGCAACCGGCGCTGCTCGTTTTGCGCCACCAAGCTCGCCCGCGGCAAGAGCCGATCGCGCGACGAAGACGACATCGTCCGAGAGGCCCGACAGTTGGCCGACTACCACCGCGAGATCGTCTTTACGGGCATCCATATCGGCCACTACGGCCACGATCTGCCCGGCAACAAAAGCGGCAACAAGGGTGAGCACACCCTGTCGCGGCTGATCGCGCGCCTGCTCGACGAGGTCCCCGGCGTGCGCTTCCGGCTGGGCAGCATCGAGGCGACCGAGATCGACGACCTGCTCATCGACCTGCTCGAGCACTCCGGCGGCCGGCTGGTGCCGCACCTGCACGTGCCCATGCAGGCCGGCTCGAATAACGTGCTGCGCAAGATGCGCCGCTGGCATACCCGCGAGCAATACCGCGAGCGCATGCTCGAGATCTGCGACAGGCTGCCGTATCTGGGGCTGGGCGCCGACATCATCGTGGGCTTTCCGGGAGAGACCGAGGCCGACTTCGCCCAGACCCGCGAGCTGGTCGAGGAGCTGCCGTTTACCTACCTGCACGTCTTCCCGTATTCGGAGCGTGACGGCACCGTCGCCGCCGAGATGGACGGCACGATTCACGGCGATATCAAGTCGCGGCGCAGCCAGGAGCTTCGCGACCTCGCTCAGGCAAAAGGCGAGGCGTATCACCGCGCACGTGTGGGCCAGGCGGCTGAGATCGTCGTCGAGGAAAACGATTACGGCGTCACCGAGGATTATCTTCGGGTGCGCCTGACCGGCAATCCCGACGAGCGGACCGGCGATCTGGTTTACGCGGCGCTGACGATGGCCGACGGTCAGTTGGTCGCTAGAGTTTGAAGGACGAGGACGCGATGATCGAACAGCTATGGCTCTTTCACTGTGGCTGGATCCGCGTGCCGCGCTCGGCGATCGTCGCCGGCGCAAATATCAGCTTTCCGCGCATGCCCATGCTCGCCGCGCTCGCCTTCCACACCGAGCACGGCCCGATCCTCGTCGACGCGCCGTTTGGCCACGAGGGGCCGTCGAATTCCGGCAGCATCGTGGGGGCGACGCTGCGCATGGCCGGCTGGAAATTCGAGAACGACTGGTCGATCGTGCCGCGGCTCGAGCAGCTCGGTTTTCGCCCCTCCGAGGTCCACCATATTCTGATGACCCACCTGCACTGGGACCATACCGGCGGCATGAAGGAGTTGGGCCACGCTCGCTTTCATATCAGCCGCTCGGAGTGGGAATTCGCCACCGATCTAAAGCCGCTCGACGCGATCAAGCGTGGCTATCAGCCCGACGACTTTCGGGCGATGCGAAACCGCGTCGAGCTCATCGACGACCCGCTCGCCATCGGCGAGATGCCCGCCGGCGAAGAGTTGACCGGCGAGGATATCTTCGGCGACGGTTCCATCGAGGCGGTCGGCCTGCCCGGCCACACCATCGGCCACCTGGGCTATCGACTCACCCTCGGCGACGGCCGCACGATTTTCTTGGTCGGCGACGCCGCCTTCTGCGTCGAGCACATCATCGAGCGGCGCAGCCTCGGGCCGATGCCGCGCGGGATCGCCTACTCGCTCGAGCAGGCCCAGTCGACCCTGCGTGCGCTCCGGCTCTACCACGACGAGCACCCCAACCACGTCATGGTCCCCGCCCACGACTTCGAATGGGGCGAGCGCTGTTTGGACGGACCCACCCCCCTGCATCGCGTCTGAGCCAGCGTACTACTGGTGCCAGGGCATCCTGCTCTGAGCGAATAGCATCGCCTCAGTCGGCACATTACGGGTGCCAGGGCATCCTGCCCTGAGCGAATTGCATCGTACTTGAACCCCCCAGAATCCGCGTGTTAAGTTGCGCTGTTGGATAGACGACAAGACTGCGACCGGCGAGACCCAGCGTGACTGAATCGACGAGCTTTTGGCTGTGCGACGCGACCATCGTGACGATGAACGAGCAATACGAGGTCGTCCGGGGCGATGTGCTGGTGCGCGACGGCAAGATCGAGGCGGTCGGCGAGGTTGCCGAGCAGCAGGCAGAAGGGCTGCGGCGCATCGACGCCAGTGGCCAGGTGGTCATCCCCGGCTTTGTGCAGACCCATATCCATCTATGCCAGACGCTGATGCGCAATATGGCCGATGATATGGTGCTCATCGACTGGCTCAGAAAGCGCATCTGGCCCTACGAGGCCGCCCTCGAGCCGGCCGAGCTCGCCGCCAGCGCCATGCTCGGGCTCAGCGAGCTGATCCTCGGCGGCACCACCACCATCTTGGATATGGGCACGGTGCGCCACACCGACGCCATCGGCCAGGCGGTGGGCGAGTCGGGTATCCGGGCGTTCATCGGAAAATGCATGATGGACTTCGGCGAGCAGGTCCCCGGGCCGCTGCTCGAGGAGACCGACGCCAGCCTTCGTGAGAGCCTCGCTCTGGCCGAGCGCTGGGATGGGGCGGCCGATGGGCGCATTCGCTACGCCTTCGCGCCTCGCTTTGCGGTGTCGTGCACACGCGAGCTTCTGGAGTCGGTCGTCGAGGCCGCCAACGACCTGGACCTGTTCATTCACACCCATAGCTCCGAGACCGAATTCGAAAACGAGTTCACCCGCGAGCATTACGGGGTGAGCAATATCGAGTTTCTCGAGCAGATCGGCATGACGCGTCCCAAGAGCGTCTTCGCCCACGGCGTCCACGTCAGCGACCACGAATGCGGCGTGCTGGCCAAGACCGGCACGGCCATCAGCCACTGCCCGTCGAGCAACCTCAAGCTGGCCAGCGGGTTTGCCAATATGCCGCGCTACGACGAGTACGGCGTGCAGGTCTCGCTGGGCGCCGATGGGGCCCCCTGCAATAACAATTTGGACGCGTTCATGGAGATGCGCCTGGCCGCGCTGATCCACAAGCCGATCCACGGCCCGCAGTCGATGCCCGCCAGGCGGGTGCTCGAGCTGGCCACCATCGACGGAGCGCGCGCGCTGGACATCGACGATCAGGTCGGCAGCATCGAGGCGGGGAAATACGCCGATATGGTGGTCGTCGACATGTCGCGCGATCCGGGCTGTGCGCCCGACGGAGACATCTACTCGCGGCTGGTTTACTCGGCCCACCGTGCCAACGTGCGCCAGGTCTTCGCCTCCGGCCGTCAGCTCGTCGACGACGGGGAATTGGTCAATATCGACCTGGATCGCACCCTGGCCAACGCCCAAAAGGCCCAAAAAGCCGTCGTAGGACGCATGCAACAGCTATGAGCCCCGGCTCGTCTGGCTGATCTGTGCGGGGCGCTCTGCGGCAGGCCTCCATCAGCCGTCGCGCGGCAATTTCGCCGCCCCCCCTGCGAAGCCGCGCACGGGCCGATTTTCACCGATACAACATGGACTGGAACTGTTTTCCTCGTCATACGGGGAAAGACTCTTTTGAAATGCAGGAAATCCTAGGTCCAGAAATAATTTGACACCCGCGTTGACCGTCTCGGGGGGGATCCTTCAGCCTCAAAGACGTGGTGGGGAGTTGCCCAGCCCCCTCACGCCTCCCCAAAGCCAGTAGCTCAAGGAGGAGAAATTGGGATGGATATCGGCCAGCCCGATATCACGAGATGGGCGTCCATACGCACCGTCTCGAGGCGATAATCCGTTTAGTAATTTTTACGCTCTAAGGAAGGAGAGATGTTATGGCGACGCAGGGTTCGGTGAAGTGGTTCAACAACGCGAAGGGGTACGGATTCATTCGAGTAGACGGTGTCGACGAAGATATCTTCGTCCACTATAGCTCGATTCTCGAAGATGGTTTCAAGACCCTCAAGGCCGACGAGACCGTCGAATTTGAGATGGAGAGAGGGCCGAAAGGATTACACGCAACGGAGGTCGAGCGAATGGGGCGTGCCAACTGACCCAACTGCTCCCTCCAGCCGAGTCGGTCGCCGGCATCGTCCCAGAATCAAAACGGGCGCCCGCGGCCGCTCGGTCGTTTGAGTGTATGTCACTGACAGATGTAGCCGAAAGCAAGACCTTCGGCCTTCGGGCCGACCCAACCTTAATAAATTGGCTCTTTCCATTCTGGCTGCCCCCGAGCAGCCGTGGCCCTCTCAGGACAATAATGGAACAACCGTTGGCTTCCACTGCGGCGGACTCGCGTCGGCGAGTTCGGCCGCGCACCTATCGCTGTTTGACCGATCTATACGAGGACAGACTCGCTGACGGGGAACTCGTCGCAGCCAGGTGCCTGAACTGCGACACGATGAGTTTTCCGCCCGCCGATCGCTGTCAATGTTGTGACTCCGCACGCCAGCGACCGCTGGTGTTGTCGGGCCGCGCCCGACTGTGCACGGCCGAGCTGGCCGAGTGTCCCGGCGGGATGTCTTTGGGGCGCGTGCTCCTCGACGAAGGGATCTGCGTGAGCGCGCCGCTGGTGGGTGCCTTTGGCGATGCCGAGGTCTTGAGGCAAGCCCTGCAGAACAAACCGGTGGAGGTCCAACCGGCGGTCCTGCGCATCCAGGGGCTGACGATCTTGGCGTTCGCGCCGGGTTGAGCGACATGCGCCGATCTTCTGGTCTTTGATAGGCGTGTGATTCCTCGAGGCCCATCGGGATCTTGCACCTGTTCTTGGTTCTTGAACCCCTGCGTAGGGCTGCGCTCGTCGGACTGGTTTTGCCAAGAACCCAGCAATAGGAACCAATCACAATAAGCGTGAGCCGATTGAGTGGCCTACGGCCCCAAGGTGAGCGACAAGCAGATAATTCGCGCGACTGTACTCAGCCGCGACGGTATAGGTAGATCTTGCCGTCGTCGGTGCCCACCGCCAGATAATCATCATCCCGCGCGAGACATCTTACCGCACTCGGCAACTCGATGCTCTGGAAGGGCTTGTCGGCCTCCGCCGTATATAGGTGGACGAATCCGTCTGTGCCGGCCGAGGCGGCCGCGCCGTCCTTTTGAAGGTCGACCGCCGAGACTTCGTCGTCGTGAGAGACCAGCGCGCGAAGCCCGCCGGCTCCGCTCCGATAGACCCGGCCGTCGGTGTTGCCCCACATCGAGCCGGCGGGGCTGGCGGCCAGGTGCGACAATTTGCCGAAGCCGTCGAGCTGATCGATCTGCAGGCCGGTGGGGTTCCACACTCGCACGGCACCGTCTTCGCCGGCGCTGAGGAGCGTCTTGTCCTCGAAGGCGACCCCCCGGACCGGGCCGCTTTCGCCGTCGAGCGTCGCGCCCAGCTCGCCGTCTGGCAGGTGCCAGGCGCACGCGGTCCCGTCGTAGCTTCCGCTGAGCAGCACCTTGCCGTTGTCGGAGATGGCCAGGCTGGACAGCCGCGCCTGGTGGGCGTCGAGCACCGCGTGGCGGATCTTCTCGGCCTTGGCGAGCGTCTTTTGCGGGATCAACCAGGCGTGCACCAGGGCGTCTGTGCCCCCGGCGAGGAGCATGGTGGCGTCGGGGCTGAAGATGACGTCGCTCAGGCCCTCGTCGTCGATATGAAATGCGTGGCGCTTCGCGGCGTCGAAACCCCAGATGCCCACTGAATTGTCGGCGCCGCAACTGACTATCAACTTCGATTTTGCGTGCAGATCGACCCCGAGAGTTTGCCGGTGGGGCGTGTCGATTTCTTGGACGCGTTTGTACAGCGTGTCGGCCGCCAGCGGCCGCTTGATGATGCCCATGCCGGGCGCCGAGGCCGCCGAGCGGCGCTCCCACAGATCGCCCATCTGGGTCTCGATGACCTCGGGGCCATCGGCGGCCTCGGTCGCCTCACTGGGCTCGGGAATCTGCAGATCGGAGGCATCCGAGTCGCCGGGGCTCAGCCGTCCCGATCCCGCCGGCTCGAGGACGCCCGTGCGCAGCGCTTCGAGGCTATTGGAGTCGAGCCTCCCGGTGTGGTCGTGGCTGTCTTCTTGCTGGGCGGCCACCTGCACGTCCTGCGCGGGCGTGGCGAATTCGCTGGCCAGAGAGGTCGAGCGAGCTGCCGTATTTTCGTCCGCGGAGAGTCCTCCTTGCTGGTGGGCGGCCAGCGCCTCGGGGGCGGCCGGGGCCTCGTCGGGCACGCCGCCGCCGGCGCCTGCGTCCGAGTTCAGTTGATCGCCCCACTCGGCCCAGTCGGGATCGTCGTCGGCCACAGGCTCGGAGACCTCGGTGCCGCTCGATTCGTGCAAAAACTTTTGAGCGGTGTTTTCCGCGGAGGCGTTGCCCAGTCGAAACCGCTTGATTCCGGGGTGGGTGTTGTCGTCATCGGTGGAGTGGTGGGACATGTCGTCGGGGTCCTCGGCGACCTCCGACGGCATCCCAAGCCGGGTGGTGTTGCCGTAGACCTCGTCGACGATCTCTTCGTCGGGCTCGGGCTGACCGTTGTCCCCCCCCAGCGAGGGAGGGCTGGCCTCGTCGGGGTCGGGGATCAAGTCGTCGAATACCGAGGCGACGTCGCGGTCCATGCCTAGATCGACGTGAGAGGTGGAGACCTCGCGGCCCATCGAGCCCGGGTCGACCGCCGAAGCTGTGCCCCCGTCGGCAAGCGGCGTCGGCTCGTCCCCGGCCGGCTCATCGGGCGTTTGTTCGGCCGGCTCGTCCGCGGCGGGCTCGTCCGCGGCCGCCTGGTCCGGCTCTTGTTCGGCCGATTTTTGTTCGGCCGGCTCGACCGCGGCGGGCTCGTCCGCGGCCGGCTCATCTGCGCGCGGCTTTTGTTCTGCGCGCTTTGCCGCTGCGTGTTCCTGCGTACGCTTTTTTAGTTTTTGAAGCCCAAATTTGAGTCGGTTCTTCAAGTCCTTCTGGCCGGCGTCGGGCTCCGAAGGCTCGTCGACGGGCTCCGAAGGCTCGTCGGCGGGCTCCGAAGGCTCGTCGTTGCGTTCGTCGGCAGCCACCGTCTTTTCGATGCGCGAGCGTTCGATGTTCTGAGTCGCCGGACTTTCGGCGAAGGGATTGTCCGGCTCGTCGCTATCTTCGTCCTCCCCGTCAGCCTCGCCTTCGTCGTCCGTTGCGACCATCTCATTGACCGACGAAATGCTGTCGAGGCCGAGGTCGTCGGGTACGCTGTCCAAAAACTCCTGCAGTGCGATCTCGTCGGCCGCGTCGTCGGGCGCTTCGTGCTGTGAGGTGGCGTCATCGAGGGACGCTTCGAGCTGCTCGTCGGCAGCGGGCGCTTCGTGCTGTGAGGTGGCGTCATCGAGGGACGCGTCGA
>JBKGZI010000290.1:0-8062 GCA_046545675.1 Persicimonas sp.
ATGTCGAGGGGAGCATCGAGGTCGACGAATACACCGATGGCGACGGCATCGAGCGTAAGTCGTTCGAGATCAAGGCGTACAAGGTCCAGTTCCTCTCCGGCGAGTCCGGGGGCGGCGGCGACCGCGGCGGCCGTCGAAAGAAGAAAAAGAAGAAGAAGCGCCGCCCCGGGGGCGGCGGCGGTGGGTTCGGTGCGACGCGGAAGACCAAGATCTTCGATAGCGATGACATTCCATTTTGACCGACCAGGCGCCGCGGGTGTCACAGCCCGCGGCGCTGCTAGGGGTCGAGCCCCTGACGCGGCCGCGGCGACCAGCGGCACTAGCACATTATGCGTGAATGGGAGCCCAAAGGAGGCTCCGATGCCAGACAATCGCGGTTAATCCCGCCCAGAAAAACAGCGGGCTCACCGGCGACTTTGGGGTGGTCGGTGGGCCGATAAGGCGGTGCCCGGGTGCGAGAAGCCGGGTTCAATTCCCGGCGCGGCTTGGCCGCCCATAAGCAAGACGCGGGTTCGACTCCCGCCGCCGCCACTGAAGCACGAGCACGATGGAGCGACTGAAATCAATGGAGATAATAATGCAAACGTACACACTCAAAGAACTCGCCCAGCTTCTGGGCATAGCGCAAGCGCGAGTCGTCAAATTCTGGCGCGCCGAAAAGGAGGTCGACGGCCACATCGTCCACATGGACGAGGTCGACGGCGAGCGCACCTGGTACCTCGTGCCGGCCGAGGACTACGACGGGGAGAAGGAGGTCTCGAAGGCCGACCCGCTCCAAGAAGCCAAGGACCACATCAAGGGCGGTGGCGACTGGCGAGACGCCCGCGACGGCCTGACCGAAGACCAGCTCGACCAGCTCATCGACTGGATGGCCGACAACGACGTCGACATGAGCCACGAGGAGAGCTTTGCCGCTCCCGAAATTACGGTCGAGTGGCTGACCAGCGTCGACGGTCTCGGCAAGACCAGCTCCGAGAAGATCGTCGCGATGTGCAAAGAGGAAGGGATCGCGACGTTCGACGAGCTGAACGCGTGGGCGGCCGACCAATCGAAAGGGTTGCAGGCGCTGCCAGGCGTGGGGTCTGGAAACGGGCCGGGGCTGCGGGAGCTGCTCGACGGCGAACTCGCCGACCAGTCGGAGACCGATGGCGCCGACCAGCGAAATGTGCTGTTCGCCCTCATCAAGTCACGCCTTCCGGTAGACGACGACCTCGAGCGCGCCATCGAGATCGCCGAGGAGCGAGTCGCCGAGGGCGTTCACGACGAGGCGCTGGCAGGCGGCGTGGACCGTAACTCCATCGCGAAGCAGGCGGCTGAGTACTGCAAGGCGCAGGCGGTCAAAGAGCGATTCGAGCACACCTTCGATATCAAGTGTCCGCACTGTGGCGACCTGTTCGATAGCGCTCCGGTCGGGGCGCACGACTCGGCCGAGGCCAAATGCGAGACAGCCGCCGATAACAAGGACACCGGCAACTGCGGAGAACGGTTCTGGATTGAGGCGCGCGCCGATGGGTACGAGACCTACAAAACCAAGCCGGATCCCAAGCCCAAGCAAGGCCCCACCTGCGCCACCTGCGAGCAGACCATCACCGGCGAGGCGGTCAGCCGCGAGACCCTCGAGGACGGCGATCGCTGGGTGCGCTACTACCATCCGGAGTGTGCGCCGAGGGAGAAGGCCGACGCCAACGACACCGGCATCACCATCACCGACCAGACCGACGTGACCGAGGAGGTCAGCGAGTTGGTGCCGGATGGTGGCAAGCGCGAGCTGCGACCTCACTGCCTGGCTTGCGGAACCGAGGATGATATTCGCGAGATTGAGCCGGTCGGCGACCACGAGATCGACTTCGGGTGTAGCGAATGCTTTCCGGTGGATGGCGGCAAACCTGTCGTTTTCCGCGAGAACGTAAAGCACGCGCAAGAGGCCTTCATTGAGAGCGATGAAGAGTCGCTCAATATCCTCATCGACAATATGTCGGATACCGAGCATGAGGCCTTTCGCGAGTGGGCTTCCGATGAGGTGAAGGGGGCAACCGAAAAGAAGCAGCCCGACCCCATCACCGTCGACTGCTACGTGTGCGGGAAGACGATCAGTGAATGGTCGGAGATCACAGCCGGAACAAAAGGTCAGCGCGCAGTCTGCATCGGCAACTGCGCAGAACAGGCTGAACAACCCGACCCCATCACCATCGACGCCAAGCCCAAGCAGGCGGCACGCCAGCCCAAGCCCAACCCCTTCGGCCTCCCGCCAAAGAAAAACAGTAAGCCCAAGCCCGCCACCAAGCCCAACCGCAAGCAAGCGCTCGTGCCCAGGGACGAGCGCCCCCACCCCGCGCTTACCGACTGCCGGAGCGTCGGCAGGGCCGACCACGACACCGACGAGTGGCACGCCCTGCGCGCCCAGGGCATCGGCTCAAGTGATGCGGGCGCGCTGCTGGGGGTGAGTCCCCACGCCACAGCCTACGATGTGTGGGCAACGAAGCTGGGGCGTAAGACCGACAGCAAACCGTGGCTCGAGGAGTACGCAGACTTCGGCCAGTGGATGGAGCCCTACATCCGCGAGTGGTGCGAGGCGACCCACGGCATCGAGATCATCGACGGGGCTGAGTTGGGGACGCTCCAATACGCAGGTTGGCCGCGCGCCCAGGCCAACATCGACGGCCTCGACGTCACCGGCGGGGTAATCGAGGAATACAAGACGACCACCGAGAAGTGGGAAGAGATCCCGCTCGCCTACGAGGCACAGTGCCAGGAGCAGATGCTGGTCACCGGCGCCAGAGAGGTCCGGCTGCGCCAGTTCGTCTGCCCCATCAGCCGCGACCTGGTGCCGAGCTTGCGCGATGAGATGCGCAAGCTCGACCCGTCCAGCGCCGACCAGACGCTCGCCGACTGGCTGCTCGAGCGCGGCGAGGTCGTTACGTGGATCGTCGAGCGAAACGAGCGCTACATCGAGCGGATGCTCGCCCGCTTCAAGCGATTCTGGGATTTCGTCGACATGGAGGTCGAGCCCACCGAGGCCGACCCCGAGGGCACCGTCGACCTGACAGACGAGCCCGAGGTCTACGCCTCGTGTGTCGAGTACGCCCGCACAAAGCAAGCCTTCGAGGCGCGCGTCCAGAGCTTCCTGGACGAAGAGGGCGTCGAGGTCTCGAGCCGCGGGTCTGCCGGCGGCACCGCTAAGAAGACGCTCAAAGAGAAAAAACGCCGTGTGCGCAAAGCCATCGAGAAGGCCGTCGCTTTGCAGTGCGACGGTGATGAGCGGCCCAAGCGGGTCTCAATTGGAGACCACACCGCGACCTACAAAAGCAACGGCCACGGCGGTTTTTACTGGAGAATCTATACAGGGGAGAACGATGTCGTCGACTTCTAAAGAAACCTATATCTGCGACCTCGACGTAGGCCACATCGACCAGCCGCTGCTGCTGACCGGCGCGGCGATTCACGAGACTCGAAAGGGCGACCCGTACCTGCGGTGTACGCTCGCAGATAAGACCGGCGAGTTGGCCGGCATCAAGTGGGACACCGACGAGGCCCCGGAGGCCGGGCTTTACTGGGTGACCGGGCTTGTCGAGAGCTACCAGGGAGGCCTGCAGATCAAGATCGACGGGCTGGGTAACGCCCACAGCGAGGACCTCAGCGAGTTCATTCAGTCGGCCGACGTCGACCACCTGGAGCAAGAGCTCGACTACCTGCTCGGAGCGCTGGAAGGCGAAGTCGGCGACGTCGTTCGCTGCATCTTCGCAGACGACGAGATTCGCGAGGCGTTCCTCGTGGCCCCGGCCGCGACCAAAAACCACCACACCTATCGCGGTGGTCTGGCCGACCACACCATTTCGATGGCGAGGCTCGCAGATAAAGTTGCGACCCACTACGGCGAAGACGTCGACCAAGACCTCCTGCTCGCCGGCGCCCTGCTCCACGACCTCGGCAAAGTCCGCGAGCTCGAGAAGGTCGGGCTCGAGTGGGTCCGCGACACACGCGGCGAGCTCGTCGGCCATATCGCCGAATGCACGGCGATGATTCACGACGCTTGCCTTGCGTGTCTGGCCTCGGACCGAACGCGAGACCGCTTGATGCATATGGTGCTGTCGCACCACGGAAAGCTCGAGTGGGGCTCGCCGGTCAAGCCGAAGTTGATTGAGGCGCAGCTGCTCCATCTGATCGATATGATGGACAGCCGGGTCGAGATTTTTCGAGGGGCGACGGACGGGCTCGAAGAGGGTGAACTCAGTGAGAGAGTTTGGGCGCTTGGTGGGAAGGTGGTGGGATGAGGCGCCCGGCATTCTCATACTACGGCGCGAAGTTCCGGATGGGGCGCCACTACCCGCCGCCGCTGCACGATACCATTATCGAGCCATTCGCTGGCGCGGCCGGGTACTCGATACGCTGGTGGGATCGCGACGTCATCCTGATTGACCTCGACGAGCACATCATAGCCACGTGGCAGCTGCTCATCGAGTCGACACCGGGCGAGATCCGCGCACTCCCATTGATCGATGCCGACACGAACATTCGAGAACTCCCGATCAGTTTCGGCGCTCAGTGCCTGATTGGGTTCTGGTCGGGTCAAGGTGTGCCGCATCCGAGGGTTACGCCCTCGAGGTGGCCAAACGAAGAAGATGGCAGCCAGAACAGCGGATGGACCGAGGCAACCCGCGAGCACGTCGCCCATGTGGCGGGGCGTGTCGGTCACTGGGAGGTCATTCACGGCAGCTACACCGACGCGCCTGACATCGAGGCCACGTGGTTCATTGACCCACCGTATCAAGACAAGGGGCGATACTACCGGCACGGATCGAGCGGCATTGACTACGGTGAGCTCGGCAAGTGGTGCAAATCGCGCCGTGGCCAGGTGATGGCGTGCGAGAATGAGGGCGCGGACTGGCTCGAGTTCGAGCCATTTATGCGACAGCGCAGTACGTGGCGCCCGGCGAACGGGGAGCAGACCTCCGCCGAGGTGGTCTGGTTCAACATGGGTAACCCTTGGCCGCAACTCGAGTTGCTGGAGGTCACCGGTGAATAAAACCCCCTGGCAAAACGCACCCTGGACACCAAGATCTTGGCAAGCCGAAGCCCTACCCAAGGCCATGCGCGCCATCGACCGGGCCAACCCGGTCGTCAGAGCGGTGACCGGCGCAGGCAAGTCGATCCTGCTCGCCGAGCTCGCGCACATGACCGAGGGGAAGGTGGTCGTGACGACGCCCACCCAGAAGCTCGTCAAAGATCTGGCGGGCACGCTCAAAGCCCGAGGGCTTCAGGTCGGGCGCTACTACTCGGACTCCAAGCAGACCCGACAGCGGGTGATTGTATGCTGCAACGACAGCCTGCCGAGCCTGTCCAAGCGCATCGACCCGCCGGAGCTGTGGATAGCCGACGAAGCCCACAAGACAGAGTGCGAGACATTCCACAGCACCATCCTCGGCCCGCTGGACAGCCTCACCGGCCAGCGCATAGACCACACCGCGTGGGTGCCTCAAAAAAGATGCGGCTTCACGGCGACGCCCTACCGCGCCGAGAAGACCGAGGAGCTCTCGCTGTTCGATATGCTCGCCTACAACTACGGCCCGGCCGAGGCGATGCGCGACGGCGTGGTGGTGCCGCCCCGGGTCAAACACTACGACGGCACAGCAAGCACCCTCGACGATGCGTGCATTGAGATGATCGCGGGAGCCGACGGCCCGGGCCTTGTCGACAGCCTCAACATCACCGACGCCCACGAATTTTCCGACGCGCTGTGCGCGGCCGGCGTCAAGGCGAAGCCCGTCCACTCGCAGCAATCCGACCACACCATCGACCGGCGCATTGAGAAGCTGGAGGCCGGCGCACTCGACTGCCTGGTCCACGTCTCGTTGCTGTCTGAAGGCGTAGACCTGCCGTGGCTTCGGTGGCTGTGCTGTCGCAGGCCGATCTCTTCGCGCGTGCTCTTCGCGCAGTACATCGGCCGGGGGCTTCGCACCTATCCCGGCAAAGACTACTGCACCGTCTTCGACCCACAAGATCTCTTTGGCACGCTCAGCCTCGACTACGAGGCCATCCTATCGGGCGGCATCGAGGACGACTCCGGCGAGCAGATTCCCGAGCTCCCCGCCCTCGAGCTCGACTGGATTGTCGAGGATATCCGCGAGTCCAGCGCCCCACAGGAGACCCTGCGAGGCGTCCCGCTCAAAGCCATCGACCCGACCGTCTCGTATGTCCGAAGGCTTCGCCTGGCGATGCAGTCGATGGGGCTCGCGCCTATGAAGATGCGGGATGCGGAGTGGCGAAAAGAAGAGCCGTCGCCTGCGCAACTGAGGCGCATCGAGCGAGATGCGTGGCTGGTCATCGAGCCGGAGGTGCCTTCCACCCACAGCCGGGCTTTGCGGATTGCGATCAGGGCTATTGAAGGCTGCGACCGCGGCACGGCAAGCGATCTTATTTCGATTCTAAATGTACTCAAATACGGCTGGCCTGAAGGGGCTGGTGAGGAGGTGGCGGCGTGAGCGCTCAACTTTCCCTGAGATCTCTTTCACCCGAGCAACCTCAGCGCATCGAGCACTACGGAGGCTACGCGTTTGGCTGGCTCGCAAAGGCCGAGCAGCGCAACTGCCTGCCGTGGGTCCGCGCGGTGGTGACCACGCCCAAGTGGGCGGAGAAGGTCGCACGCGAGACCCCGTCCGATATCCCCGTCATGCTCGACAACGGCGCGTATCCAGCCTTCCGAGACGGGCTTACCCCGTCCGAGCACTCGGCGGCGAGCACGTGGCGCAAGATGAGCGAGGCGGCCGAAGTGCTGGGCGACCGCATCAAGTGGGTCATCTACCCCGACGTCGTCGGCAACGCCTGCCTCACTTGGAAGCGTATCGAGCGAAGCTGCCGAAGCCTGCACTGGCCCTTCCCGCGAAGCAAGTGCCTGGTCCCGATCCAAGAGAAGATGTGCCTGGTCGGGGCTATCCGCATGGCCACTCGCTACGGGGGCGGGGTCTTCATCGGCGGCGATAAGAGGTCTTGGAAATTCCAGACGGCCAAGCGCCTCCGAGCGCTCGCGCCAGACCTTCACATCCATATCGCTCGCATAAGCTCTGACGATCACATCGAGCACGCCCGCTGGATGGGCGCCAGTTCATTCGACACGACTACCTATTACTACGGGATGGGCAGCGCCAAGCGGTCCGACTTCGCGACCAGACTGAAGCGCCACTGCAAGCGCCGCCCGCTGACAAAAGAGCAGGTCGCACGCATTTGCTACTACCCGGACTGAGGAAAGCGCCATGACCCAACAAGAATACCAAGCACGCATCGAACATCTGGAAGCTGAAGTCGAGGCACGAGACGCCGCCCTGCGGTCCATCCAGCGGAGGATTGAAGGCCTTTTCGGGCACAGGGGCGACAAACTGATGATCGTCGTAGCCCTTGAAACCATACGACACGTCTATCGAACGGCATACGAGGCGACGGAATGACCACCACCAACCAACAACGAGGCAACCTCGCACGCCAACACGGCCAGGAATTCGAGGTCTACGCCCGAAAGGAATGCCGCGACCTGCTCAAGGCCGACCGCGCACTGGTCCAGAAGAACTGGGAAGCACCGACGGTCCCCGGCGAGCACTTCAAGCGCGAGAAGTCCAAGCCGGACTTTAGCGGGTTCCTGCCGGATTCACGCCACGTCATCTTCGAGTGCAAGGCCACGCTCAGCAAGACGAGCTTTCCGTTTAGCAACATCACCGATCACCAGTGGGCGTATCTGGATCGCGCCCACACCGCGGGCTCTATCAGCTTTCTGTATGTGCTCGACGGGCAGCGCCAGAAGTGGGTGGTGCCGTGGAAGCGGGTCAAGTTTATTTCGCTGGAGCGCTCGAGTTTCCCGTTTGCCGATGAGGTCTATCGGAAGCGGCGCGGCGAGACGTGGCTCGATACGTGGCACCGAGTCGAATTGGAGGGACTGACCTGATGCCAATATCTAACGACATCAAGCCATTCTATCCCGACAACTGGCAGGAGATCCGAGAGGCTGTGCTGGAGCGGGCGACGCGCCTGGTAACTGCATCTGACGGCGACCCCATCACCCAAGATGAGCTAGACG
>JBKGZI010000291.1:0-7954 GCA_046545675.1 Persicimonas sp.
CTACGGGGGCTGGGGCGACCCCGAGCTGCTCGAAGATCTGGTCGAATATGGGCGAAATCCGCGGCCGCCGGCGGATATCGAGGTCAACTGGTTGAGCAAGAAGCGCAACCGCGGCGGCTCGCATCTCTTCGAGGGGTGGTTTACCTCGCCGGCCAAGGCGCTGCCGCTGCCGGCGGAGGCGCGAGCCGCCTATTTCCAGATGCTGCTTCCCGAAGAGCCCTTCGAGGCGCCGCGCGCGAAGATGTGCGTGCATATGGCCGGCACCGGCGACGCGACGTATGTGGGCCGCAGGCTGCTGGCGAAGCCGCTGCTCGAGCACAATATCGGCGCGGTCATCCTGCAAAATCCTTTCTATGGCCCGCGACGGCCGAGCTGGCAGCGCTCGACGCGGCTGCGGAGCATGACCGACCAGCTTCTGCTCAACTTGGCCGCCGTCGAGGAGGCGCGCGCGCTTCTGCACTGGCTTCGCGGCGAAGGCTTCGGGCGAGTGGGGATCACCGGCTACAGCATGGGCGGTGCGATGGCGGCCTTCGCCGCGCAGACCGTCCCTTTTTCGGTCGCGGCGGTCCCGTGTGCCGCCGGCGACACCTCGGTCGCCCCGCTGGTCGAGAGTCCACTGCGAAATATCTGCGACTGGGAGACGCTGGCCGAGGAGGCCGGCGGGGCCGACCACGCCGAGATGCTCATGCGCCAGACGCTGTCGGCGCTGGCGCTCAGCGAGCACGGCGCCCCGGTGGCCCCGGAGGCGGCGATCATCATCGGGAGCCTGCACGACGAATTCGTGCCGCCCCGGCAGGTCATCAAATTGTACCGCCATTGGCAGGGCAGCGAGCTGCGCTGGATCGACGGCGGCCACACCACCGGCTGGCTGCTACACGGCGACGAGATCCGGACGGCTATTACCGACGCATTCGTCCGCCTCGAGGAAGCTCAGCGCGCCGGCATCGGCGCCTGACGGTTCGCGGAATTACTTTGCGCAGCGAGCCGGCAAGTGCGACCATGGAAGGTGGTAGTTTGCTTCCTCGTTGTCGAGAGTGTGCAGATGGAATCATCCGGCGGTGGAAAGCCCCACGAGCCCGGCGCCGACCCCGGCCCCGACGGGCTCGAACAGAGTTTCTTCCACGAGGTTCACGTCATCCGGGGGGCCATTTTATTGTTGGCCGTCACCGCGGGCGCGGCGTTGCTTCACTATGCCAGCAGCATCCTCATCCCCGTCGTGCTGGCCGTATTTTTGGCCTACGTGCTCAATCCATTCGTGCGCGCCTTGATGCGGCTTCGCCTGCCGCAAACCGAGATCTATATGCCGCGAGGGCTGGCCGCGCTGCTCATCGTGGTGGTCGCGGTGGGGCTGACGGTGTCCTTGGGGGTGCTCATTGGCAATCAACTCGGCTCCTTCGTCAGCGATATCGCCCGCTATGAAGACCGCATCGCCGAGAACGTCGAGGATATGCAGGAGCGCCTGCTCGATCTCCAGGAGCGCTTCGAGGGCCGCTTGCAGCCGATTCGTCGCGCCCAGGAGGACGCCGGGTTGAGCATGAGCGCACGGCAAGGCGAAAATCAGGCTGGACAGCGAAGAGCCGAGGCCGACCCAAAGCAGGTCTTACCCACCTTGCCCGAGCAGCACAAATCGCTGCTCGAGCAGACCAGCGATCTGTGGATGAGCGCCACCTCCTATATCGCCGGAGGCCTGACCGGCTTGATCGGCTTTTTGGCCCAGTCGCTGACGTGCATCTTCGTGCTCTTCTTCATGCTCGTCGAGGCGCCCAAGATCCGCGACAAGCTCATCCATATCATGGGGACTACCGAGCGGCGCCGCGAGATGGTCCTGGAGGTGCTCGAGAACGTCAACCGCGACGTTCAGCGCTACCTCTTCAACCGCTTCGCCACCAACGTCGTGCTCGGCTCGGTGGCCATGCTCGCTTATTGGATCTACGGGCTGAACTACGTGTTATTGCTCGGGATTTTGGCCGGGCTGTTTAACTTCGTGCCCTACGTCGGCCCGGTCGTCGGGGCGATCTTCCCGGCGCTGGTGGCCTATCTGCAATTCGGCACCTTCGAATCGGTGCTCTGGGTGGTCTTGATCTACGGATTGTTGACGGGCATCGAGGGCAATATCATCACCCCGCTGGTGCTGGGCCGCCACCTCGAGCTCAATAGCCTGGCGGTCATGCTCGGGCTGGTCTTCTGGGGCTGGCTGTGGGGCGCCATCGGCCTGCTCTTGGCCATCCCGATCCTGGCGGCCATCAAAGCCGTGGCCGTCCACGTCGAGGATATGCACCCGATCGCCGAGCTGTTACGGGCCTGAGGGCAATCGCGCAGCTTATTTGGCTCACGGATGGTTTGCGCAGCACCGAGAGTTGTTGCTGATCGGCTGCAAGAGAGTGAGAAAGTAAGAAAGTTAGATACTGCAACCTTTTCGAGACGATATAGGTCGCCTGTAGCAGTTCTTACTCTCTCACTCTCTTACTCTCTCACTCTCTCACTCTCTCACTCTCTCACTTTCTTACTCTCTTACTCTCTTACTCTCTCGAACGTAAGTGCACTCACCAAAACGAGCGCCAATATTCCTCGCCGAAGTAGCCGATCGCCACTAAGCCCGCGAGCAGGAAGAGCCAGAGGCCGGTCGCCCAGAGGGCTGCGCGTTGGGCGCGCTCCTCCTGCCAGCGAGCGCGCGGGTGGATGCGTTCGACGATGAAAGTGACTACACCGGCTAGGTTGATGCAGATGATGTTGATGGTCGCCAGCAACAGCGGGCCGACGGCCATCGCCCAATCGCCCGAGCCGACCAGCAGGCCCATGCTGACCAGCGGAGGTAAGAGCGCCACGGCGATCATCACTCCGACCACCCCGCCGGGTTTGGCGCTGGTAAATGACAGCGCCCCGGCGACGCCAGCCGATCCGGCCACGGCCACGTCGAGCACGCCGATATCGGTGCGCAGGACGTTGTGCTCGGGGCCCGGATCGAAGGGGAAGATGAGCCCCAGCAGCACGGCGACGGCGACGGTGATCCCCAGGCCGAAGAGGTTGACCTTGGCGGCGCGCTTTCCGAGCTCGCCATCGGCGAGCGTGGTCGCCAGCGACAGGCCGATATTCGGGTGCAGAAGCGGCGCGATGATCATCGCCGCGATGACCAAGATCATGTCGTCGCGGTAGATGCCCACCCCGGCCACCACCGCCGAGGTGGCGATCATCGTGGCGTAGTCCCACGAGACCTTCATGCCGTGGTTGATGTCCTCGTACAGCTCCTCGATATTGATGCGGGCCCGCTTTTTGTGTGAGGCGCTCTCCTCGGCCCCCGCGGCGGCGACCACGGCCGCTTCGTCGGGCGTTTCCTCCTCATGTTGGCGTTCGGGGCGCGGCACGGTCGCTTCGATATCATATAAGATCAGCCGAAAGTCCTCGGCCGAGGAGAACGACTCCTCGAGGGCCTGGACGACGTTCTCGGCCTGCTCGGTGAAGGCCAGGATATGCCAGATCTGTACGCCGTCCGACGGCGTGATGGACCAGGTGGACACCGTTGAGATCTCGCAGAGCGCCTCGTCGACTCGGGCACTGTGGTCACCGGGCAGGCGCATCTCGATGAGGCGAAGGCCCATGGTCTACACTTCGGGTTCGGGAAAGATAACCTATCTATAACTCATCCAGACGGACTCATTCATCGGTCGGATCGACCGGCTGGGAGTCGGCCGAAGGAGGGACGTCGTCGCGGAGTCACTCATGATCCGACGGCGGCCCGCCGCCGACCGGCTCGTCCTCGGTGGGGCGGGTGGAGCGTCGCGTCTCCTCGACGGCCGCATCGAAGGCGCGTCGCAGACGGTGAATCGCGAGGTCGAGCGCCGTCCACGTCGAGCGGCGTTGCGGAGTCGGGGCTGCCATTTGCCGGGCGCGCCGGTCCTCCTGGGCCCATTCCCGTTGCAGATCTTCGAGGCTCGTGACCAACTCATCGTCGGCTGGCGGTGCTGGATAGCGCTCGCGGTTGGGATGGTCCCACTTCGATTCTTCCTCACACCCCCACCCGCCGCCCATGGCCAGCAGCAGCGTTGCCAGCCCTCCCAGCAGCCAGCGCTTCGCCGTATATTCCATCGCCGGGCCCCCTATATCAACCCTGACCTGCCCTTATGTCGCTGTGTTTCTGTGCTTTGGTCGAACCTCTCCCCGTCTCCTAAAACAGAATCACGCGCACAGCGTCAACAAGTCCACGCCATGACAATCCTTCAAAACTGGTTCGACTTGCCGGTTTGTGGTAGCTTCCACTGTGCGTCTGTCATCTACTTATCCATGCTCGCCGGTCCAACACGAGTCATAGGTGAGCGCCGGCTTATTCTCGACTCCCTGCTGAGACATGTCTTGGTTGCGGAACGAGTCCAGGAGCCAATGCGTTTCTCAGTCATAACTCTCTCGGCGATGTAGTCCTGATTATGAGCGTCGGCCAAACGCAATTAGGCAAGTTTCAGATGCCCCAGGTGGGCGATACGCTCGAGGGCCGCTACCGCATCGACGCGGTGCTGGCCACCGGGGGGATGGGCGTGATCTTGCGTGCCCAGCATATGCGCATGGGGCGCGAGGTCGCCGTCAAGATATTGCACCCTCATATTGCCCAGAACGAAGATGTCCTGGCCCGCTTCGAGCGCGAGGTGCGCCTGGCGCAGCGGCTCAACCATCCCAATACGATTCGACTCTACGACTTCGGAGAGGCCGAAAATGGCCTGATCTACGTGGTCATGGAGATGCTCGACGGGGCGGATCTCAAAGATGTTCTCGCCAGCGAGGGGACGATCAGCGTCGGGCGCGCGGTCGACCTGACACTGCAGGTGCTCGACGGACTCGGTGAGGCTCACGAGCAGGACTTCGTCCACCGCGATCTCAAGCCGAGCAACCTGTTTTTGTGCACCGACCGTCGCGGCGGCGATCAGATCAAGATTCTAGACTTTGGCATCGCCAAATCCCTGGAGGAGACCGCCTCGGAGATCACCAAGACCGGCTCGATCTGCGGCACGGCGGCCTATGTGGCCCCGGAATACCTTCACGATCCGAAGCCCCAAAAATCAGCCGACGTCTACGCGGTCGGCCTCATCTTGCTCGAGATGATCACCGGCAAGCGCGCTTTTCACGGCACGACGACCGCGCAGACGCTGATGATGCAATTGCAGCGCGAGATCCAGGTGCCCCGCGCCTTGGCCCATACGGCGCTCGCCGAGATCATCTTGCGGGCGACCCGAAAAGAGCCGGCTCGGCGCTACGCCGACGCCGACGAGATGTATCAGGCGCTCGAGGCCGTCGCAGATCAGGTGCCCGCCGAGTTGCGCCTGGATCCCCGGCAGGTCGGCGAGGTCTTGCGCCCGCTCTCCGACGCCTCGATGAACGCGCCGATGCCGGCTGGCCAGCCGCGACGCGACGACTCGAGCAGCACATTGCCGCGGCCGGATTCGACGCCGCCCAGCGGCGACTTGTCGCCCTCCTCCGATGCGTTGGCCGAGGGCCACCTGCCCGAGATGCCCCCCGACACCGGGCTGCACGACCAGAAGACGATGGTCACCCCGCTGCCCTCGGCCTTCGATTCGAACCAGGAGGTGCCGGCCCCGCCGAGTCCGACCAAACGTCGCAGTCAACACGGCGATACTCCGCTGGGCAAGCGCCTGGCGATGGTGGCCGTCGCGCTCTTATTGGCGGGCGGGGGCTCGCTGGCCGCATGGTCGCTGTTGGGCAGCAAGGGCAAGGCAGGCACCTCCCAGCCCGACAACGCTCCCGCAGCCCCCATCGAGGCGCAGGAGCATGGAGTAGAGCAGAAAGACTCGCCCCGTGAGGCTGACCGCGCCGGGGTGGTCGGCGACGAGTCGGCCCAAGATAGGCCTGCCGAAGACGAGTCTGCAGAAGACGTTGCGGCCAAGAGCAAAGACCCGGCGCAGGACGAGGAGAAGGCCGATCGGCCGGCCGAAACGCCCGGCCGAGGTGACGCTGAGGAGACCGGCGACGATCTCGCGGACGGCCAAGTCGGCCAGGAAGAGGCCGCCGGGGAAGAGGCGGCAAAAGAACAGACGGCTCGAGAAGAGGAGACTGCTCTCAAGGAGGCCGCAAAGAGAGAAGCTGCAAAGAGAGAAGCCGCTCGCAAGGAGGCCGCCAAGCGAGAAGCCGCCAAGACGGAGGCTGCGCGCAAAGAGACGCGCACTCCCCCCGAAAAGAGCCAGCCGCCCCGAGAGAAACCCAGCTCAGATGACGGTGAGGAAAATGTCGACGAGTTTCTCGACGAATATCTATAGAATGGGCCGGCGGTTCTCGGCGGCGCTGGTCGCACTGGTGATATTGGGTGCCGGTTTGGGGCAAGCGCGAGCCGACGCTCCGTCCAAAGAAGATCTGCGCACCTTCAAGAAGCTCGTTAAAGAAGGCAGCGAACTCCGTGACCAGGGCGAGTCCTTCGAGGCCATCGAGACCTTCGAGCAGGCACGCGAATACCTCGACCATCCCAAGCTGGTCTTCAATATTGGAAAGCTCAAAGAGAAGACCGGCGCCTGTGAGGCCGCCCGCGATCTCTATACCGAGGCGCTCGGGCGCGAGAAGCTCGCTGACGACCTGCGCGTGGAGGTCGCCGAGAAGCTCAAGACCTCCAAGTCCTGTACGCCGTTCGGCACGTTGAGCATCGAATGCAAACCCGACGGGGCGACCATCGAGATGGGTCGACATGAATTCTCTTGTCCCGCCACAAAGCGCATCGAGCCCGGCGAGTATGAGGCGGTGGTTCGGGCGCCGGAGTATCGCGAGACGACCGTCGCTGTGGAGGTGACCCCCGGGGCGCGCCTCGAGCGGGCCGTAGAACTCGAGCCCGCCGGCCCCGACGACGAGGTGGCCGCCGGCCGGCAGGTACAGGATCCCTCCGAGCCCGCGGCGGCGGACGGTGCTACCCCGTGGATGCGCTATACCGCCTGGGGTGCCATGGGGGTCGGGGCGGGGCTTTTGGGCGCCGGGCTGATCTCCGACTACGGCGCACAGTCACGCCAAGAGGAGTTTTTGTTGGCCAATGAGGCCGGCGACCGGGACCGTGCCGGCCAACTCGAGCAGGACGCCGACGCCGCCCAGATGCGCACGATTGTGTTTTATTCGGCCGGCGCGGTCCTCGCCGTGGGCGGCGTGGTGCTCTGGACGCTCGATTCACGACAATCCGACGACACCGGCGCGCGAGTGCGCGCCGAATTCGGCTGGGATGCGGACGCTCCGGCGGTGCGCGGTGTGCTGACTTGGTAGATAAAGAGGTTCTCACCATGTCGCTTCGACATTGTTTGATAGGTGTGATTGGTTGTTTGTTGGCCCTATTTGCGACTGCCTGCAGCTCGGCTGGCGGGGAGGCTTGTGAGGCAGACTCGGATTGCTCCGAGGGCTACGAGTGCGTCTCGGCAGGCGGCGTGATCTTCGGAGAGAGTGTCTGCTTGCTCTCTTCGGAGGCCGGCCCCGACGCCGGCCCCGACGCGGATACGGACGCAGACGCCACGACGGGCGATGCAGGCTGTGACGCTGGCGCCTGCGGCCCCGACTCCGATGGCGACGGCGTGGCCGACGACGTCGACAATTGCCCCCACACCGCCAACCCCGAGCAGACCGATACCGACGGCGACGGCACCGGCGATGCCTGCGACGACCTCATCGACTCCGATGGTGACGGCGTGGCCGACGACGTCGACAACTGCCCCCAAACGGCCAACGCCGATCAAACCGACACCGACGGCGACGGCGTCGGCAACGCCTGCGATGACGACAACGACGGGGACGGGGTGGACGACGGCGACGACAATTGTCCGGCGGTCGCCAATGCCGGCCAGCAAGATCTCGACGGCGACGGAGTCGGCGACGCGTGTGATGATGACCGCGACGGCGACGGCGTCGACAACGCCGACGATGGTTGCCCCGATCATGCCAATCCTCGCCAGGCCGACCGCGATGAGGACGGCGAGCAAGACGCCTGTGA
>JBKGZI010000292.1:0-7869 GCA_046545675.1 Persicimonas sp.
AGATCAAGGACTACCGTCTGGAGACGGTGGGCATGGAGAGCTAGGGCATGTATCTCAGCTTGCGTGCGCGGGGTGATTGTGGAACTCTCGTCGCGCTTCTCAGACAAGTCAGAAGGTCGCGTAGGCGATGCTCAAAAAGTTTCTCAAATTCTTGAAAGGGGCGTCCAGCGAGCGGCAGTTCGACGGCAGCTACCTGGAGCATTTGCTCGAACAGGCCGAGCCGCGCGTCGAAGGCCAGCTCGCCGAATGCCCCCAGCATGATCCGCTTTTGTTGGTGGTCGCCGAGATTTTGCGGCTTACGAAGCCGGAGTATTGGTCCGCCCGGATCGATTGTCCGCTGGCCGACGAACAGAGCCCCGCTCTGGCTGAGTCTTCGGCCGCCCCACCGCCACCCGAGCCTCCCCAGCCGCCAGCGACCCCCGAGGAGCTGAGCGATGACTTCGAGATCGTCGAAGCCGAGGATGCCGCCACCTATGCCGCCGAAGACGTGGGCGAAGCGGCCACACAGGCCGACGATAGTGACGAAGAGCCCGGTGACGTCGACGAGGCCGAGCCGCCCGACGCCCGAGCTGGAGAAGATCTCGACGAATCTCCTGACGACGAATCTCCTGACGACGAATCTCCTGACGACGAATCTCCTGACGACGAATCTCCTGACGGCGAATCTCCTGACGACGAATCTCCTGACGGCGAATCTCCTGACGGCGAAGCAGCCGCGGAGTCCGAAGTAGAGTCCGAAGCAGAGCCCGAAGTAGAGACCAGCGAAGAGACTGAACAAGACACGCAGGAAGAGACCGAAAAAGAGTCTGAACAGGCGCCTGTCGATGAGCCCGAAGAGCTATTAGCCGAAGATGAACGCACAAGGCTCGACGCCCCCGAGGTGCTCCAGGCCGGCCGCATCTTCCTCGGGCTGCTCATCGAAAACGACCGGCTGCCCCTGGACATGCAGCTCACGGTGGCCGAGACGATGCTCGCCCGGGATCTGCTCCTGGGCTACTTCGTCCAAGACGACGCCTTCGATAATAAGGCCAAGGAGCTGCTCGCGCTGGTCGAGCAGAAGTTCAACGAGGGCGCCTTCAGCCAGGCGCGCATCCTGCTGCAGCTCTTTCAGACTGACCGCTCCACGCGCATCAACAACGATCGGAACCTCTTTTACGAGGAGATGATCTTGCGGCTGGGCATCCGCCGGCGCCACCCGCTGGACCACACGCTGCTCGACGAGTTCTCCGCGGTCGCCGACGGCGAAGACCTCGACGACTCGCTGGTTCGCACGACCGGCTGGCTCGACCAAAATCTGCACGTGGTCTTCCACTTATTTACCCGCCATCCCGAGCAAGTCGCGCGCTGGCGCAGCCTCGCCGAGCGCTCCGAGCGCGAGCACGCCCCGCAGGTCTTCTTGCGCTATCTGCCCCCCAAGCGCTGGCGGCCGGTCCATTCGAAAGGACGCGCCCCCTCCGAGTTGGTCACCGCTCATATCTCGGCGGCGACCGTCAAGGCCTACGTGGTGCGCCAGCTCAAGGCTTGTTATTTCGTGCTTCGCGCGGTCGGAGACACCGGCCTCGAACCGTTCCTCGACAGCTTCTTCGAGTGGACCGAGCGCTGCTTCGGCCTCAACAGCGTACGCCTCATGCCGCTGATTTACCGGCGCACGATGGCCAATACGCAACTGGTCGACAAGATCTTCGAGGAGATCTTCCGCAACTTCTTCCGCAGCCGAGCCGCCGAGCACCTCGACGGCTTCGGCGACGACGCGATCCTCGAAGCCACCCGCGAGACCCTCGACGCCATCGCCGCCTTGGACTTCAACGAGTTGCCGCCCGGCAACTTCGACCTGGGCGGCCTCGTCCTCGACCGCCTCTTCGGCATCGAATACCACGAGCCGCAATTTGCGTTTAAATTGCACCGGCTGACCTGAGAGACGGCAGGCTTGGTGCTTGGGACTTGGGGCTTGGCGGGAACGCTCGGGCGCGATGACTATTGCTTTGATTTGCGCTCGTGGCCTTCGCCGGTGATGTCTTTGACGTAGGCGTCGAAGTTGAATTGGGGGGAGTGCTCGGGCACGTGGCATTGCATGCAGGCGTCTTCGCCGGGCACCGCCTCGATATGCTGGGATTTACCGTCGGAGTCGACCGGCTGTTGCATATGCTTGGAGCCGGGGCCGTGGCACGTCTCACAGCCGACCTCTTCGAGGTTCTTTTCAATGGTGCGCCCGTCGTCGAGCTCGGCCTCGTACTCGAGCTTGCCGATGACGCTGCCGCCGGGCTTCTCGTAGCCGACGACGTGGCAGCCGATGCAACTCTGATCGAAGAGCTTGTCGCGCTCCTCGAGCGTCTCGACGGCGCTGGCGTGCTCGGTGCCCTCCCAGAAGTCGTGGGCATCGGTATGACAGGTCTCGCAATTATTATTGCCCACGAAGAAGGCTTCGCCCTCTTCCACCGGCGCCACTTCACGCTCGACGTTGGCCTGGAGCTCGGCCAGATTCTCATTGAACTCGGCGCGTCGCTCGCGCAGGCCTTCGTCGATCGGCAGGCCCGGCTCCATGGGCACCGGGCGGTAGATGAACGCGTTGCCCTCCTCGGGCACGTCGACCTCGCCGCTGCGAAGCTCGCGCAGGCGCTGCTCGTAGTCTTCGATGCTGTCACGGATGCGCTGCAGGACCGGCGGATTCTCGCGCCGCTTCGACGGTGGGAATCGCTCGAGCTGGTCCTTTTTGTGGGCGAGGGCCCGCTCGACTTTCTCCAGCTCGCTCTCGCTGCCCGCCCCGGCGTTGACGTAGGCGGCGTCCGCCTCGCGCTGATAGAGCTTGAGCACGCCCACATAGCGTCCCTGGTCGTAGGCCTCCAATGTGTGCGCACCGTCGACCTCGTAGACCTGGTCGGTCTCACGCGGGCCGTGGCCGACGATGCCGAAGTCGAGGCCGTCGACCGCCTGCAACACCTGGCGCATCGGGCTAAACTCGCCGTGCATGACGAGCACGATCGTCTCGGCGTCCTGTCCTCGAAGCTCGCCGACCGCCTCTCGGACAGCCGGCGCCGCCTCTCTGAGCTCAACTTCGTCGACTGCTTCATACAGTGTCGGGTCGACCGCGCCGATCACGCCTACCTTTTTGCCGTCGAGCTCCACGATCCTGTGCGCGGCGAGCTGCTTGTCTCCGATCTCGAGATTCGCGCCGATCGGCTCGACGCCGGCCTCTTCCATTTTCTGCAGGTAGAAGTCGGCGCCCAGCGCAAAATCGCGCTCTCCGGGGACAGTCACCTGGGTGCCAAGCGCCTTCTGGGCGGCCACGATGACCTCGGACTTGGCCTTTTCCTGGGGGATTTCGTGTTCTTCGAGCTCGGCAAATTCGAAGAGCATATCGCCCGCGTCGATCATCGCGCTGTCCGGGGCGAGCTTTTTGGCCGCGTCGACGTAGCCCACGATGCGGTCGATGCCGCCGAGTAAAACATCGGCGCTGCAGCCGCACGGCTCGAGGTAGCCCTTCAACCCCGCCAAAAAGAATAGCGTCGGCGCCTCGGGCCCGACGTCCTCGGGCTCAATCGTGCCCGGCTCGGCCTCGCCGGGCAGCTCGGGCTGTTCTTTGACGCCAGTTTTATCCGACTTCGCCGAATCTTTGGCCGAATCCGACTCCGCGACCTCCTCAGAGCCCTGAGAGCGCTTCGAGTTGCGGTCGCAGGACTGCACGAGCAGCACCGCCCAGAAGGGCAATAGCACGGCTAGAAGCCACCATCGGCGTGTAAACGGGCGTGTAATTGTGCGGGTTGATTTCATTTATGGCTGAGGATGCGGCTCAAGTTGGCGGACTCCCACTTCATAGCCTGCTCGTACTTAGGAAACCGCCGTTCCATGGCGCGAAATTCCGGCGGATGCACTTGCCTGCGGCCATTTCGCTGCTTGGGCGGAAAGATCGCGTGCAATATCTCGTGGTAGACGATGAATTGGACGAAGTGGCGCGGCACGAATTCGCGGTCGAGCGCCGGGTGAATCCGAATGAGCTTGCGGTCGAAGTCATAGCTGCCAAACCGAATGCTCTTAGTGCCCCGGCCCCGCCGGCCCCAGGTGATGTGCAACTCGCCGAGCTCGTCGAGCACGCCGTGAGCAACATCTGTCTGCTCCAGTAGGGCGAGCACCTCGCCCAAAATGGTCGCCAGGTTGAAGTGAGCCCCGCGTGCCTCGAGCTCGTCGTCTTCGGGCTCGAAGCGAATCGCGTCGCGGTTGTCCCGAATATACTCCTGGATCCTCTCGCGACCGCCCTTTCGGCCTCCGGCCAGATCCGCGACCGCGGCGACGATCTCGTCGTCGCAGCCGGCGAACATATGGTGGATGCGGATCTCCTGGCGCTGCCTGCGCCTCTTCGAAGACAACATCCGGCGCCGGTTGTCGGTCACGATCAAATCGACGGTGCCCAAATGCTGCTCGAGGCGCACGTGCAGCCGATGCGCCGCCTCGCGCGAGGCGCGAAGATCGGCGGGCAGCTCGGACAGATCGAGCGTCCCCCGCGTCGCCATCTTGTCGAGCTTGGTGGGCTCGGCGTCCGGTGAACCCGTCCACTCCCACAGGCTCGGCTGAATGTCGTCGGTGGCGTCGCTCATTATTTCAACTGCTCGAGCTCCTCCAAGGAAGCCTCGAGCGTCGCCTTCTCCTCCAGATATTCCTCGCGCTTGTCGCGCTCTTTTTGGACGATGTGATCCGGGGCGTTGTTGACGAAGGCGTCGTTGGCCAGCTTGTTCTCGACGTAGCTGATGTCGTCTTCGACGCGCGACATCTCCTTTTCGAGGCGAGCCATCTCCTCGTCGAGGTCGATGAGCCCCGCCAGCGGGATGCGAATCTCCACACCGCTTCGGACCGCGGTCGCCGCGCCTTCGCCCTCGCCGGCCTGATCGGGGCTAACTACCTGTATATTCTCAGCTTTCGCCAGCCTCTCGATATAGCTTCGGCCGGCCTCGATGGCCTGTTTTGCGGCGTCGTCTTCGGTCACGAAGAAGACCTCGTCGATGACCTGGCCGGGCTTGACGTTGGTCTCGCCTCGGATGCCGCGAATCGCCGAGATCAGCTCGATGACCAACTCCATCTGCTCGGCGGCCTCCTCGAACGCCTCGGCACCGCGGCGCTGCGGCCAGGCGGCGACCATGATGCTCTCGGGCGCGTCGTCGGCGTGCGGCAGCGACTGCCAGATATCCTCGGTGATAAACGGGCTGATCGGGTGCATCAGCCGAAGCGAGGTGTCGAGCACGTAGGTCAGCGTATCCTGAGCGGCCTTGCGCTGCTCGGCGCTGGCCTGGTTGCCCTCGTGCAGGACCTCTTTGCTCAGCTCGATGTACCAATCGCATAGCTCGTGCCACACGAATTTATAGATGCCCTGAGCGGCGTCGTTGAAACGGAAATCCTCGAGCGCCTCTTTGACCTCGCCGACGACCTGGTCGGCGCGCTGTAGAATCCAGCGGTCGGCCACCGACAGCGACTCGGCGTCGAACGGCGTCTGGCCATCTTTCCAAGAGCCGGTATAGGTCTCGAACGCCGGCGGCTCGTAGCCCTCGAGGTTCATCAGCGTGAAGCGCGCCGCATTCCACAGCTTATTGAGAAACGCCCGGTAGCCCTCGATGCGCTTGATGTCGAGCTTGATGTCGCGGCCTTGAGCGGCGTAGACGCTCAGCGTAAACCGAAGCGCGTCGGCGCCCTGCGGGTCGACACCCTCGGGGTACTCCCCGAGCAATTCGGCGTGCAGCTCCGGGTCGAGCTCGTCGGAGTCTGCGCCGAAGATCATATGCAACGGGTCGATGACGTTGCCCTTGGTCTTCGACATCTTATTGCCGGCCTTGTCGCGCACCATCGCGTGCAAAAAGACCTTCTCGAAGGGCACCTCGTCCATCAGCCACAGGCCCATCATCATCATGCGGGCGACCCAGAAGAATAGGATATCGAAGCCCGTCTCCATGACCTGGGTGGGATAGAACTTCTCCAGCGTCGGCGTCTGCTCCGGCCAGCCCATCGTCGAGAACGGCCACAAGGCGCTCGAAAACCACGTGTCGAGCACATCGGGGTCCTGCTCGAGCCGGTCGCTTCCGCACTCTTGGCAGGCGTCGGGCTCTTCGCGGGCGACGTTGATCTCGTCGCAATCCTGGCAATACCACGCCGGGATCTGATGGCCCCACCAAAGCTGGCGACTGATGCACCAGGGCCGGATATTATACATGAAGTGGTCGTAGGTCTTCTTCCACACCGGCGGGATGATCTCGGTGGCGCCGGACTCGACCGCGTCGGTGGCCTTCTTGGCGAGCGGCTCGGTGTCTACGAACCACTGCAGCATGGGCAGCGGCTCGACGACCACGCCGGTGCGCTCGCTGCGCCCCGGGGTGTAGGGCTTTTCTTCGATCTCCTCGAGCAGGCCGGCCTCGTCGAATTTCTCGACGACCAGCTTGCGGGCGTCGTAGCGATCCAGGCCGACGAACTCCTCGGGGGCGTTGTCGTTGATATTGGCGTCGAAGTCGATGACCTGGATGACCTCCAGATCGTGACGCTGGCCACAATCCCAGTCATTGGGGTCGTGGGCCGGCGTGACCTTGACCGCACCGGTGCCCTTCTCCGGGTCGGGCAGAATCTTGTCGGCGATGATCGGGATCTCGCGGCCGACGATCGGCAGCGTGACTGTCTTGCCAATGATATCCTGGTAGCGCTCGTCATCGGGATGCACGGCCACGGCGGTATCGCCGAGCATCGTCTCCGGTCGGGTCGTCGCGACGATGATATGGCCCGAGCCGTCGGTCAGCGGGTAGCGCATATGCCAGAATTTGCCGGCCTCCTCCTCACGTTCGACCTCCAAGTCGCTCAGGACCGTCTTGCCCTCCGGGTCCCAGTCGACCATGCGTAGGTCGCGGTAGATCAACCCGTCCTCGTAGAGCTTGACGAAGGCCTCGCGCACCGCGCGGTTGAGCCCCTCGTCGAGGGTGAACCGCTCGCGCTCCCAGTCACAGGAGGCGCCCATGCGCTTGAGCTGGTTGATGATCTGGCCGCCGTGCTCGGCCTTCCAATCCCAGGTGCGCTCCAAAAATTTGTCGCGGCCCAGGTCGTGGCGGGTGCGGCCCTCTTTGGCCAGATCGCGCTCGACCATCACCTGCGTGGCGATGCCCGCGTGGTCGGTGCCCGGCAGCCACATCGCCTCAAAGCCCTCCATACGCTTCCAGCGAATCAGGATATCCTGCAGCGTCACAAAGAGCGCGTGGCCCATATGCAGGCTGCCGGTGACGTTGGGCGGCGGGATGACGATGGTATACGGCTCTTTATCGCTCGTTTCATCGGCGTGGAAATATCCCTTGTCCACCCAGAAGTCGTACCAATCTGCCTCGACTTCCACCGGATTATAGCTCTGATCGATCTTCATTTATCCATTCCTTGTCGTCTTAGATGCGAGACGTCGACGCTCTATTTATAGGCAAATAGCCAAACAGGTAAACCGGTATACCTAAAAACCGAAAAAGAAAAACCCGCCGGGTGGCGGGTTTTTTGAGCAGGCGCTGGGTCCAAAGAGTTATTCTTCGGCCAGCAACCGCTCGATCTCGACGCGTACAGCCTCGCGAATCTGCTCGCCCAGCCGCTGGTTGACGATGGCGTCGACGCGTTGCTCGCCGTGCTCGAGGAGCTTGGGCAGCACCTTATTCTGAAAGACTTCGCCCATGATATTGCGCAGAAGTCCGGGGAGTTGCTCTTTGACCGAACGCTTGACCTCTTGCTTGACCAGGGTCTCGATCTCGGCGCGACTCATGCCGATATTGGAGACACCGGAATCGCTGGTGGTCCCGCCGGGGGCGCTTGCGCCACTGCCCGCACTGGTGCTCGAGACCTCTTGGGCCCGAGACGATGCGTTGACATCCGGGG
>JBKGZI010000293.1:0-7869 GCA_046545675.1 Persicimonas sp.
CTGATTGAGCTGATGATAGCGGATAACTGATATGGCTATCCGACATCCGCTATCATCAGCTGCATCAGTAAAAATCCACACATCATCACCCATCCGAATCAGCTCATCCATATCAGCTCATCAGCTCATCCAAATCAGCGTCATCTGCGCCCGGCCTGATACAGTGCCGGTCGGAGCGCAACCGTAAACGTGCCAGGGAGGATGTTGGTCGCCTCTAAATTTTCCGACCTCCTATCGAGCTTACGAGCTACTCGACCCTGAACTTCGCCCGGTTTTGTAGGACGCTCGAAGAAGCAGCAATCAAGTCGTATCCGCTCGGCGGGGAACAATTAACCCCCAGCAATGCCTTTGCTACATGCATTGATCGAGACTACATACAGCAACTGACCGTTCAGCAAGTCCTCCCAAAATTGGAACCTTCATGATCGATCTAAAAGAACGCAGACAACAACTCGCCGACGCCGCCCAGCAGGCCGGTGTCCTGCAGGCTGCTTATGTCGGCATCGTCAACGGCCTCTTCGGCGCATTACGGGCGGCCGAGACGGCCACGAGTCAGGATTTGGCGGACCGGGCCGGCGTCGACGCCGGCTATGTCGCCCGGTGGTGTGACGCGGCGTATGCCTTCGATCTGCTCGACGAGGACGACGGCGTTTTCCGCCTCACCGAGCTCGGCGCGCTCTTCGATCCGGACGCCCCCGACACGCTCATGCCGATGGCCATCGGGTCGATCCTCGGTGCCCACATGACCGAGCGCGCCGCCGGGTTGATGGCCAGCGGCGAGCGCCCCGGCGAAGAGGTGCTCGGCGAGCGCGAGACGGTGCTGCCGTGGTTCGGTCCGATGCTCGAGAAGCGCTTCGGCCCGTTCTTCGAGGAGCAGATTTTGCCGAACGTGGAGGTCTTCGCCGACATCGCCGAGCGCGGCGGCGTGGTCGCCGACCTCGGCTGCGGAAACGGCTGGTATCTGCGGGCGCTGGCCGCCAACTTCGAGGGGATTCGAGGCATCGGCGTGGACGGCTTCGCAGAGAACGCCGAGCAGGCCGCCCGCCTGGCCGACGAGGAGGGCCTGGGCGACCGGCTGCGCTTCGAGACCGGCGATATCTACGACTTTTCGCCCGATGAGCCGGTGGATGCCATCGCCATGAACCGCGCGATGCACCACGTCTGGAGCGAGCGCGACCGGGTCTTCAAGATCCTGAGCGAGACGCTCGCCCCCGGCGGGTCGGCGGTGATCTGGGAGCCGAATTGGCCGGCCGAGCGCCAGGCGCTGCGAGACCCCAGACGCCGCGGACTGGCGCTTCAGAACCTCTCCGAGCACATGCAGGGCAACCACCTATTGCGCCCCGAGGAGATCGAGGCCGCCTTCGAGCAGGTCGGCATGAGCGCCAAGACGCACCTCTTCGCCGACGGCACCGAAGCGGTCATCGTGGGCACCAAGGAAGGATAAGCGTCCGATGCCGACGTTTCGCACCTACACAACCGGCCCCGACGACGCTCCTGCCGTGGTCTTTTTGCACGGCTTTATGGGGAGTGCGGCAGACTTCGCGCCGGTCGTCAGCAAGCTTGTCGATCGGATGGGCGAGCGGCTACGGTGCGTGCGTGTCGACCTGCCCGGCCACGGGAGCGCGCCGTTGGCAGCCTCAACATTATCCATGCCGGCGCTGGCGACCCAGCTTCGCGGGGAGGTCCTCGCGCCGCTGGGCCGCCCCGCCCTGGTCGGCTATTCGATGGGCGGTCGCCTCGCGCTGCAGACCGCGCTCGACCACCCCGGGGCGGTCGGCGAGCTCGTGCTCGTCTCGACCTCGCCGGGCATCACCGACGAGGCGGCGCGCGCCGAGCGCCGCCGGGCTGATCGCGAGCGTGCGGCGCGTATTCGCGCCGATTACGACGCCTTCCTCGACGCCTGGTACCGGCTGCCCATCTTCGGCGAACTCCTCGAGGCTCCCGGCCATGTAGCGATGCTCGACAGGCGGCGCCAAAACGACCCCGAGTCGATGGCCCGCACCATCGTCGAGTTCAGCCCGGGCCGCCAGCCCTCAAATTGGGGGCGACTCGACGCGCTCGAAGCCGCCACCTGGCTGGTGGGCGCCGACGACCCCAAATACGCCGCCCTCGGCGACGACTTGGCCGCCGCCGGCCACCGCGTCATCGCGGCGGCCGACGCCGCACACGCCCTCCACGTCGAGCGCCCCGACTGGCTCGTCGATCAGATTCGCTCCATTTACTCCTCCTCACCATGCCGCCAGGTCAATTCCTCGAGCGCCGGGATCTCCTCTTTTTGAGCGCAGGCGACCTCGTCGCCGCGCTCGCAGGCCTGGGTAAGGAGCGTCGTGGCGGACTCGTGGGCGCGTTCGATCTCGCCGGGGTAGCGGCCGTCGTCCCAGCCGTCGTTGAGGTAGGCGCACGACCAGGACTCGCCCTCCTTGCATTTGCGCACCGCCCGGCGGACTTGGTGCAGCGTGGTGCGCATCGCGCGTTGGCCGAGCAGCCAGCGAGCCCGGCCGGTGGCCCAGCGCATCTGCTCGGCCTGCTCGGGCGCCTGGTCGGCGCAGGCGTTGGCGGCGGCGTCGTAGGGGGCCAGCGTCGACTCGATGTCGGCGACGGCGGCGTCCGGCGGGGTGCGCTCGTATCCCTCGAAGAGCGCGATTCCCTCGGTGATCAGGTCGTCGAGGCATGCGGGCGGATTCTCGACGAGGTCGCGCTCGGCATCGAGGGCGTCGGGCGTGGCGGCGTCGGCCCCCGAGGCCAGCCTCCAGCGGGCGACGATGGAGCTATGTGCGCTGCGAAGCGAGACCGGGCTGATCGGCCCGAATGCAGCGATCGGCTCGTCGTATGGGCCGCCGATCTGTCGGCTGTGCATGTCGATATTCAGCCCCGGCGCGACCACCTCGGGCTGGCCGAGGACCTCATCGAGCTCATGCCCCAGGGCGAGGTGCAGTTCGACTGCGCCGTCTGCGGCCTCGACGATGCGATAGTTGACGCCGGCCGACTCGGCGTATTCGATGGCGGATTCATAGGAGGCGATCACGGTATCGAGGGCCTCTCTCGACCCTGCAAATCGAACGGCCAGCGCACCGCCCAGCGGCAAGCCGGCCTCGGAATTGGCCTCCGCCTGGACGAAGCGGGCGCGAATTGCCACCGGTACCAGCGAACGCAGCTCATCGCCGAGCATCTCCAGCATCATCCGGGGCAAATAGCTGGGACTTTGGGCTAAGCCGGCCAGCCCCACCCAGCCCAGGCTTCGGGTGATGCGGCCCATGGTCATTTGGAGGCGCTGCAAACCGCGGGTCCCGAACGATCCGTTGGCGACGGCCTCGAGGCTGAGGCGGCCGGCGCCCTCTTGTCCGTCGTCCTGCGCGAGCGCGGCGGTGAAGTCCTCGCTCCAACTCAGATCGACCAGCACGCGCTCGTCGGGTAGCGCGGTGTGGCTGAACCGTGGCAGCGCGACCTCGGCGGCCCCCGACTCGTAGATATCTCGGCCGCGAGCGGTGCGTGTAGCGACGGCGTCGACCGTCAGCCCCGCCTCGCCGGAGGCGTGTGCGATGAACGCGAAGTCCTCGAATTCGCGCTCCGAGCGCGGCGAGACGCGATAGAGATTGAGCAGGCCGGAGGCACCCATGGCGCGCATGCGCTGCTGGTTTTCCGGAGTGGCCATTCGGACGGCGGCGCCCGCATCGAAGGCCATCTGGGCGGCGCCGTAATCGCGCAATTGGCGAGTGCGCGTATAGACGGCGACGGGGGCTTCGGCGTCGACGAAGGCGCGAAGCGCCGGAGTTTGGGCAGCCGGCTCGGGAGTTTCCTGGTCGATGAACTCCCACAACTGGTCGGCGCGGAGCTTGTTGCCGCCATTATCGCCGCCGACACGAATATCGAGGATGTCGATATGGATGTGGCGCTCGAGCGGCTCGACGCGCATCGCGTCCCGGCTTCCGCTGTCGCTCCAGGACGACTCGACGTGGGCGGCCGCGGCCGCGGGGTCGTCGGTGGGAATGACCAGCCGAAGATAATGCCCGGCCGGGTCCTCCGACTGCGGCAGCCAGCCGATACCGGCCTTCGCCGACCGAAGCGCCGCGTCGGCGCCGACGACCCCCGCGGTCAGCCAGGCGCTGCGCGACTCGTCGACGTAGCCGGCGCCGGAGACCTCCAGGTAGTCGAGAATCTGCACCAGCAAGCCGTCCTCGGTGAGCGTCTCGAGCGCCTCCCGGTCGCGCGGACGCACCGGCACGACCTCGGGAAGCTCGTTCAAAAACGGCTGCACCGACGACCACTCCCCCGGCTGCACGCGCAGCACAAACGGCGTCTGGGAGGTCGCCACCAGCCCGGCGATCTCGGCGTCGAGTCCGCTGACGACCTGCTGCTCGGCCGGCTCGTCGTCGGAGACGGACGGACCCGACGAGCAAGAGACGAGGGTTGCCGCGATGATCAGACCTGTAACTCCAAAGATGTATCGATTCATGCTCCTCCTAATGCTAATGCCGTCGAATTCATAGCTGTGAATTACTCTGTATCACGGTGTGTGGCAATCACAGACGGTTCGCAGCGTCTTTGCTCTCCATGGCCAAATTATGCGATAATGCTTGTAACTTGCTTCTGCATACAATTGAGCACTCAGTCCAAGGAATGAGCTATGGTCGCGCGAAGAAGTCCAGCGTTTTGTCTGGCGGTTATGACCTTCTTGTTGCTGTTTTTGGGAGTAGGCTGCGGCAGTTGCTCCGAGGAAAGCGCGGTCGAAGACCGCGTGAGCGAGGACGGCGGCTCGGCAGATGTCGCGCTCGACAGCGGCGATGTCGCCGAGGACTCGTCTACGCCGCCGACCGACGCCCAAGACGCCTCGGACACGGCCACAGATAGTGGACAGGACCCGCAATGCCCGACCTATCAGTCGATGTGTGACGGCCAATGCATCCCCACCAGCGACGATCCCGACAATTGTGGCGGATGCGGAGTGGTCTGCGGCCAGGATGAAGTCTGCTCGGGAGGTAGTTGCGTAGGCTCTGAAGAGTGTATGTCCGGCCTCGACGCCTGTGATCGACGCTGCGTGGACCTGCAGGTCGACGACGACCACTGCGATGAATGCGGCCGAAGCTGCGACTCCGGACAGGGATGTGTGCGCGGGGAGTGTATCGACACGATCGCCCTCGATGACGCCCCCTCGAAATGCGTCGATGGCGGCCCGGCCATCGACGTCGGCTCGGACGTCGATTCCGGACGAAGCTGCGGCGGCAACCTGGCCGAGCAGACCTTCCGCTGGGCATTGTGCTCGTGCGGCGACATCAACACCAACAACGAGCTGACTGCAGACGCATATAATAGCTCCGTCGGCCCCTACGTGCCCGGCGGCGAGGGCGGCGGAATCGGCGCGAACGGCTCCTTTACGGCAAATAACGGCGTCGAGATCACCGGGACCACCTGGATTGCCGGAGACGACGGGCTGACCTGGGGTAGCGGACACACCGTCGGTCAGCGACTGATGGTAGGTGGGCCGACGAGCGTCGACGCCAGCACCACTGTGGGCGACGACGCCTGGATCGAGGGCGAGCTTCCCGCGGATGCCTCGCTCGACATCGACGGCACCCTTTATTCGCCCGACGGCATCGACGTGCCCTCGACCGTGACCTACGACACACTACAGCGCCAGGCGGTCGACGTCTCCGATCCGTGCACCGAATGTGCGCCGGAGGACCGAATCCCGGTGGACGCCATCGTGGCAGCCCACCAGACCAATAATGACAACGCGGAGGTCGGCCTCGACCCGGATATCTTCGACGGGACGGCCGCCGACGAGCCTCGTCGCCTCGACCTGCCCTGTGGGCACTATTACCTCAGCGAGATTTCGACCGAATCCGAGCTCACTATCGTCGCCCATGGGAATACCGCCCTATATATCGACGGCGACGTTGACTCGATTAACCCGCTGACCATCACCCTGACGCCCGACGCCCAGCTCGACGTCTTCATCACCGGCGACGTGGTCACCGACAACCCACTGACCCTGGGCTCACCGAATTATCCGGCGCTGATGCGCGTATACGTCGGCGGCCCCAACGGCGTGCGCACGAATAACCCGCTGCGCGTAGCCGCCAATCTCTATGCGGTTCCCGGCGGGCTGGACACCAATAACGAGATCGAAGTCTTCGGGGCCGTCTACGCTCAGGATATGGTGTCCAACAACGAGGTGGATCTGCACTACGACCGGCGAGTCACCACCGTCGGTGATTCGTGCCCGGATCCCGACCCCGATCCGGACCCGGACCCGCAACCCGATGCCGGCTATGACGGCGGCCTCGATAGCGGACAAGACGGGGGCCTCGATTCGGGCTCCGACGCCGGCGAGACTCCCCCCGATCAATGCAGCACCGAAGGCGACGGCTGCGCCCAAGACTCCGATTGTTGTTCGCCCCTGCAATGTAGCTCGGGAACGTGCCAATTGCTTTCATGCACGCCGCTGTCGGAGAGCTGCACGACCGACGAGGAGTGCTGCAGTGATTCTTGTGCCTTCGGAATATGCATCGATGGTTGATCGAGGTCGCGTTCAGGTGCCGCAAAACGTCGCCTCGACCCGCTCGTCGGGCGACGGGGGGCGCGCGAATTCGGCGCGCTCGGGGCGGTATTGATAGGGATTGTCCAACACGTCGATCAGCGTGTGGAAGTCCGAGAAGTCGCCGTCGTCGACGGCTGATTCCAGAGCGGCTTCGACGAGGTGGTTTCGCGGGATGAAGACCGGGTTTGCCGCCCGCATCGCCTCCTGGCGCTCGGAGGCCGACGAGGCGGCTTGGGCGGTGCGTGAGCGCCAGCGCTCGACCCAGGACGCGAACGCATCGGGCAGCGGCCCAAACTCGTCGGCCTGTTCTCCACGAGGATCAGCCAGCTCGGTGAGCCGGACGAAGGTCAGTGTATAATCGGAGCTCGTCTCGTACATCAGCTCGAGGAGGTCCTCGATCAGCGGCCAGTCGCTGTCGCTTACCTCATCCAAGCCGAGCTTTCGGGCCATGCCGCGGCCGTACGCCTGGCGGAACATATCGGGGAAGGAGTCGATGACCTCCTGGGCCTCGGCCAAAGCCGCCTCGTCGACATCGTCGGCGTCGGTCACGCTCAACAACGCAGACGCCAGGCGAGAGAGGTTCCACTGGGCGATCTTCGGCTGATTGCCGAAGGCGTAGCGCCCGCGCCGGTCGATGGAGCTGTAGACCGTTGCCGGGTCGTATTCGTTCATAAACGCGCACGGGCCGTAATCGATGGTCTCTCCCGACAGCAGCGTATTGTCGGTATTCATGACCCCGTGGATAAAGCCGACCAGTTGCCACTGCGCCACCAGGCGCGCCTGCCGGGCGGCGACAGCGCGGAGCAAGTCGCCCCGCGAGCCGCCGGCCAGCTCCGGATAGTGGCGGTCGATCACATGCTCGACGAGCAATTCGATCGCCTCTAAGTCACCCTGAGCGGCGAAGTATTCGAAGGTCCCGATGCGGATGTGGCTCTTTGCGACCCGCACCAGCACGCCGCCGGGCAGTGTGGTGTCGCGCCGAACCGTCTCTCCGGTGGTCGACGCGACCAGAGCGCGTGTGGTCGGGATGCCCAGCGCGGCCATCGCTTCGCTGACGATATATTCGCGCAGCACCGGGCCCAGCGGCGACCTGCCGTCGCCGCGGCGCGAATACGGCGTGCGCCCGGAGCCTTTGAGCTGGACGTCGAAGCGCTGGCCGTCACGGTCGATGACCTCACCGAGCAGCAGCGCCCGGCCGTCGCCGAGCCGGCCGGCCCAATTGCCGAATTGATGCCCCCCGTAGACCATCGCGATCGGCTCGGAGCCATCGAGGACCCGATTGCCCGCCGCGAATTCGGCGCCTTCCTCCGAGGCCAGCCACTGGGGATCAA
>JBKGZI010000294.1:0-7855 GCA_046545675.1 Persicimonas sp.
GGGTTGTTGGGGCGTTCGGGTTTTTGGGGCGTTCGGGTTGTTGGGGCGTTCGGGTTGTTGGGGCGTTGCGAAGTGAAGACCCTGCAGAAATCGAGCCATCCGCTCAAATACAGTCCTCGAGCAGGCCCAACAACTCGCCGGTGCGCGGGGGCTTGGCGATGTGGTGGTCGAAGCCGACCTCCTGGGAGCGCTGGACGTCTTCGATGGAGTTGCGCCCGGACAGGGCGATGAGGAGGCTGTCGTCGAGCGCCTCACACTCTCGGAGCTTCTTGCATACCTCGTAGCCGGACATATCGGGCAGGCCGAGGTCGAGCACGATGGCCTCGGGGCGGTGCTCGCGGGCGAGCTCGACGGCGGTGCGGCCGTCGGCGCAACTGATCAGCGGGATGCCGTGGAGCTCGAGCAGCTTGCTCAGCGCCTCGCGGGTGTCGCGGTTGTCCTCGACGAGCAGGACGGTCGCCTCGGTGTCGTCGGAGTCGTCCTCGCCGGAGTCATCATCCCCGGCATCCACGGGGCCGTCGCAATAAGTGGCCACGGCGGCCAGCAACTCGGTGGCCTCGATGGGCTTGGCCAGGTGGTCATCGCAGCCTGCTTCCAGGCATTGGTGTCTATCTTCTTGCATTGCCGCCGCCGTCAGCGCCAGGATCGGGCGGTCGTAGCCGCTCTCGCGCAGCCTGCGGGTGGCCTCGAAGCCGTCCATGACCGGCATCTGCATGTCCATGACCACCAGATCGAAGGGCTGGCCGTCGCGATCGGCCTGGGCGATGCGCCTGAGGGCGACGCGGCCGTTTTCGGCGCACTCGGTCGTGCCGCCGGCCTCCTCGATGAAGTGGCGGGCGAGGTAGCGAATCTCGTGGCGGTCGTCGACGACGAGCACATGGCTGCTCAGATCCTCCGCTCGAGCTCGCGGGGCCCGGTTCGATGACACGATTCCGCGTTGCGGCTCGACCAGCGCGACGTCGCCGATATCTCCGGTGGGCACAATGAGCCGAAAGGTGCTCCCGCGGCCCGGGGCGCTGTCGACCTCGATGGTGCCGCCGAGGGCGCCGGCCAGTCGGGCGCAAATCGTCAGGCCCAGCCCGGTGCCATCATAATTGCGGGTGCGCGAGGTGTCGGCCTGCGTAAACGGCTCGAAGAGCTTTTGCTGCTGCGTCTCGGACATGCCGATGCCGGTGTCGATGACCTCCAGGTAGAGCTGGTGGTCGGCTTCGTCGAAGCTCGTTCGCACGCATACGCGGCCATCGTCGGTGAATTTGAGGGCGTTGCCCACCAAATTGACCAGAATCTGGCGCAGCCTGCGCGGGTCGGTCTCGATCGTCTCCGGCAGCTTTCCGTCGAACTCGATCTCCAGCGGCAGGCCCTTGTCTTCGGCGCGCACGTACATCAGCGAGGCGACCTCGGCGACCAATTTGTCCGGGGCGACCAAAGAGCGGTCGACCTCGAGTTTTCCGGCCTCGATCTTCGACAGATCCAGGATGTCGTTGATGATATCGAGCAAGAATCTGCCGTTTCGGATGATCGTATCTACGCATTGGCGATCGTCGGGATCGTCGAGGTGGCCGAGCAAGATGTCGGCGTAGCCCAAAATCGCCGTCATCGGCGTGCGAATCTCGTGGCTCATATTCGCCAAAAACTCGCTTTTGGAGCGGTTGGCGGCCTCGGCGCGCCGGATGGATTGCTCCAATTGAGCTTGGGAGCACTCGAGCTCCTTGGCCTGAGCTTCGAGCTGCTCCTGGGCCTCCTTGATGTCGGTGACCTCCACAAAGGAGACGACCATATCGCCGGTGGGACCGTCTTCGTCGCGATAGGGGTGGATACGTCGCAAAAACCGCCGCCCATCGTCGGTGCATAGCTCGTGCTCGAGGGGTTCACCGTCATCATCCAAGTCATCGGGGGCGGGTAAAGCCGGTATCTGATCGACGCAGTGGGTGATCTCCTCCAGGGGGCGGCCCACATCGCGCGGGCGGACGTTGTAGATATTCGTGACCGCCGGGGTAAACCGCTGGATGCGGCCCTCTCCGTCCAGAAAGAGCGTGGCGATATGGGTGCTCTCGAGCAGGTTTTCCAGGTCGGCCTTGGCCTGGGCGAGGGCGCGGTTGGTCGACTCGACCTCGTCGTTGGAGACCTCCAACTCCTCGTTGGCCGTCTGCAACTCCTCGTTCATCGACAATAACTCTTCGTTGGAGGATTTTAGCTCCTCGTTGGACGCCTCGAGCTCTTGGACCGTACGTTCCAGATCGCCCCTGGTGCTGCGAAGCTCGCCCTCGAGCTGCTCGATGAGGGACTCGGTCTCCTGGTCGAGATCGGCGTGAGAGGAAAGGGTCTCGCTCGAAGAAGCTGCCTCGGCCGAGAAGACCAATAGGTACAGCTCGAAGTCCTCGGGTTCGGCTTCAGACAACGGCTCGACGACCAGGCGCACGGGCTGAACACCGTCGGCGGTCTGGACCGATAGGTTGGGGTGGACGATGCGGTCGTTGCTGCGTTTGATTCTGTTGAGCGCCGCCCGCAGGGCCACGCGAAGCCCGCTACGGGCCATCTGAATGATATTATTCTGAAAGCAGCCACCGCTGACCTCCAGGTAGCGGCCGATGCCCTCCGAGGTGCAAACGATGCGCCCCTCGGCGTCGACCACCGCCGCGGGCGGGGCGTGGTGGCGGACCAGCGCGCGTTCCATGCGCCGCTCGACATCGAGGCTGTGTTCTGAGCGGAGCTTCGGCTGTCTATGGGTGCCGTGCGAGGTGATCGGTACATGCACTGGGTGGGGGCGCCGAGCGCCCGTGTCTTTTCGTCTCCAGGTTCGATGCTTGGCGTCGATCTCTTCGAAGAACTCGGCGTAAGAGGTCAACGTCTCGGAGTTACCCAAAAAGAGATAACCATCGTCGGCCAACGCGTAGTGGAAGAGGGCGATGATCTTTTCTTGCAGCGCCGCGTCGAAATAGATGAGCAGGTTTCGGCACGAGATGAGGTCGAGCTGCAAGAAGGGGGGATCGCCCACCAGGCTATGTGACGAAAATAAGCACATCTCTCGCAGATAAGCGTTGACCTGGTAGTGCTCGCCGCGCTTTGTGAAGAAGCGCTGGAGACGCTCTTCGCCGACGTGCTCGACGATGTCGGCGCCGTATCGCCCCTTTCGGGCCGTCTGTAGCGCTCGGGTGTCGATGTCGGTGCCGAAGAGCTTGACCCGCGGCGCTTGGTCGATGCGATCGGCCTGCTCGGCCACGAGCATGGCGATGGAGTACAGCTCCTCGCCGCTCGAGCATCCCGGCACCCAGATGCGCACTTCTCCCTCGTCGCCGTCGGCGGCCGCGCGCGCCTCGAGCAGCGGCGCGACGACGTCTTTGGCGAGCGACTCGAAGGAAGTCGGGTTCCGGAAAAAGTGTGTCACCCCGATGAGCATCTCTTCGAAGAGCGCCTGTTGTTCGTCGGCATCCTGCCGGAGGCGCTCGAGATAGGCGTCGGGCTCATCCTCACCGAGCATCTGCATGCGTCGGTGGACCCGCCGGGCCAGAGTGCTCGTCTTATATTGGCTGAAGTCGTGGCCGGTCTTCGCGGCGATCACGTCGGCGATCTCTCTCAGCAAATCGCCAATGCGATCATGGGGCGGCGTAGAGTTCTTTGGCTGGACCATGATAGCGGCTGCTTTGATTGTCGCGTGACTGCACAAACCGTCTTGTGCTTGGCAACTGGCGGAAATCCGTGCGGAAAACGGAACTGTCGTTCGCATTCTTCCATGGCAACGCTACTGCTTGGGATGCAGAATCCATATCATTTGCCAAAAGGGGCGTCGAGCAAGGACTAAGCGGGATTGGGGACGATTGGTGTCGAGCGGGAGTTGAAGCAATTTCTGCGGTGCCTTTGTTTTGAGCATGCCGATCGCACGCGAAGAAGAGCCCATCGGCCCCATCCCCGACCCCGTCCGCGAGGCCGTCGACCGCGACGTCCACCTCGACTACCATCATTTGGAGTGATGACCATTTGGAGTGATGACCGGTGAACCGCGCCGGGCACTAAGTGCATCTTATCTTCGATGCCACTTATTCTGATGAGGACCACGCCAGAATGACCATGCCCAACAAAAAGAAGGTAGTGGTCGCTGGGGCGTCCGGATTCATTGGACAGGCATTGCCTGCCGTGCTTGGCCAGGACTACGAGCTCGTCGGGCTTTCGCGTGAGCCGCGCGAGACTTCCGGTGGCGCTTCGGGGGCAGGTTATCGGTGGCGGCGCGGCGACCTCTTCTCGAGGAAGCAGACCGACGAGGCGCTCGAGGGCGCCAACCTCGCCGTGTACCTGGTCCACTCGATGCATCCGTCGGCGCGGCTGACCCAGGGCGAGGTGGGCGATCTGGACCTGGTCTGCGCGGACAACTTCGCCCGCGCGGCTCGTCGCCACAAGCTCGAGCATATCGTCTACGTCAGCGGGATCGTGCCGCGCGGCGAGGAGGATATCTCAGAGTACCTGGCCTCGCGCCTGGAGGTCGAGCAGACCCTGCAGAGCTACGGTACACCGGTGACCACGCTGCGCGCGGCGCTGGTCATCGGGGCGGGCGGCAACGGCACCGAGATGATTTTGAGGCTGGTCGATCGTCTGCCCGCGATGCTGCTTCCGGGCTGGACCGACTCGCAGATGGCGCCGATCGCGCGCAGCGATATGGCCGAGCTGGTGGGCTATGTGCTGGGTCGCACGGAGCTCGCCGGCGACTCGTATGACGTGGGTGGCCCGGACGTGGTGACCTTTCGCGAGATGCTCGAGATCACCGCCGACTTGACCGGACGGCGCGTGCGACTTTCTTCGATCGGGCTGGTCGCGCCGGCCCTGTCCTCGGCCTGGGTGACCCTGTGGAGCCGTCAGCCCAAAGAGGTGGTGCGTCCGCTGATCGAGAGTCTGCGACACGACTTGCTCCCGGCCGACCGCCGCCTGCAGGAGGCCGCGGGACAACGACCCGTGCCGGTGCGCGAGGCACTGCGATGCGCTTTAGCCGAGAATGCTAATTTGGAAGAAAGCGGGGAGGCCATCGCCGACGAGACCAGCACCGAGCTGGTCGAGCCTCCCGACGCCAATGATACCCGGGCGGTGCACCGTCTGGAGCTGCCGGTGGGCCGAGACGCCGGTTGGATCGCCGACGAGTACGGCCGCTGGCTGCCGAGTCTGCTCCGGCCGTTCCTCAAGGTCGAACGCGACCACGAGGCTTCGCTGAGTTTTTATTTTCGCCCGCTTCCCTGGCCGCTGCTCGTGCTCGAACTCGACGAATCCGTCAGCGCCGACGAGCGCCAATTGTACTGGATTCGCGGCGGGGTGCTCTCCAGGCGCCACAAGCGGGCGCGGCTGGAATTTCGCGAGGTGCTCGGCGGCCGAAAAGTGCTGGCCGCTATCCACGAATTTCACCCGCGGCTGCCATGGCCGGTTTATCTGGGCACTCAGGCCAAGATTCACCACTTCGTCATGGGCGCCTTCGATCGCCACTTGAAGCGGATCAGCCGCCGCCAGCGGCAGATCGAGGCGTCGCCGAGCGATTCTGAGGCTACTTAACGAGTCAACGAGGAGCGGATTATGGACCAGCGTCCCGTTTTCTTATCCGGCGCCACCGGTTTTATCGGCCAAGCGCTGTATCCCCGCCTCGAGGAGGCGGGTTTTCAGGTGCGTTGTGGCACGCGCTCGGTGGACAAGGCCCGGTTCAGGCACCCCGATCGCGACTGGGTCGAGTTCGATCTGGAGCGGCCGGAGACGGTCCCCGCGGCGCTCGAGGGCTGTGGGGCGGCCTTCTACCTGGTCCATCAGATGGCCACAGGCGAGGGCTACCGCGAGCGCGAGCGCCAGGCGGCCCATGTCTTTGCGGACGCGGCCGACGAGGCCGGCGTCGACCGTGTGGTGTATCTTGGCGGAGTCGCCCCGCAGGGCGAGCCGTCGGAGCACCTGGGCAGCCGCCTGCAGACCGGACGGATCTTGCGCGACCGCCAAGGCTCGACCGTCGAGCTGCGCGCCTCGATGATCATGGGGGAGGGCAGCGCCAGTTGGCGGGTGGTGCGCGATCTGGCCGCTCGCCTGCCGGTGATGCTGCTGCCCGCCTGGACGCAATCGCACACCCAGCCGGTCTATATCGACGACGTGGTCGAGGCGCTTTACGGGGCGTTGACGCTCGACGAGGAGGGTTCGTGCTGGTTCGACATTCCGGGACCGGAGGTGATGACCATCGAGGACATCCTGCGCCGCACCGCGCGGCTGTTGGGCCAGGAGACCCGGCGTCTGCGCGTGCCACTGCTCAGCCCGAAGCTGTCCAGCTACTGGCTGAGATTCGTCACCGGCGCCGACCTCAACGTCGCCCGCGAGCTGGTCGAAGGCCTCAAATCTGACCTCTTGGCCGAAAGCGACGTGTTCTGGGAGCGTATCGGCCACCGCGAGCGCGTCGGCTTCGACGAGGCCGCCCGGCGCACCCTCGCCCAGACTGCACCCGAGTCGCTGCTCACCCGCGCCTACGAGCGCCTCCTGGGCAACGTCTCCGGCGGGCAGCCGCGCCCCGGCTCGTGATGGCCCAAGAAACACGACCGGCGGCTGCATTCGAGCAGCCGCCGGTCGTGTTTTCAGTACTCAAATTCGGCCGATCAATCTAGTAGATAGATTGTTCCTCGCCGAAGACCCGCTCGAGGCGGTTGGTCAGCCGGTCGATGCCGCCGCCCAGAAACTTCTTTTCGATCTCGCCGTCGGCGTAGATGAGCGTGTAGGGCAGGTCGCGCACGTCGGCCAGCCAGGTGTTCTGCTTTTTGAATTTGGCCAGCCCGGGCTGGTTAATGATCAACTTTCCAAAGCGCACGTCTTCCCAGTCCCCGGCGCCTTCTTCGCAAAAAGCAGTGAGCTCTTCGGCAAATGCAACGCAGGACGGACAATCGGTCTTGCCGAGCATGAGCACGGCCTTGGGGGAGTTGATGAACTCCTCCCAATTTTCGCGTCCAACTTCTTCGAACTCCGCCATGATGGGCTTCCTCGTTTTTACTTAACGAATCACTAACTTGATGCTTATTCGATTGATGAGCTGGCCCGGAGGGCCGAGGCCGGGTGGACCGGCCTCGGCAAACCCATGGATTATTTTACGAAGTCTTGACCGGGCTCCCATTCGGCGCCACACAGCCCGCCGGACTGCAGGGCCTGGACGGTGCGCAGCACTTCGCGGGCGCTTCGGCCGACGCCGGCGCCGTCGCGATCGATGTCGTTGACCGACAACGAGCGGATGCGACCTTCGGGGTCGACCACGACGCTGGCGCGGAAGGCGATGCCGTTCTCTTCTTCGTACACGCCGAACGCTTTGGTCACGCTGTGGTTGGTGTCGGCGAGGACCGGATGGTTGATCTCGGGGTCGAAGGTGTCGGTCTCCTCGAACCAATTCTTGTGGCTGAAGAACGAGTCGGTGCTGCAACCCAGCACGGCCACGCCGTCATCCTCGAAGTCCTCACGGAGCTCTTCGAATTCCTGGATTTCGGTCGGGCAAATAAAGGTGAAGTCGGCCGGGTACCAGTACATCACGTACCACTGGCCGTCGAAGTCCTCGCTGGACAGCGTCTTCTGCTCTCCGCGAAAATAAGCCGGTGCTTCCCACTCAGGTGCCATCTTTCCTACGAGCGTCATTACTACCTCTCCGTACTACAGAATTCGGTGACTCAATCGCCGGCAGAGCGAATTCTGCCGACGGCCTCAGGCCGGGAGCTTATGGATCCCGGCGGGTCTGTCAACCCTCGGAGTCGCTGAGCGAACGACTTATCTAGAGGAATTCCAAATAAGCTCATTGGCAGCCGTCGCCAAATGTGCTCGCCTTACCAAGAACCAAGAACCAAGAACCAAGAACCAAGAACCAAGAACCAGTTACAGC
>JBKGZI010000295.1:0-7801 GCA_046545675.1 Persicimonas sp.
AGATGGTCTGGCACCGATTGTCCACGTTCAACCAAACGGTTCCGATTGCACTCACATCGACGGGACAAATTGTCCCGCGGGCACGTTCTGTGATAAGTGACTGTCATCAGTCTAATGCTCGTCATCTCGATACGATATGTGTGGTAGCCCATGATGTATAAGCTTGTGTGCTCGCTCGTTCTGGGATGTCTGCTTTTGGCGCCGGCCTCCGCCGCGGCGCAGGACAGCGGATCCGACCAGCCGCCGCCTCCCCCGACGATCGAGGAGATCGAGCGCGGCGAGGCTGAGGAGCCCGAAGCTGAAGAGCCCGAAGCTGAAGAGCCCGAGGCGGAGGCTGACTCGGAGACCGATTCCGAGGCCGAGCGTGCCGAGCGGCCGAGCTCGGATGTCGATCCCGCCGGCTGGGATTTGCTCGAGCGCGCCGTCGAGCACCTTGCCCGCGGCGAGAGCACCCAGGCTCACCGACTGCTCGAGCAAATCGCCGACGAATACGCCGATCACCCGGCCGCCGCACTCTCGGCCGACGCCCTCGCTGTGCTGCGCGACAAGAGCGACAAACAACCAGATAGTGCGGCCCCGGACGCTGCAGAGAGCGCGACGACCGCGGCGCGCGCCGAGCTCGCCTTCTTCCAGACCATGCACGGTCTGGCGCTCGGCGGCGAGCTGTGCATCATCGCTGAATGCGACGATCCCAAGGCGGTCGTGGCGTTGCTCGGCGTGGGCGCCGGGATTGGGCTCGGCGCCTCATTGGGGCTGAGCTCCGATGGGATCACCCCCGGCCACGCGCTGCTGCTCAACTCCGGCACGACCTGGGGCTTCGCCAACGGCTTGATGCTGAGCATCGCCCTGGACACCGAGTTCCAGGAGGCCACCGCCATCACGGCGGTCGGCCAATTGGCCGGCCTGGCCACCTCCAGTCTCCTCTGGAATGAACTCCAGCCGACCTCCGGCCAGGTCTCGATGGCCAACTCCGGCGGGTTTTGGGCCGGTTGGCTGGCGTTTTGGGCTCACGGCGTCAATGACTTCGACGCCGACGGGCAGACCATCGCCACCACCATGCTCATCGCCGCAGATCTTGGCATCCTCGGCGGCGCGCTGCTGGCACGCGAGCAGCCGATGAGCCGCGGGCGCACCTTCGTGATCGACTCGGGCGGCATCCTGGGGCTTCTGGCCGGCATGGGCATCTACGTCTTCGCCGACGCGGACATGTCCTCGGCGACCGGCTTCTCGTTGATGACCATCGGCGGCACCGCCGCCGGCCTGGGCACCGCCACCTACCTCACGCGCGACTGGGACGCCCCCGACGATCCCGACCTCAGCGCCAACTGGGCGATCACCCCCACCGACGGCGGCGCCCAACTGTCGGTCGGCGGCAGGTTCTAGCTCCAGTTTCGCCGGCAAAACTTCGACGCCAGGGACGGCGTCGCTCCGGTTGAATTGAAAACACCAAAAATTTGCGCTTTTCTACTGATCGGGTACGGTCGCGAGTGTCATGCATCCACTCGTCGCACGCATACATCCGAGCTACCGAACGGCCCTGCTGGCCTGGTTTGTCACCCGCGCACTGATGTGGCTGACCAGCGCCGCCGCTGGCCACACGGCGCTCATCGATCTGAGCGCCGAGGGCCTCGCCCGCGGCGGGCCGGCCTGGAGCCTGGTCGTCCACGCGGCGCGCGCTCTCGACGGAGTCAGCGCCGTCGCCGGAGCGGGCGCGGGCGCCCTGGCGCTGACCGTGGTCGCCGAGCTGACGCTGTTGGCGGCGAGCATCGGTGTGTATCGCTTCGTGCGCCGCGACCAACTGCCCCAGACCGCCGAGCGCGCCACCTGGCTGTGGGCGGCGTGCCCGGCGATGGTGTGGACGCTGCCGGTCAGCGACTGGACATTCGCGGTCAGCGGCGTGGCGCTGGCGCTGTGGGCGCTCAGCTCCAGCCGCCACGCGCTGGCCACCGCCGCGCTTGTGGTCGCAATGGCCTTCAAGCCCGAGGCGATGCTCGTCTGGCCGGGGATCGCTTTTCTGGGGATCAAGAATTATTCGCCGGGCAAACAACACGCGGCCAGCCCGTGGCTGACCGCCCTCGGGCCGCTGGCGGCGTTCACCGGGCTGGTGCTGCTCACGATGAGCCTGGCCGGCCGCTGGGGCGTCTCGCTGCGCACGATGCAGTCGGGCGCCGCCTGGCGGACGAGCTTCGAGTGGCAGGGACCGGCCGCGCTGGCCCCCGAGCTGCTGCTTCTGGCCGCCCTGGCCGCCGGCATCTGGCTGGCTGTGGCCTACTTCAAGCAATGCCCCAAGAGCTGGCCGCTGATGGCGCTGCCGGCGCTGGCGTGGCCGCTGCTCCACCAGCCTCCGACCTCGGCGGCCGCCGCGATCCTCATCGCGGTGCCCTTCTTCGCCTACCTCGCCCGCGCCACGAGCGATCCGACGCTCGAGCGACCGGTGCTCGCCGGATTTTTGGGTGGGTTGCTGCTGATGGTTATCTAGATACTGCAGAAAGTGAGAGAGTCAGAGAGTAAGAAAGTAAGATACAGCAACGACTCCCGACCGACCTTAAACGCTCGAAACGAGAGCCTCTATCTAACTCTCTCACTTTCTCACTATCTCACTCTCTGCCGTTCAGGACCCTTTGATCATCACGCGGTTTCGACCCGCGTCTTTGGCCGCGTACAGCGCCTCGTCGGCGGCGCCGATGAGGTCTTCGGGGCTGCGGGCCTGGATGCCCGGCACGCCGGAGACGCCGACGCTGATGGTGATGGGGATCTTCTGGCCTTCGTAGACGAAGTCCGTGCTGGCCACGAGCTTGCGGATGCGATTGCCCAGACGGGCCGCCTGATCGATGGCGATGCCGCGGCAGACCACCGCAAACTCCTCGCCGCCGTAGCGCGCGAAGGTGTCCTCGCCGCGGATCGACTCCATGGAGAGCTGTCCGAGTTTGGCCAGGATACGGTCGCCGGCCAGATGTCCGTAATTATCGTTGACCGGCTTGAAGTGATCGACGTCGAACATCAGCAGGCTCAGATGCGTGCCGTGGCGCAGCGCGTAGGACAGCTCCGAGCGCAGATGATTCATCAGGTATTTTTTGTTGTACGCGCCGGTCAGCTCGTCGCGCAGCGCGGCGTCGAACATCTGGCGCTGGAAGTTCTCGTCGAGCTTGTCGTGGTAGGTAAATTTGAGGATCGTCGTCGTGCCCAGGGTGATCTTGTCGCCATCCTGGAGCTGGTAGTCGGAGGTGACGCGTCGGCCGTTGAGATAGGTGCCGTTTGCGCTCTCCAGGTCTTCGACGAAGACATCTTCGCCGTGACAGACGATGCGCGCGTGCTGGCGAGAGACGCCGACGTCGTTGAGCTGCAGATCGACCTTGGGGGAGCGCCCCATGGTGATGTTATTTTTGTCGACTTTGTACATCCGGCCGACGTGCGGGCCCGAGATGACGATCAGATAAGCCTGATCGCGCTCATCGAGTCCGTCGCGAGCCTGCTGGAGCATCTCGGTGTTGACGATCATCGTCGTCTCGGACGGCTCCGACAGATCTCCGCCGCCTGCGGGGCCGGCTGGAACATCCTGTTTATTTTGATCAGACATGGAACCCTTCAACTCGCTATCATTCTCAGGCCTTCGGAGCGACGCGACTCGGCCCGCTCAGGCTCAATAGACTACCCGACACCGCCCGGTGAAGCAACCTGACGGTGGGGCCCGAAAGCCTGCACCTGCCGGTTGCGTCCGAGACACCAGCGCGGGCGCATCTCATGGCGGACCGGGGCCGACGAACGCCTCGATTTTACCCTCGAGCACCGGATCATCGACCCGGGCGGCAAGACGCTCGAGACGCAGCCTACCGGCCTGGCCGCCGAAGCGACCGATGGTCTCGACGGCGCTGATCCGAAGCTGCAAATCGTCGGCCTCCAGAAAGCGTGAGAGCGTCTCGACGGCCGCCGGGCCTTCGAGACGCGCAAAGCTGAGCATCGCGTGGCGCTGGAAACGCTCGGCCGTCGATCGGCGAGGGCTCTCGAGGGCCTGGTGCGGGGCGTCGACGATCTCTTTCAAAAATTCGACCGTGGACGGCTCACCGAAAAAACCCAGCCCGTCGATCGCCCGCACACGCAGCGACGGTCGAAGGCGCGCGTCGGCGCAGATCTCACGCAGCGCCCCGGCGACCGTCGCCGACTCACCGAGTGCCGCGAGTTGCTCGGCCGACGCCGCGCCGTGATAGCCATTGAGCCAAAACACCAACCGTTCGCGCAGCTCGGCTGCCTCGTCGGCCCCGGACTCATCTGTGGGTCGTTTGTCGCTCACCGGATCTTCAAGCTCCGACATCTGCTGCGCCGCCGCCTGGGGGTGCATCGCGTACGCCGCGAAGACGATCGCAGTCAATAACAGCCCCCAAGATGGTCGCTTCGGCGGCACCATCCAGCTCCGCTGGCTTGTCGTTTGTTGGACGCGCGCACGGTACACCATTCGATCGGCAAAGAAAACCCGCTATTCACTGGCTGAAAAACCCGACCAGGTCGTCGTGGATCGCCTCGGCGTCGGCGTAGCCCATGTCGAGCAATTGGCCGGTATAGCCACCGTCGAAGAGCAGGTAGCTGAGCAAGTCGCTCTCCTGATAGTCACGCTCGACGGCGGCGCGGCAGAAGGTGGCGGTCAGCCTCGAGCCCCAGAAGTCCTCGGGCACCTGGGCGGCAAATTCGTAGGCGAGCTGCCCGAGATCCCGGCTGGGCCGCAGCAACAGCGGCTCGACGATGTGGTAATCTTGGCCGCGGTAGGTGCGCACCACCTGGTTGAGGGCGTCGGTAAACGACTCGTCGCCGTAGAGCTCTTCGCCGTGGCGCAAAATCCCGTTGATCCGCTCGAGCACGCTCAGATCATAGTCGAGCGGGTCGAGCAGCAGCGCGTCGAGCAGCTTGCCCAGCAGCATGGCGGGGTCCGGGAACCGCGGCTCGGGCGCGCCGGCCAACGAGTCGAAGGGGCCGGGCCTGGGGAAGTTGTCCCGGCTTTGCAGCGAGATGACCAACACCTTCTCGGCGTGCAGGCGCAGCGCCGGCGACAGCGGAGTATTCTGGCGCAAGCCGCCGTCACAAAACCAATAATGACCGACCTTGACCGGCGGAAAGACAAACGGAATGGCCGCGCTGGCCAGGACCTTCTCGGGAGTGATTGGCCCGCCCACGGCTATCCTGCGCGGATCGCGCGTCCACGGGGGCATCTCCTCGTCGCCGGTCTCCACAAAGACCGTCGTCTGGCCGGTGGCGATATTGGTCGCCGAGACCGCGATGGCGTCGAGCAGGCCGCTGCGCAGGTTATGCTCGATATTGTCCAGCGGCAGCTCGTTTCGCACCAGGTGGTCGAAGAATTCGGTCTGCAGGATGCCTCCGCGCGACTCGACCTGCCCCGGATCGTCCGACGCATCGGCGTCGCTCATCCCCACAAAGCTTCGCCCCATCTGCCATATATCGCCCAGCGACGGCTTGATGACGTTGGAGAACGTCAGCGTGCGCCACAAATACCACAGCCGCTGCACGCAAAACGACGAGTCGTCGATGGTGGCGGCCAGCCAGGCGGCGTTGATCGCGCCGACGCTGGTGCCGCAGATGACGTCGAATCCGGGCGGCTCGTCGAGGTGATCGGGCAAGACCTCCAGAATATAGCGCAGCACACCCGCCTCATAGGCGCCGCGCGCGCCACCGCCCGACAGCACGATCGCTCGCCTCGAATTCGACGCCTGCGCGCTGTTGTCAGCCATGATAGCCTGCTCCGCTAGTCTCCGAGGATCTCGATTCGATTGTCCACCTCCCGAACTCCATCGACCGAGCGCACCGTCACCTCGATGGCGTCGCGCATCACCCGGCCCTCGACGCCTCCCTCCAACCGGACGCGGCGATCCTCGACGCGAATATCGAGCGGCTCGACCGGCAGATTCATCTCCTGGAGCTTCTGGATCACGTCGACACTGATCCGGCTGTCGGGGATGGTCGCCGGGTCTTTGACGTAGCCCTGGATTTGCTGCTGCCCGGGGCTCAGCGGATCGGTGGCGGCGACCAAGCGATACGGACCCACCGGAGCGAAGAATTGCTCGGAGCCGGCCTGCTCGAACCCGCCCGTCTGCCGCTGCGGACTCACGACCAGCCAGGCCGCCGCAGCAACCACCACGGCCACGGCCAGCGCCACGATGACCGCCCTGGCGGCATTCGACTGTCTGTAGGGACCACTCACGAGATCACGTCGGCTCGATTCACGCTCTCGTCAGACAATACGGCAGTCTCAGCCGACCCGCAATCGCTCGCCGGCCGATAGTCCTGCGGACTTTCCCAATTTGGCCGCATGTCGTAGAGTCTTCTTCGAGAGCAAATCCTTACTCAGGAAGCTGTTTGTATGTTGAATCGCGTCCATCATGGCCACGATCCAGACACCAGCCTACTCGCCGTCGCACGCGGCCCACAAACAGTGGCGCTGTGGGTGCTCGGCAACGAGACGTCTGGGCAAGCCGAAGCGGCGGATAGCCGCGAGCCCAACGAGGGCCGCAAGCCCGATATCTGCGTGCCCACCGAGCGCAGCGCGCTTCGCGGCCTATGTTTTGTCGGAGCCTCGACGCTGCTTACCGTCCATGTCTCAGGAGCCATGGTCGGATGGCGGCTTCCCTCGATCAACGACGGGGCCGACGGGGAGGACGACGACCCACGAGACGACGCCCCCGAGATCATCTGGGAGCTCCAGCTCGGCTTCGAGCCCTGCGTATTCGACGTCTTCGGCCACTACACGGACGACACCTTCCACCTCGTCGTCGGCGGCAAGGGCGGCCAGCTCGCCATTTTGAGCCCGGAGGGCACCGACGAGCCGACCGTCGCGCTGCAGGAAGACGCCCATAAAAGCGACATCACCGCGCTGGCCTTCTCTAGCTCGGGCGACCGGCTGGCCTCGGCCGGACGGGACCGGCTCATTAAATTATGGACGATCGACCGTCCCGCCGACGCCTCCGACACAGCGCTCGACGAGCCGAAAACACTCGTCGGCTGCGAGGCGTGGCCCCTTTGCCTGTCCTTCTCGCACGACGGCTCGCGGCTGGTCAGCGGTTGTATGGACAACGGCCTTTACCTCTGGGATCTCGACGCCGGTGCAGCGGATCAGGACGACGACCCGCTGCTCGCTGCAGTCTTCGAGAACCACGGATGGGTCATCGACGTCGCCTGGTCTCCGGACGGCTCGGTCATCGCCGCGGCCAGTTGGGACAACTCCATCGGCATCTACGAGGCCGACGGCCTGGTGCCGACCCACAGCCTCGAATACCACCGCGATTACGTCTCCAGCCTCTACTTCGTGGCCGGCAGCCCGTATCTAATCTCGGGGAGCTACGACCAGACACTCGGTGTTTGGAATTGGCAGCAGCCGAGCCTCGAGCAGCGGATGCACGCCCATTCGGATTGGGTGCTCGGCGTCGAGCCGCTCGGCGAGGATCAATTCGTGTCGCTGTCGAGCGACAAGACCGTTCAGATTTGGGACACTGAGGACTTCGGCTGGGTGGAGACGCTCGGCGAAAGTGTCGCCAGCAACTTCGAGCTCGGCGGCGACTCCGGCCTGATCGATTTTGTCGCCGGAGAGACGTCGAGCGAAGACGACCCGTCCCAAGACCGCGTCCGCGTCGAGAAACCGCGCGATGCTTCGCGCGCCGTGCGGGAAGTGCGCCGACGCAGCGACGACGAAGACGCCGGGATCAAAACCCCGTTGCGCATGCTCGATAGGGTGCTCGATGAATCGGAGACGACCAGCACTTCGGACGAGCCGCCCGCGGATAATGCGCTCACAGATGATGTG
>JBKGZI010000296.1:0-7780 GCA_046545675.1 Persicimonas sp.
ATCATGCACACCTCCACGCCCTCGCGACGAAGTACTCGCTTATTTAGGGACTAGGAGATCGTCGAGCGGCCCGTCCACCGCGAGCCCTACCAGAGAGCGACCCGGGGGCTTTGAGCCAGTCGATGTGTCGACCGAGGTGCAGGAATCGGACATGGCCCACCGGCGTGGGAGCCGGCCTATTATCGCAATTAAAATTAAAGGCGGCACGTCTGGCGGTGTGCGCCGGTGCGTGGCCTCGAGAAGTGAGCACGTCGCCGATCCGCGGCATCGGGAGGCGACTCGCACACCCCACGAGCAGCAATATTATCATCAAGGCTCGAACTCGCCGTCGGCGCAGACGAAGGCCGCGCCGGCGAAAATCCAGCCGAAGTAGCCGCCGACGAGCGCGACCGCTGCGCTCGACAGGGCCAATAGGTCGTCGGTGGACTCGAGATGCGCCAGCGAGCTCAGCAAGTCACCGGAGGTCGCTAGGACGGGCACTATGGAAGCTTCCATACGGGTCTGCAAGCGTCGGAGCACGCCGATTCCGCAATCGTCTCGACACCTATAACGTCAATTTCTGAAGTTCAGGGTTGGTGCGCCCCCGCATTGCGCCTCCTAATATAGGCGACTCAGCTTGCAAACCCTGGGGGCTCTTGGCAGGCTTGCCAGCATCGAAAATGTCGCCGGTCTTTTTCTGAAGTGGAGTCAAAGCTATGTTGGACCCAAAGCTGCGTTCGAGTCTCGTGCTGATCTGTGCCGTTATGCTCTTGGTCGTCGGATGTGGCTCGGATACCGACACCGACGAAGAGCAGACAGCGGAGTGCGAGGTCACCGAGGATTGTGATGGCGCCGAGACGTGCGTCGACGGCGCATGCGTCGAGCCGTCGGGCGAGGAGGACGCCGGGGCCGAGGATGGCGGGGACACCTCCGAAGAGGACGCCTCCGAGGGCCCTCTGTGTTCGGACGACGAATGGGAAGATGACGGCCAGTGCCGAAGCTGCCCGGCCGCTGATTTGACTTGCTCGGACGTGGTCTTGGGCGACCCTCCCGGAGACTCGTATTTCTGGTCGGGCGCGGCCACGATGAGCGATTCGCTCGACCCGCGCATCGTGCTCACGCTCGATGCCGACCCTGCCGCGATCGAATCCGCGCGGCTCGACGTCACGACGATCACGACCTCGCAGGTCGGCGATCTTCCCAAGGAAGTTACCCGCGAGGCCACCGTGGACGGCGCCGAGTTGACCTTTGCGTTCGATCCCGACGAAGACTGGCACAGCGGCAATCCCTCGCGACTGGAGGTGGTTTCCCTCGAGCTGACCGACACCTGCGGGCACACCGACGAGCTGCCCATGGGCGGCTCCTTCAGCAATCTGAGCACCGACCGCCAATACGGCTTCGAGTGCCCGCCGGCCGAATGATGAGAGACCAGCGCATCCCCTTGCTCAGTTTTGAAAGGAGTCCCGATGTATCGACCCCGCGCTCGAAGCCTCACCGCCCTGCTCATCGGCGCCACCCTCATGCTGAGCGGCTGCGCCACCGATGATCCGGTCGACGAGTCGACCCGAGACTCCGGTGGGTCGGATGCCGATACCACGACGACCGACGCCGTGACGACCGACGCCACGGACACCGCCGACGCGGCGGACGACGCCTCGCCAGATACCGCTGGGGACGTTGGCCCGGATGTCGAAGAAGACGTCGGTGAGGACGCCACCGACGATGTCGAAGAAGACGTCGGTGAGGACGCCACCGACGATGCGGCCACCGACACCGGCGCCGACACCGGCGCCGATGGTTCGCGGGAGGTCCCCGGCGACACATGTGAGACGGCCATCGACGTCACCAGCGGTGGATCCTTCGACACGGAGACAACCACCGATGCCACCGATGACTACAGTGCCTCGGCGAGCGACGAGAATTGTCCGAGTGGTCAGTTCAGCGGCAAAGACAAGGTCTACGCCGTGTCGCCGACGACGACGACCACCTACGAGGTTTCGGTCGTTCCGGTAGATGACTTCGACCCGTTCATCTACACCCGCGACGACTGCAGCCAGCCGGCCTGCATCGACGGGACCGTACTCAATGGCCCGGGCGATCCCGAGTCGCTGACCTTCGACGTGCAGGGCGGCGAGACAGTATTTGTGATCGTCGACGGCGAATTGGGCAGCGAAGGCGACTACAGCTTGAGCGTCCAGTTGCCATGAGGAGTTGATATTTCGACGTTCGCCAGGCTAAGGACGCGCAAATCGATCGACAGTATTTGCTGACGCTGTATGGTTGGCAATAGGTCAGGAGCCGAATAGGCTTCTGGCGAGAAACTATTGAGTGAGTATTTGTATGAAATAGGGGATTACCTATGTCGATTAGACGACTGTTTTTTATTCTGTGTCTGTCGTTCTCCCTCGCCCTGTCGGTCTCCTGTGGCGATGACGGCGGCGACGACGGCGACAACAATACCAGTTCCTCCTCTTCAGAGACGTGCTCGTCGAGCCACGAATGCGTCAACGGGGCGTGTGAGTGTACCACCTCCGGCAAGGAAGGCGACGCGTGCACCGACGACGACGCCTGTGAAGACGAGTGCGAAGTGTGCGCCGAGGAGTGATCGCGAGATCGTCGAGCTGCACCGAGCTCATCGAATCTCCGGAGGACGGATGCCTGGTATCGCGACGCCATATAAACGCTTTTCGGACGACCAAGAATACGACGCCATCGTCATCGGCTCGGGCATCGGAGGCCTGGCCTCGGCGGCGCTCTTGGCGCGGCTGGCGGGCCTGCGCGTGCTCGTCCTCGAGCGGCATTATACCGCCGGCGGCTACACCCACACCTTTCGGCGGCCGGGCTACGAGTGGGACGTGGGCGTCCACTATATCGGCAGTGTCCACCCGAAGACGATATTGGGGAAGGTGCTGGGCCTGGTCACCGACTCGACCCTCGAGTGGGCCGATATGGGCGAGGTCTACGATCGGGTGGTCATCGGCGAGGACGTCTACGATTTTCCCAAGGGGCGCCGAGCGCTGAAGGAGAAGCTGCAGTCGTATTTTCCCGGGGAGCGTCAGGCGATCGAAGCCTACTTCGGGCTGCTGGGCGAGGTGGAGGAGGCCTCGATGGGCTATTTTCTGGACAAGGCGCTGCCGCCGACGCTCTCCAGGCTCGTGGGCTCGCGCCTGACCGGCGATTTCGACAGGCTCGCCGAGCGAACCACCCGGGAGGTCCTCGAGGAGCTGACCGATAACGAGCGGCTCATCGCCGTTTTGTGCGGCCAGTGGGGAGACTACGGGCTGCCGCCGTCGGAGAGCAGCTTCGCGATGCACGCCATGCTGGTGACCCACTATATCCACGGGGCGTGTTATCCGGTGGGCGGCTCGAGCCGCATCGCCGAGTCGATCGTGCCGGTCATCGAGGAGGCCGGCGGGCGGGTGCTGATCCGCGCCGAGGTCGACGAGGTGGTCGTCGAAGGCGGCCGCGCCCGAGGCGTGCGCATGGCCGACGGCGCCGTGTTGCGCGCCCCGGTCGTCATCAGCGGCGCCGGTCTGTTCAACACCTATGAGGAGTTGCTCGACGACGCCGTCGCCCGCCGCCACGGTCTGGCCGACCAATTGGCCAAGGTTAGGCCCGCCGCCGCTCACCTATGTCTGTATATCGGCCTCGAGCACACCGCCGACGAGCTCGGCCTCGCCAAGCCGAACCTGTGGGTCTACCCCGACGAACACCTCGAGGAGAACCTGCAGCGGGCCGGCGCAGACCCGCAGGCGCCGTTTCCGGTGGTCTATCTGTCCTTTCCGGGGGCCAAAGATCCCGACTTCGAGAGGCGCTTTCCGGGCCGCAGCACCATCGAGGCGATCACCATCGCCCCCTACGAATGGGTCGAGCAGTGGGAGGGCACCGACTGGAAGGATCGCGGCGACGACTACGAGGCCTTCAAAGAGCGCATCTCGAAGCGGCTGCTGGAGTCGCTGTACGCCCAGCAGCCGCAGCTTCGCGGCAAGGTCGACTACTATGAGCTGTCCACACCGCTGACCACCCGGCACTTCTGCGCCTACCGGCGCGGTGAGATCTACGGGCTCGAGCACTCGCCGCGGCGTTTTTGCCAGCGTTTTTTGCGCCCGCATACGCCCATCAAAGGGCTGTATCTGACCGGCCAGGACATCGCCACCTGCGGGGTGGCCGGCGCGCTGTTCGGCGGCGTGCTCAGCGCCGCGGCGGTCATCCAGCGAAAACCCTCACTGATGCTGCGGGCGGCGGGCTATCTGCTCGGATGATACGGCTGGGGGCATGAGCCTGTAGCTCGTTTCATCGACCAAGGTCCAGGACCCGGGGCATGGCGCACCGGCGTGGGAGCCGGCCTATTAACGGATTTAAGATTAACGGCATCACATCGGGCGATGGTCGCCGGTTCGTGGCCTCGAGAACCGAACACGCTGCCGATCCGCGACGTCGGAAGGCGACCACGCTGCCGATCCGCGACGTCGGGAATCGGCCATCTCACCGATCCGCAGACATTAATCTTAATTGCGTTAATAGGCGGGGTGACGCCCCCGTGGGCCATGCCGCTGATCTGCGCGCATGGTCGGCTCGCAATGTTCGTTTCATCGGCCAAGGCCCAGGACCCGGGGCATGGCCCACCGGCGTGGGAGCCGGTTCGCGGCCGCAGACACGCTCGCCTGGCAGCCCAATCGCTTCTATATCGAGTGGCAACCGGAGTTCATCTCGGCGGTGCGCTCGATGAGCTAATTCGGACACGAACTGCGGGAGGAGCACCATGGACTCAGATGTCATTATCGTGGGCGCGGGGCTGGCCGGCCTTACGTGTGCCAGACGGCTCGAGGAGAGCGGAAGGAGCGCGCTCATTCTCGAGGCGTCCGACGACGTGGGCGGGAGGGTGCGCACCGACGAGGTCGACGGCTTCTTACTCGACCGCGGCTTTCAGGTCTTCCTGGAGGCGTACCCCCAGGCGCAGCGCTTTCTGGACTACGACGCCCTCGACCTGCAGGCCTGGAAGCGCGGCGCGATGCTCGACCCGAACCTCGATAACTCCAGCCTGCTCTTCGGTTTTATCTTCGAGATGTTCAGTGCAGGGCGGACATCGGTGCCCGCCGGGGGCATGCAGGCCATCCCGGAGACACCGCCTCGATCAACGGCGCGATGCTATCCGGAAGCCGCGTCGCCGAGGCGATCCTCGAGAAGGCTCGCCAACGTGGCGCTCGACCTCCCGGGCTCCCCTCAGCCCCTGGACAGCAGCGGCCCCGGTCGCCCGGTCGGGCATAGACCCAGCTCGGGGGCACCCGATGGGGCCGCGCGTTATCGTTGACGCCGCGATGTTCGCGCTTACGGTAGCCAAGCTCCCCGGGCGGTGTGCCCAGGGCATTGGGTTTTGTTTCGATGGAGAGTGAGTATGCAGTTGAACAGAAAGAAGTGGTTGGTTGTCTCGCTGGTCGTCCTCTTCGTGGCGACCTTCGCTTTCGGGTGCTCGAGCGATGACGACGACGGGCCTTCGGAGGATGTCGGGGTGCAGGAAGACGCCGGGGTTGAAGACGTGGGCGAGGATGTGACCGACGAAGATGCGAGCGACGATACCGGAGACGAGCCCGATGCTCCGCCGGCCGAGCCGGAGGGTGAGTTCAGCTTCAACTATGCCAACGGCAGCTCCGGCCAGTTCAGCGTCGCCGGCAACCCCGAGTTTCCTGGCGGAGACTCGCCGGAGCCAGGTACGTTCGCGATGGTACAGCTCGACGTGGATACCCTCGTCATCGGCGCCAGCGAGATGCTCGACGACACCAACGCCGACGTCTTCGTGATCATGGTTCCCGGGTTTTCGGGGGACGCGGGTGCGATCGACTTCGAGTCTGACTGCATGGAGCAGACCGAGCCCGATTGTGCCATGGGCGTCTTCCTTCGCAACATCCCCTTCGATGCGCTGGAGGACGACGGCGAGCAGTGGTTGGCCCAGGCTGAGGAGGCGTACCTGATGGGCAGCGGGGCGCTGCAAATCGACGCGTTCCCCGATGATCCCACGGCCGACTCTCAGGATCCAGTCGATGGCGGCTTCCAGGGCACGGCGACGCTATACGAGTCAGACGGCAACTCCGGCGATCCACAGTTACTCGACGTCACTGACGGGAGCTTCGAGATTCCCTTCATCAACTCGGACGTGGAGTAAGCCGGGGCGGCTGGTCGATGTCGATGGTTCGCTCGGGGGCGATGACGCTCAGGCCGATGTCGTGGGCGTCGAAGGGGAAGCCGTCGACGACCTGGAGCTCGTGGACCGTGGTCACCACGGGGACGCGCTGGTGGCCGAGCTCCTCGAGGATGCCGAATTCGAGGTCGCTGTAGCCCTCGCCTTTGCCGGCGCGGCGGCCGTCCTCGGCCGTCAATACCATGATGCTGCACCAGGAGCTTTCGGGGGAAGCTCATTGGTATACGGGCCATTCTACAGTAACATCTCGAAGAGGTTTCCAATGACAAAGAAGAAACAGCCAGGAACCCTCTTAAGGGTTGATCTTGAAGACGGTTACCGTACTTATGGCCGCGTGCTTGAATCTCCTTTTGTTGCTTTTTATGACGCAAGAACTACGGAGGAACTAGACGCCCAGGAGATTACTTTTAGACCAGTCCTCTTTGTGTTGGCTGTGTCTGCTGGTGCGATTGATACCTGGGAGACTATCGGTCACGTTCCGCTTGAGCCTGCCGAAATTCCTATTCCGGAACTCTTCCGGCAAAACATTGCAGATCCAAGCGACATTGAAATAGTGAACGCAGAAGGCAAAGAGCGTTCGGCAACCTACGAGGAGGTTAAGGACATGGAGCGGTCCGCGGTTTGGTTGCCCCGACAATGTAGTGCAGCGTATTCGAGACCATTACGCAGGCCAACCAAACACGACGTTAGAGCGGCTTCGTCCGGTTCGTCCTGACTAGGTCTGTATCAGAACATTAGTCGAGCGCGTTGGACCACGATGCCCAACGTACGAGAATTACCTTCCCCGACGGACCCCATCCCATGCGCGTTTGCCGAGGGTTCTTGGTTCGGCCAGGCTCAGTTCGAGCGTCGCACACTTACTTCCAGCCGTCCCGACGCGTCACGCGAAACGTGGACGAGCCACGGCCGGCAGCAGACGTCGCAGTCGCGGATGAGTTCGCCGGCGGTGTATGGGTCGATCCACACCTCGAGCTGCTCGAAGCACCAGGGGCATTGAACGGTTGCGGTTGTCTGCATCGGCGGGGCCTCTTCGGAGTCACTTGCTCGGTAGAAGTGAGTCTCGTGAGTTGTCGCGACGAATTTGTCGACGAGTCGTCTGGGGTCAAGCGTGTTCGATGGCGCTTCGCTCGATACTTAAACCGGTAGAGCCAACCGACGTGGCTGCTTCGCGAGGTTTTTCGCTGTTCGTCTACGACCACGACCACGACCACGGGCTGCGAGTCGGTCGAGCCCACCTCCTACTCCACCATAAGAGAAGTACGTTCCCCGACGGCCCGCGAAGTCTCCTGCGAGCGGCCCGAACGGGCATTGCGGACACGCAAGCCGCGGCACAGAGGCCGCGGGGCGAGGACAGAGCCTCGCGCCCCGAAGGCGTGTACCGTCTCTGGACGGCGACTGAAGACTTTCTACTCACGAATCAATCTTCATTGCGTCAATAGGCGGGGTCACGCCCCCGTGGACGACGTGGATGACCCGCACCGAAGGCCGATTCGCCCCCCGTTGGTGTTTAAGTTCGTCTTGTTGCGCGAGAGACGAACTCGGACACGGATTGCGGGAGGAGCACCATGGACTCAGATGTCATTATCGTGGGCGCGGGGCTGGCCG
>JBKGZI010000297.1:0-7713 GCA_046545675.1 Persicimonas sp.
GTAGCGTGCCTGGCACCCATTCTCGCCGCCGCACGGATACCTTTTAAGCGGAATTTGAGCAGGCCCGTCTACGACCATGACCGCGATCATTGTCCGAGCCCGGCTTCGTCACTATGATGCCGCCTAGCTGTGACCCATGACACCGGAGCCGAGACAATGCGACCAATTTTCGTAGTGATATTGATGGCCACGGCGCTGATGTGGCCGGCCGTGGTGTCGGCGGGCGTCGAGTCCGGGGATACGCCCGAATTTTCGGTGACCACGCTCGACGGCGAGGAGCTGGATTCGGAGGAGCTTCGCGGCAAGGTCGTGCTGGTCGACTTCTGGGCGACGTGGTGCGATCCGTGCACCGAATCCTTCCCGTTTTATTCACAGCTCGCCGCCGACCACTCTGGCGATCTGGTCGTCGTTGCGGTAAGCCTCGACTCCGATAAAAGGAAAGTGCGCGAGTTCTTAAAGGGCCGCGATGTGGCCTTCGATGTCGTCTGGCAGAAGAAGCACCCCGCGGCGCGCCAATTCGGGCCGCAGACCTTTCCGACCTCGTATCTCATCGACCGCAAGGGCGTGGTTCGACACGTCCACCCGGGCTTCGATGAGGAGACACAAAAAGAGACCGAGGCGCAGATCGAGGCGCTCGTAGAAGAGAGATGATGATGTTTGACGTTCGACAGAAAAGCTCGGTGATCGTCGGGACGCTCGTCGCGAGCCTGCTCGTGATTTCCGCCGGTTGTGGCGACGACCCCGCGCCGACCTCACCGTTCGAGGGGAGCTATATTTCCATCCAGCACACCCGCAACACCGACGGCTGCGAGACCCAGGGCGACACGTACGAGTCCGGCGATGATTATTTTCAACTCTCGCTGTCGGACGACGGTGACACGCTAGCCTACATCCCCTGCGACGACGTCGACGACTGCGCAGCCCCGAGCGATACGGCCAGCTTCGACGAGCAGGAAGGGGAGGCGTGGAAGCGCATCAGCGTCGACATCACCGACATTCGCGACGCGTGCACCATCGAGCTGAGCGAGCGCGTCGCGGTCTTCGAGACCGAGCGCGACGTGCGCATCGAGACGCGCACCTACGAGGGCGTGGCCCCCCGCGACAGCAACGACATTCCCTGCGACGAGGCGTTTGCGCGCGAGAACCAAGATCAGCTCGAGTGCGTCCGCTTCGAGTCCATGTTGGGCTCGCCGGTCGAATGAGCGCAGCTCCCAGCCGCAGCCTCGCACTGATAGGAGCTCGATATGAGTGATTCACTGAGCGATATTCTCTCCGACTACCCGGTCATCACCACATTTCCGGTCGCCTGGGGCGACATGGACGCCTTCCAGCACGTCAATAATACGCGGTATTTTCGCTACTTCGAAAACGCGCGCATCGACTACTTCGACGAGGCCGGCGTCAGTGGTGTGGCCGGAATGCCCGAGGGCATCGGGCCGATTCTGGCCTCGACCTCGTGTCGGTTCAAGGCTCCGCTGACCTTCCCGGACACCGTCGCCGTCGGCGCGCGGGTCATCGAGCTGGGCGAGGACCGCTTTACCGTCGAGCATGCCGTGGCCAGCGAGAAGCTCGGCCGCGTCGCCGCCATCGGCGAGGCGCTCATCGTCGCCTTCGACTACTCCGCTGGCCAAAAGGCCCAGGTCCCCGCGCAGTGGCGCACGGCCATCGAGGCCCTCGAAAGCCGCGAGTTTTGAGGCCCTTCGCCAATCGCTACCTATTTGCCGAATGGCCCACCGTCGGATACGCTACCCGAGCAACCGGGCCCCTGCAGCCAAGCAGTTCCCGGACCCCTGGACCCTGTAGTTAAGCAGTTCCCGGACCCCTGGACCCCTGAACCCCTGAACCCCTGATCACCCCCTGAACCCCTGATCAAATCCATGAAGCAATACGACGTAGTGGTCATCGGAAGCGGCCCTGGAGGCGAGGGTGCGGCGATGACCGCGGCCAAAAACGGCAAGGAGGTCGCGATCGTCGACCGCGAGTCGGAACTCGGCGGCGGCTGTGTACACTGGGGCACCATCCCCAGCAAGGTGCTTCGCCACGCGATTCAGCGCTACGACGATTTTCGCAGCGCCCCGATGTTCCAACCGGCGCTCAGGTACCTGGATATCGAATACCCGGATTTGCTGCGCGAGGCCAAGGACGTGGTCTCTCAGCAGGTCAAGATGCGTCGAGGCTTCTACGAGCGAAACGACGTGCGCATGGTCGACGGGTTGGCGCGCTTTGTGGACGAACATACCCTCGAGGTGACCAGCTCCGAGGGCATCACCGAGCGCATCAAAGGCAAGCACTTCATCGTCGCGGTGGGCACCAGTCCGTGGCGGCCCGAGGATATCGACTTCGGCCATCCGAGGGTGCTCGACTCCAATAGCGTGCTCCAGCTCGAGGAGACGCCCGGCTCGATCACCATCTACGGGGCGGGGGTCATCGGCTGCGAATACGCCTCGATCCTGCGAAGTCTGGGCTGCAAGCTCGACCTGGTCAACACGCGCGACAAGCTGCTGTCGTTCCTCGACGACGAGATCATCGACGCGCTCAGCTATCACCTGCGCGACCAGGGCACGATTATCCGCCACAACGAGGAGTACGAGGCGGTCGAGGCGCGCGACGACGGCGTCATACTACACCTCAAATCGGGCAAGAAGGTGCGCAGCGACTATCTGTTGTGGGCGCAGGGCCGCACCGGAAATACCCAGGAGTTGGAGCTCGAAAACGTCGGCTGCCAGACCAACTCTCGCAAGCAGCTCGACGTCAACGAATATTATCAGACCTGCGTCGAGCACATCTATGCGGTCGGCGACGTGGTCGGCTTTCCGGGGCTGGCCAGCGCCAGCTACGACCAGGGCCGCTTCGCCGCCGCCCATATCGTGCGCGGCGAGCATGACCGCCGGCTGGTCGAGCATATCCCCACCGGCATCTATACCAGCCCCGAGATCAGCAGCGTCGGCCCGACCGAGCGCGAGCTGACCGAGCAGCAAGTGCCCTATGAGGTCGGCCACGCGCTGTTTCGCAGCCTGGCGCGCGCCCAGATCGTCAACTGCAGGGTGGGCATGCTCAAGATCCTCTTTCACCGCGAGACCTTCGAGATCCTCGGCATCCACTGCTTCGGCTATCAGGCCGCCGAGATTCTCCATATTGGCCAGGCGATCATGAGCCAGCCGGGCGAGGCGAACGATCTTCGCTACTTCACGGACACCACGTTCAATTACCCCACCATGGCCGAGGCTTATCGAGTGGCCGCGCTCAACGGCATCAACAGGGTGCACGGCCGATGAGTTGAGCTACATCACTTTTTTATTGGGTGACGTTGCATAAATTCAGCATACGGTTGATCGTATAGTTGTAACGAACGTGGCGAGTCGGTATGCGTCTTCGTGCCTGCCGATATGAGAGGGTGTGCCTGGTTGTTTAAGTGTCTCGAGATGAAGCACCTGTGCTGATGGCCAAATCTGCGAAACCCGAGCCATCCGGCTCCGCGGGGGCTCACCGGGGGAGTATCCTCGACGAGCGATACCGCCTCGACGAGGTCATCGGCCAGGGGGCAATAGGCAAGGTCTATTCGGGTACCCAGCTCGCCGTCGATCGCAAAGTGGCCATCAAGCTGTTGCACCCGTCGATCCAGGAGCGTGAGCTGACCACCGAGCGTTTTTTGCGCGAGGCCAAGGCGGTCGCGCGCCTGAGCCATTCGAGTTGCCTGACGCTCTTCGACTTCGGCTCGTGCGACGACCTCGGCTGCTTTTATATGGTCACCGAATTCGTCGAGGGCCAGACGCTGGCCAAGCGCATGCAGGAGGGCGCGCTGTCGCTCGACGAGGTCTTCCACATCCTCTACCAGATCACCGCCGCGCTGCAGCACGCCCACGAGCGCGGCATTATGCATCGCGATCTCAAACCCGAAAATATCATGCTCGTCGACGAGGGCGGCCGACCGGCGAGCGTCAAGGTGCTCGACTTCGGCCTGGCGCGTATCCGCGAAGAGGCCGGCCAGCCCCTCAAGCCCAGCTCCAGCGACGAGGACACCACGCCGAGCGGCTCACGGCTGACTAATTTCGGTGAGATCAACGGCACGCCGGCTTATATGAGCCCGGAGCAGTGCCGCGGCCGGCTCGATCTGACCCCGGCCTGCGACTATTACGCCCTCGGTGTGCTCGCCTACGAGCTCATCGAGGGCCGGCTGCCCTACGAGTCGCATCAGGTGCCCGAGTTGCTTGGTATGCATATGCACGATCCCATCCCGCCGATGGAGTCGGGACGCGCCCCCGGGGTCATCGAGGAGATGGTCAGCCGGCTGATGGCCAAAGATCCCGAGCATCGGCTGCAGTCGCCGACCGAGATTCTCGATATCCTGCGCCCTTACGTGGCCTTCGAGCCCAGCCAGGAGATCTCGATGGCGACCCTCGATCGCTATCAGCGACCCGAAGAGAGCCGGCCGGCCACCCACGAGACGCCCACCGAGGTCGGCGATCTCGCCGACGATGTCGACCAGACGCTGCTGAATTACGAAGATGCCGACACGCCCATTCCGGCCAACCGCCCCAACGACGTCTCGGAGCGCGAGACGATGGTCCTCGATGGCGGCGACGACGTCAGCCGCTCGAGCGCCTTCGGCACGCTCATCGCTCCCGAGGGCGACGCGGACGAGCAGACCCCGGAGCAGGCCTATGCCGATGCCGTGTCGCCCCAGAGGCGCGCCGCGTTTTGGCTCGCCGGCGCCATCGTGGCAGTGCTCGCCGCGGGTGGGTTATTTTTGTGGAGCGGCTCATCGACGCAGCCCGAAGAGCCAGGTAGCGCCGAGGTCGACAGAAGCGAGGAGGCCATCTTTGAGACACCGGATGAATCCGAGGAGCCGCCGTCGGACGAGGCTGCAGCGCTCGAGGCGCTCGAAGACGACGCAGACGATGATGCACAGGCTGACGGCTCATCAGATGAGGACAAGGAAGTCGAAGAACAAGAGCCCGCGCGCGCAAAGTCCGAGCCGGCGGCGCGCACGAAGACGGACGATCCACCGGCCGAGAGCCACGGCGACAAAGACGAAGAGAAGCGCCGGCCGAGAAAGCTCGAGCTGACCTACTGAGTTGATGATGGAATCTGTGAGGATAATGTGTCGGGGGGCCCGGTGGTTCTGCTCGCTGCTGGTCGTGAGCACGCTGTGCTGGGCCGTGCCTGCTGCGGCCCAGGGCTCCACTGACCGAGATGAGGCGGACCCAGCCGAGGTGGGCCAGTCCGAGCGAGTCGACGAGCCGGTCGATCCGGAAGAGCGCATGCTCGAGCTCAACGAAGAGGGCTTTTCGGCCTTCGCCGAGGGAGACTTCGAGGCGGCCGCCCGAAAATTCGAGCAGGCACATGGCTTCGTGCCCGACCCCAATTTGCGCAAAAACGCCGCGATCGCCTGGTTCAAGGCGGACGATTGCGAGCGGGCCAGCCGACAGGCAGTCTTCTTTTTGCTCGCCGACGAGATGACCATCAAAGATCGCGTCGAGGCGCGCTCGGTGCTCGGCCACTGTCGTCTCGAGGTCGCCGAGGAGGCGCTCGAGCAGGGCGATGAGGACCGGGCCGCCGAGATCGCCGATTATGTGGCCGCGCTGGAGACCGACGAGCGGGTCAACGAGCGGCGCCAAACGATCGACCGGCGCCTGGGCCGCGCGGAAACCCGTCCGCCGCCGACCCGCGCCCACATCGCCCGCAACGAGTGGGCCGTCGTGGGCGCCGGCGTGGCGATCTTGGCGGGCAGCGCGCTCTACCATGTGCTCAGCGCCCGCCAGGAAGACACCCTCGACGCGCTCGAACGCACCGGCAGCCACGCTGCGCGCCAGCGCCAACTCCAGGACAACGTCGACACCGCCGGGTGGCTGGTGCCCAGCCTCTACGGAGTCGGGGCGATCACGACCGGCACCGGCCTTTGGCTGGCGCTATCCGCCGACACACCAGAGACAAAACAGCCGGCGGCTTCACCCCGAGCGGGGCGGCAAGCGCCGGCTGCCTCTGTCCAGATCGGCTGGACGGTCGAGTTTTAACCTGTCTGGCCGTCAGGCCGGCTCGACCACGGAGGTGATTCGCCAGCCCTGGCTTTTGGGCTCGGCGACCATCTTGATGTCGCGATCCATCTCTTCACCCATCTCGTCGATGATCTCGTGAAGTTGGTCGGCCCATCGATCGGTATACTTTCGCTCGCGGCCGCGCATCTGCATGACGAATTTGACCTGGTTGCCCTTTTTGAGGAACCGCTGAGCGCGGTTCATCTTGGTCTTGAGGTCGTGGTCGTCGGTCTTCGGGCGCATACGCACCGTCTTCAAAGAGACGTTATCTGTCTTCTTCGCCTCTTTCTTGGACTGTTGGTACTTATACTTCCCGTAGTCCATGATCCGACACACCGGCGGGTTCGCCTCGGGGGCGACTTCGACCAGATCGAGGCCCAAGTCTTTGGCCTTGAGCTGGGCTTCGCGCGATGAAATCACGCCGAGCTGTTCGCCTTCTTGGTCGATCAGGCGGACTTCATCGTAGCGGATGTCCCGATTGGTGCGGTGAGTGTCTGCGTTGCGACGTCGCGAGTTTCTTCCTCTGCTCCTACCGATAAGTGCTCCTACTGTTGAGTGATGTAGCTTTCTGGTGGCGGCCCCGTGCTATCAGAACCTGCCCTGTTGTTACAAACAACCTAGTGGGAGCATTTCGAAAAGCAAGTGTCTTGGAGGCTTGGGGCTCTCAGCTCGCATCGAAAAAACTCTGGATATTCGAGGCCATACGCTCGGGATGATCTAAGTGAACGTGGTGGTTGCCGGGCACGGAGACAGACTCCAGCGAGGCGATGGCGGCCATTCGCTGTTTTATCTGCTGCGGATCGGCCGGCCAGCCGTTCTCGGGTCGAACGAGCAAGGTCGCACACTCGATGCGTCGGAGAAACCCCATGACCTGCTCTTCGGTCAGGCGCATATGCGAGGCGCCGCGCAGGGTGAGATCGTAGGAGAACTCCCACTGGCCGTCGTCGTTTTGCTCGACGCCGCGGTCGACGAGCAGCCGAGCGTTTTGGGGCGACACGGAGTGAATCTCGGAGACCACCGAGGCGACGGCTTCAGGCGAGGCAAACGTGCGCGGGCTCTTCTCGGAGAGTACCTTGCGCTCGTCGAGCGCCTTTTGGAGCTGCTCGGGCGCCTGTGCGGCCGGCGTCGTCCACGGCCCCAGCCCGTCGATGAGGACCATGCGCTCGATGCGCTCGGGGTAGGTGCCCGCGGCCAGCGTCGCGACCGCGGCGCCCATCGAGTGGCACATCAGCGAGAATCGCTCCCAGCCGAGGCTATCGGCCACGTCGAAGTAGACCGGCACCCAGTCGATGAAGTGGTAGGTCGTCCCCGGCGGCCGGTGCTCGGAGCGGCCGTGGCCCGGAAAGTCGATGGCCACGATCCGCAATCCCTCGAGCATCGGCGCCAGTCGGTCGAAGCTGGCCGCGTTGTCCAACCAGCCGTGGCAAGCCAGTACGGGGCGCCCCTCGGACGGGCCCCAGACCTTGGCGGCCAGAGAGAGTCCGGGGATGTCGATGGTGATGTCTTGGCTGGGCATGGGCGTTTGGGTTGTGTGGGAGGCGTGATTGTTGGGGGCATTATAGGTGGTTATTAATGGCTCGCAACGTCGTCTCGGGGATCCACCCGAACGTTCAACCGGCCACAAAACCAAACCATAGCTGGGGGTAAGACTCGGCGCTTTTTGCCGAGTCGCACCCCC
>JBKGZI010000298.1:0-7691 GCA_046545675.1 Persicimonas sp.
GTGTGTGATCGGTTTCGGTGCCACCACTGGAGCGACGCCGTCCCTGGCGTCGGGGGCGTCATGCGACGCTGGCCTCGAAGGCACGGAGGCCTTCGCTCCGGTTGGCCGGCCACCGAACTGGAGCACACACAGCCGACGCGCCTCAGTCAGTCGAAGGCAGCGCGTCGACCGGCTCGGAGGTGGACGGCTCGTCGTAGCAGAGCAATTCGCATCGCTCCTCGGCCTGCTCGTTGTCCCGGATGCGCGAGTCGTGGACGACGATTTCTGTCTCCTCCTGGCGTACCAGCCCGACCTTATTGCGGGTGATGAGGCTGTCTGTCAGGCTCGCCGCGGCGTTGGAGACCACGATGCCGTGACGCTCGTTGTTGCGCACGGCGGTTCGGATAAATTCGATGTCGGATTGTTGGAGCAAGAATGCCCCGTCGCCGAAGCCCAACGTGCCGACGACGGTGTCTGAAATCACCAAATCGGCGCACCGGCCATGAGAGCCGTCCCAGGCGGCCAAGCCCAGGTGGTGATTGGCCGATAGCCACGCACGGGTCAGGTCGATCTCGGAGTTCTTCTGCATGACGATGCCTTCCCCGTACTTGTCGTCGCTGAGCTGGGGCTGGGTGTCGATGACGACGATGTCGCTGGACGTGGAGCGCGTGCCCTCGCCGTGGATCCACAGGCCCGAAGCTCGATTATGCTGCAGCCATCCACGCTCGATCGTCAGCCCCGCCCCGTCGTGGACGAGGATGCCGCTGCCGACGGCGTCGTCGGCCGCTTGCGGCTGCGTGTCGGTGACCGTGACATCAGTGAGCTGCATCGATGTCCCGGCGCCGAATCCCATGATGCCCACCACTCGATTTTGGTGCAGATGAGCGCGCCTCACTCGGAGGGTGGCGCCGCCGTCGGCGTGGACTCCGAACCCGCGCGCGCCGTCCTCGTCGGCCTGCGTACGAGTGACGAGCGCGTCGTGCAACTCCACGTCGGTGTCGTCGTCCAAGGCGACCAGACCTGCCGTGCGGTTATCGTCCACCCACGCTTCTTCGAGGTATAATGCGGCGCCGCCGTCGACCTGCACGCCGATGCCTCCCGACCCGTCGGCTACCTCCGGCTGCGTGCCTCGCAACACAACCTGCGAGGCGGTGAGCGAGGACTGCTCGCCACGCACGGCGAGTCCGATAGTGCGGTTTGCGTCGAATCGAGCACGTCGAATCTCGGCGCTGGCCCCGCCGGTCACCGTCATCCCTTGGCCGTGTCGGTCGTCGGCCTGCTGGGCCCGGGTCGCCTCGATGGCGACGTCGGTGAGAGACGCGGTGGTCCCTCCGCCCTCGACCATCACGCCGGTGAAGCGATTGTCACGCACCACAACCCGCTCGAGGCTCAACTCGGCGCCCTCCCCGGCCACGACTCCGGCGCCGAAGCTGCCGTCAGCGGCCTGGTGGCCCGTGCCGACGATACCCGCGTCGACCAAATCGACGCGCGTCTGCCCACCCTGGATGAGCAGGCCGACCGCGCGATTTTGCTCCAGCCAGCCGCGCGCGAAGTCGAGCTTGGCGCCATCGCTGACGTGGACGCCATAACCGGCGGCGCCGTCGTCGGAGCGCGACTCGGTGCCGGTGACGACCACCTCGCGGGCGCTGACGCCGCCCGGGCCTCCCTGGACGCTGATGCCCTCGAACTCGGCTGCCTCGATACGCACGCCCTCGAATCGATTCATGCCCGAAGGCTCGACCACCGACACGCCCGGCTCGCCGCCGTTGACGGTGAGGTCGGCCACCAGCGCTCCTCCGGACTGTGAGAGGCTCAGCCCGGTTTGGGTTGATTCGCCGGGCTCAGAGGCCGTCCGAATCGTCGTCGCCGAGACGCAGGCCCCGACCAACGCGATATCGGCGTGCAACGTCACGCCACCGCTAAATTCACCGGCAGACAACGCGACGATGTCTCCGTCCGAGGCGTCGGACAACGCCTCGGCGAGTGGGGCGGGCTCGGCCCGCGTGCCGGCGGCGCCGGCCTGTGCATCCGGAGCCACATAGAAGATCCGGCCGTCGAAGCCGTCGGCGCGCTGGCGGATATCCTGCTCCTGGCGCCAACCGTCGCCCGCATCGGCGCACGCGCTGCCCTGCTGGACGCATTGGGACTCGCCCGGCACCGCCATAAAGCCGGCCGCACAGTCCTCAGGCGTCTCGGGTACCCGGCAAATACCGTAGCCGGTGACTTGAGCAGGCAAAAATTCACCGAATGACTCGCCGCCCCACGCCGGCTCGCTTTGCCACCCGTCGGGGCAGTCCCAATCGCTGAGCATCGGCGACTCGGCCCTGCAGATCCCCTGCCCCTCGAACCCCTCGCCGCCGGCGAAGACGCCGCTGGGGCACGCCTCCTCCGGGGTGCTATGGGGGGCCGCTCGCTCGGTGTCGCCTCCGGTGTCGGCCGCATCTTCCGGGCCATCATCCCACTGGTCAGCGTCGGAGTGGCCGGCGTCGGAGTGGCCGGCGTCGCCCTCGACTTCCGGGTCGCATCCCAGGCCTGCCACGACCACACAAACCACCGACAGAAACACCACTCGAAATGGGGCAAACACTCGTATTCGACTCATCAACTCCAGCTCCCACCTAGCATAGAAAATCTGCGCTTGAGGTGTCACTCTAGCACGCTGCTCGGAACACTGCACATGATGACCGCTGAGGTCAAAACGTCGCGAATGACTCCGTATACTAAAAATATAAAAATCAATTGCACCGCCGTTCGCCTTTGCCGTATGGTCGGGCCGTCATCAGACAGACGCATACCCTCCACTGGGGATGGAAATAACGCACAGTGCATTAATCTGAGCGTATACTCCCGGACCTATCAACCCGGTGATACGCTCGAAGGACGTAGGGTGATCGAGCAGCGCGACATCGAACAACTAAAATCTCTCATCATCGAGGGGCGGCTGGACACCGACACCGCCGGCCGGCTGTTGGCCGAGCGCTCGCCCGAGCAGGCCGAGCACTGGCGTGAGCGGCTCGAGCGAGCCATCACTGATGTGGAGATGGATCATACCCTCGTCGGGGCGGCGAGCTTCCCGACCGTGGTGCACCACAGCGAGGACGGGTCGGCCGCGGCGGCGCCGACCTCCATGGAGGAGCTCTCCGAGGCCGATCCGCGCGACAACCTGCGTGACACCATCCGTGACACCTCCTACGGCAAATTGCCGGGCAATGAGCGCTATATCCTGCGGAAGCGGCTGGGGCGAGGCGGCGCCGGTGAGGTCTGGCTGGCGCGAGACCAATTCCTGCGCCGAGACGTCGCCCTCAAGATTCGGCTCGGCGAGCCGGTCACCGACGTCATCGACCGCTTCATCTACGAAGCTCAGACCACCGGGCGCCTGGGCCATCCGGGCGTCGTGCCGGTCTACGACGTGGGCACCCTCCCCGACCAGCAGTGGTTCTACACCATGCAGCTCATCGAGGGGAAAGACCTGCGCGAGGTGCTCAACGATCTGATCCAAGGCGACGAGCAGACCCAGCAGAGCTATCCGCTGCCGCGGCTGCTGCACATCTTCTCGCAGATCTGCTTGACGATCGCCTTCGCCCACGATCGCGGCGTCATCCACCGCGACCTCAAGCCCGCCAACATCCTGCTGGGCACCTACGGCGAGGTCTACGTCGCAGATTGGGGGCTCGCCAAATGCATCGATGATGCGCGCCAACGCGAATTCGAGTCCCGGCCGGGCAACAATACCGAAGAGGGCAAGCTCATGGGCACCGCCCACTATATGTCGCCCGAGCAGGTCGAGGGTAAGATCAGCGAGATGGGCCCGCCGACCGACGTGTACAGCCTCGGGGCCATCCTCTACGAGATCCTGACGCTTCGCACGCCCTTCGAGGGGCACTCGGTGATCAACCTGCTCTTCAAGGTCGCCACCCAAGAGCCGCGCGATCCTCGTGAGGTCGCCCCCGAGCGCAACATCCCGGTGCAGATGGGCGAGCTGGCCACGCGGGCCATGAATAAGCAGCCCGACGAGCGAATGAGCGCGAAGACGCTGGCGCGGGAGGTCGAGGACTTTTTGGACGGGGTCAAAGAGCAACAACGCCGCACCGAGCGCGCCGAGCGCCTGCTCGAGCGCGCCCGCGACCTCCACGAGCAATACCGGCAACGGCGCGACGAGCTGCAGCGCCGCAGCAGCGAGCTCGAAGAGGCCCTGGCCAGCCTGACCCCGGAGGTCCCGCTGACCGAGCGCTTCAAGCGTTGGAACGAGGAGCGCGAGCTGACCGAGCTGGAGCTGGCCGCCGAGGAAATCTACTCGAAGACCGTCCAGGCCGCCCGTCAGTCGCTCGAATACAAGCGACTCCCGCAGGCACGCCAGCTGCTCGCCGACTTGTTCTGGCACAAGTTCTCGGACGCCCGCCACGCCCGAGACGAGGTCGGCGCGCTGTATTTTCGCTCGCTGGTCGACCAATACGACACCGGCAAATACGAGCGTCGGCTGACCGACAACGCCGAGCTCGAGGTGAGCATCGAGCCGGCCGAGGCTGAGTTGCGTCTGGAGTCTCAGATGCCGGTCGGCCCGGTGCTGACCGCCATGGAGATCGACTTCGAGCCGGGAGTATCGACGCTTCCCACCGGCTCGTACGTGCTGCATGCATCGGCCCCGGACCGGCAATCGGCGAGCTTTCCGATCTTGCTCGAGGCTAACGAGCCGGCCCGGCTCGACATCCGGCTTCCGGAAACGCTCGGCACCGACGAATTCGTCTATATCACCGGCGGGACCTACACCATCGGCGGTGACGACCTCGCCCCGCGCAGCCACACCGAGCAGCAGATCGACATCGACCCGTTTTTTATGGGGCGGTACCCGATCACATTGGCCGAGTATTGCGAGTTCCTCAACGCGCTGGCCCAAGAGGACTTCGACAAGGCCCGCGGCCACTCGCCGCGCTCGCCGGACTCGGGAACCTATTGGCTGAATATCGACGAGGAAGCACAGCGCTTCTCGGTGCCGACCGCTGACGAGGATGGGGACGCATGGAACGCCGATTGGCCGGCGCTGATGGTCAATTGGTACGACGCGAACGCCTACTGCCAGTGGCGCAGCGAGCGCGACGGCTGCAACTACCGGCTGCCGACCGAATTCGAGTGGGAGGTCGCCGCGCGCGGCCAGGACCGGCGCTATTTCCCGTGGGGGAACGGCTTCGACCCGACGCTTTGCCGGATGGTCGACAGCACTCCCGGAAAGCCCATGCCGACGGCGGTCGGCTCCTACCAATTCGACGAATCGCCCTTCGGCGTGCGCGATATGGCCGGACTGGTCATCGAGTGGACGAGCACGCGCGACGACGACTCCGAAACGCCGCGATACATCACGCGCGGGGGCGGCTACGGCTCCCCGGCCAACTCGTGCCGGGCGGCCTCCCGACGCTCGAACGTCGCCGACCGCATCGTCAGGTTATTCGGATTTCGCATCGCGCGAGATATCTGAGCGCTCAATTGATGATTATAGAATAGGTGGTGGACCATGGTTCTTCGACACGGCTCAATTGCCCTCACGGCGCTATTCGCGGTGGCTATCGGGCTGAGCGCCTGCTCGTCCAACGACGCCGGCCAAGACCCCGGCGAGACCGACGCTGCCGTGGACTCGGGGCCCGGCGCGGATACCGGCGATCAGACCGACTGGAACACCTCCTTCGACCTGAAGAGCGGGAGCGCCTCGGCGGGCGAGTCGGCCGAGTGCGAGCGCCGCTTCCAGGACGTCACCGACGAGGCCATCCCCAACGACTGGACGCGCGTCTACGTCGACGCGGCCGCCGATGAGACCGGCGACGGCTCCGAGGACGCGCCTTTTGATAGTTTGGCGAGCGCACTCGAGGCCGCCTCCGAGGAACCCGCCGTCATCTTATTGGCCGCCGGCGACTATCAGTGGCCGGCGGATACGGACGTGGGTCAATCCCTGGCGTTGTCGGGCACCTGCGCCGCCGAAGTCCGCCTGACCGGCCCCGAAGAGGCACCGGTCGTCGCTGCGTCGGACATCGAGCGCCTCGGCGTCTTTCGAGTCCATATCGACGGAGGCAGCCGCAGCATCTCGGCCAGCCACGTCAACTGGGTGCGCGTCCATCAGGCCAGGTTGACCGGCGCCGAGCAGGCCGGCCTCGTGGTCCAATCGGTGGGCGCTGCCGAGGTCACCGACACGACCCTGGCCGAGATGACGACTCGAAACGTCGTCGCCATCGACGCGGCCGTCGGCCTGCAGCGCACGCTCATTGGCCCCGGCGGCGAGACCGGCCTGGTGGCGACGAGCGCCCAGGAAGATCTGACGTCCTGTGACGATTCGATCAGCCCCATCTGCCCGTATAGCAGCTTCGTCTTGCTCGACGAGACCTACGTCCACGACGCCGCCCTCAAGGGCGTCCAGATCGACCACGGGTTGCTCCGCGTCAAGAACTCGCGCATCGATGAGATTTCAATCGGCGCCGAAGCCGAGCCCGCCTCGGCTGCCGGCATCCACGCCATCCAGAGCTTCGCGGTGATCACCGACGCCTCGGTCGTCAGCGGCGTCGACGGCTCCGGTGTCCTCTTGGAGAGCAGCCGCGCTCACCTCGACGACCTCCTGGTCGAGGACTCCGCCGGCCGCGGCGTCTGGTCCCGGCGACTGGCCCCGGACGACGCACAACTGCTGACCACCGGTTGGACGGGCGCCGACGGAGAGGAGATGTTCCCGGGCGCCGATTGGTTCCCGGGCGCCGATTGGTTCCCCGGCGCTGATTGGTTCCCGGGCGCAGACTGGTTCCCCGGCGCTGATTGGTTCCCCGGCGCTGATTGGTTCCCGGGCGCAGACTGGTTCCCCGGCGCTGATTGGCTGACAGACCCGGATAACCTCCCCGCGGAGGTGCGACCCAACAGCGAATCACTGTCCTCGGAGATCGGGCTTCACCTCTGGGCGCGCGTCCAGATGAACGACGTCAGCGCCATCGCGAATGTCGGCGCGGGCATCGCCATCGAGGACCACGCCGCCAGGCTCGATCGGCCCGTCATCGAGGACACTCGAGGCGAAGATTCGGTGGGCATCCTGGTCCGCACGGCCTCCCCTGCACCCATCACCGAACCGGGCGCGAGCACGGTCGCCTTCACAGAATTACACGAGCCGAGCGTGCGCGAAAACGAGGGCACCGGCGTCCGGCTGGGCAGCACGCTGCTGCGCAGCAACGATGTCGACGGGGACTATTTCTTCGACGGCATTCGCGTCGGGCTCTCCGGCGGCCAGGTCTCCGACAACGCCGGCCCCGGCGTATTTCTATCGCAGGCCGGAGGAAACCTCGACGCCATGGAAGTGCGCGCCAATAGGGGCGTGGGCATCTGGTCGGCAGCGTCGGTCACCAGCATCGAGAACACGGTCGTCGCCGACACCGCCATCGGCGAGGTCTCCGGTCGCAACGGCCCGGTCGAGGCCGGCGACGGCATCGTCGTCGAGGGTGACGACAGCTTCCGGACCCGGGTTCTCTCCGCCTACCTGGACGGCACCTCGGTCACCGGCTCCGAGCGCGTCGGCCTCCTGGTCATCAGCGACCAACACCCGATCAGCGCCCAGCTCGACTTCTCGGCCGGAGAGCTCTCCACAAACGCCCGCGACGCCGTCGTGATCGGCGACCCCACCGACGTCGAGGCCACCGACGTGACCCTCGAGGACGCCTCAACCGACGAGGTGCCGCCGCCGTCGGCGCCGTGAG
>JBKGZI010000299.1:0-7689 GCA_046545675.1 Persicimonas sp.
GCTGTAACTGGTTCTTGGTTCTTGGTTCTTGGTTCTTGGTTCTTGGTTCTTGGTACGGCTAGCTGAGCGACTGGATGAAGCAAGTCAGTTTCTTGCGAACTATGAGAAGTTCCGAACGAAGCTGCTGAAATTCCTGTTGAGTAAGGTATCCGAGATCGCGGGCTAACTTTAGCCAGTATTGAGTCTCGGAAGCGGAGCCGCTTGCTTGGTAGGCATATTTTCGCAACTGAGCCCTCCCCTGGAGCCCGCAGCCTTCGGCGAGATTTGCCGGTACCGAAGCCATCGAGCGTCGGATCTGACTGATAAGTCCGTATTTCTCGTCATCAGGAAAACAGCTCGTCACTTTATAGATCCTCAACACCAGTGGATGTGCACACTTTACAACCTCCAGCTTACCGTAGTCTTGCATGGTTGCCTCCGTTGGGCTTGCCTTCGTTGAGGTATATGGCGAGATCGCCGAGTTTTCGGTAACCGAAGGACTACGGGTAGATCGTGCAGGTTCTTGGTTCTTGGTCGCGTCTATCGCAACTCGTCCGCGTGTCCAGCACCAACCCGTTACCCTCCTACTACGGTTTTCGACAAAACGTGCGCTTTCGTTGCGCAAAAAACTTCAAACCACACTCCTATGCTCATCAAAGGGCGATTTCCGTAGCCCGCCGCTGTTCTCAATCACCAGCAGGCGAACCATCAACAACGACCGCCAACCTCAACCACGCAAGAACCAAGAACCAAGAACCAAGAACCAAGAACATTCACCGATCAGCGTAAACCCTCAAAAAGCAACCCACGCACCGATCGCCGACCAACCCCAACAACCCGCCTACCACCAATCCGCTCCGGCCATCTCCCAGGCGATCTCTTCGACCGTGGGCCACAGGGCCGGCCAGGGATGATCCTCGTTGAGCGGCAGGCCGTCGAAGCCGCGCATGTCGACCTCGCCGGTGCGAAAATTCCAGTTGCGCGCGGTGGGGCGGCTGGGCCGCTCGCCCTCGAGCGCCGAGGGCTCGGGCCAGTCGACACCCTCGGTCAGAACCATGATCTCGGCCTTGGCGTTGCCGTCCTCGGAGATGCACCGATGCAGGCCGTCCTCGCCCAACAATAGCGGGCGCACACCCGGGCCGCGAAACTCCAGGGCGAGTACAGTGCCCGAGGGCTTGCGGGCGTGTTGCCACAGGTGCTCGCGGCGCTTCGTGGGGTCGACACTGTCGGAGCTAGGGCGCCCGTGTCGTGGAACGGCTCGGCGCATGTCGAGCTTCCAATTTCGGCGTCCGGCCAACTGGCGGTACCAGCGCACGAGCTGCGCGCGCCAGGGGTCCTGGGGGTCGATCGCAGGCAAGAAGAGCACGGTGTGGTCGGGCTCCTCGTAGGCCGAGCGCAACAACTCTAAGAAGACCTCGCCCAGGCGCGGCTCGATCTCGTCGACGCGCTCGTCGATGTCGCCGGTCAGCTCGAAGGAGCGCGTATGATAGGCCTCGCGCACCAGATCCTCGATGGCCTCGAGCTCGCGGCTGAGCTCGTGGACCGATTCGACCAGATCGCGGGCGTGTTCGGCGTTTCGGGCCACGTCGGCCGCGTCGGTCAGATCCCAGAAGCCCGGCGACTGGCTGGTGGTGTCGAAGTCGTGGATGGTCCACTCCAGCTCGGCGAAGATCTCGCCGTACATGCAGCGCTCGAGCCGGCGGCGAAGCGCGGCGATCTGCTCGACCTGGGTGAGCAGCGTGCCCCGACTCTGGCGGGTGTCGTCGGCGACGTCCCGACTGATCTCGAAGCTCAGTGCGCCGGCGTCGAGGCCGCCCTCGGCGCGCATGCGCACGACTCTCGGTCGCTCGTCGTCGTCGTCCTGGTCGTCCGCTACGTCGGCCGCGGCGCGGGCGATCTGGGCGGCCATCGGCCAGGCGACCTGCTGCTCGACGACCCGCTTGATGGGCCGGGCGCCGTATTGCTCGTCCCAGCCGCGCGCGGCGACCCAGCGGACCACGTCGTCGTCGAAGGCGACTTCGATATCCCGGGAGACCAGGCCGTCGCGGCCGAGCCGTCCCTCGCCGCCGGCCGTGCTTTTCGAACTAAGCGTCCCGTCCGAGCCGACGAGCTTTTCTAGCTCGCGCCGGGCGATCGCCTCGACGACCTCGCGCGACAGCGAGCGAAACGGCACGAATTGGTCGATGCGCGCCAAAAACTCCGGCCGGAAGAAGCGCTCGGCCTCCTTGCGAAAGTGGGACTCCCAGGCGTCGTCGCCGGCCTCCGAGCCAAAGCCGATGGACGGCTTGAGCGTGTCGACACCCAGGTTGCTGGTCATGATCACGATGGTGTTCTGGAAGCGGGTGGTCCGGCCGTCGGCGTCGGTCAGCCGGGCCTCGCCGAGCACCTGCAAGAGCAGGTCGTAGACGCTCGCGTGCGCCTTCTCGACCTCGTCGAGCAGAATCACCGAGAACGGCTGGCGACGCACGGGGCTGGTCAGATCGCCCTCCTCGTTTCCCTCGCCGATCAGCCGCGCGTAGGAGTCGGCGTGGCTATACTCGCTCATGTCCAGGCGGATCATACGCTCCTGGTCGCCGAAGAGGAATTCAGCCAGCGCGCGGGCCAGCTCGGTCTTTCCGACGCCGGTGGGCCCGATGAAGAAGAACGAGCCCAGCGGCCGGTCGACCGGCGCCAGGCCGGCCTTGGTGATGCCGACGACGTGCGCGATGCGACGCACGGCCTCGTCTTGGCCCATGACGCGGCGGGACAGCTGCTGTTGGACCTGCTCGAGGTCGAGCTTTCGGTCGTCGAGCAGCATCACCGGCGGCAGGCCGGTCTCGTCGCAGAAGCGCTCGACCAGATCCAGCGAGGTGACCTCGGCCCGAAACCCCTGGGCTGCGCGCCGAAGCGTCCTGCTCACGAAGTCGATCGCCCGGCCCACGGGGCTGCCGTCAGTGGCGAAGCGTTTTTGCAGGCGCCAGGCGCGGTCGACGGCGTCCTCGGCGAGGGCGATGCCGTCGGCCTGGCTCATGCGCTCGGCGGCCTTCTCGACGATGCGCCGGCCGGTCTTCTCGGGCGGATCGGAGACCTTGACGACGTTGAACGCCCGGGCGAAGCCGACGTCTCGCTGCTCGATGCGACTCCACTCCTCGGGGCTGGCCTCGGCGATGATGCGCAGCCGGCGGTCGGAGAGGTGCGGCTTCAAAAATTGGGCGAGGTTATAGTCGCTGCCCACATATTTTCCGGCGTCGAGCGCCTGGACGAGCCGGCCGATATATAGCACGTCGTCGGCCTCCTCGAGCTCGCCGACCAGCTCGCCGCACTGCTCCTGCCAGCCGCCCGAGGTCGGCTCGGTGGAGGTGAGCCGGGGCGAATCGGCGAACCACAGCGTGCGGGAGGCGAGGCTTTCCGGGTCGGTGGCCGTCTGCCAGGCCAGGTGCTTGACGAGGCTGGTCTTTCCGACTCTGGAGGGGCCCACCAGGACCACGGCGGCCGGGCGGCTGGCGAAGAGCAGCTCGGCGAGTTGTTCGAGCACCTCGCTGCGCTCGAAGGCCGGCATCAGGCCGCGCTCGGCGCGGTCTTTGGGGTCGGTCTGCGTCCAATTCTTGGCGACATGCTCGAGGGTGGGGCTGGCCTGGGGGGCGTCGTCGTCGGCGTCGATCTCGGCGAAGGCGTCGAGCCACAGCGATTGGGCGGGCATCCGGCCCAAATCGAGCGGCTCGAACTTGATTTCGAGCGTGTCGAGGTAAAATTCACTTGGGATAGCAACATGCAGTGACAATGAACGCTCGTGGCGGCGAAGCACCTCGGCGAGCCGGTCGAGCCCGTCTGTCTGAGCCCGCGCGGTGTCCCCACCGATCTTGGGCGCCCAGATCGGCCGCGAGAGCACCGGCGCGCTGAGCCCGACCAGTTCGCCGACGTCTCGAATGAGCACGTCGGTGGGCCGGGCGAGCAGCGTGGGTTCGTCCTCGCGAGCCGCCCCCGGAGTGCCGCGGCGTCTGTATACAGGCAACTCGATGCGCTCGATACGCGGAGGGATCAGCCGACCCACGCGAGCCAGCAGACGGGGGTGCGCGCGGGCCAGCGCGCTCTGGCATCCTTCGCGCAGGGTCTGTGTGGCGCTTTGGACATCCGAGCCCGCCGCGCTCAACGGTAATTCATCGAGCACGGTCGCGATCACCAGTGCGTCGCCATAGCGACGAATGCCGATGGGAAGTGTGATATTCATGAAATCTCGGTCTCGAAGATCACCCCCGGCGCCGGGGCGTTGTATCCAGCGCTCGTATACAATATCACCGACCCGGATGCATCCGCACAGAGATCAAAAACAGCTGAGTGTATTTGCGAAACGAGGGTAAGATCGCCTATCCTAATAAAAGTCGACTCCACAGGTAAATAAATGGTTGCGCAAGGTATGCAGATGCTCCAACGATCCTGGTTCCGAATCTGTCTGATTCTCTTACTGTCATTGTCACTGTCTTGTGGCAGCGACGCAACGGGAGGGTCGACCGGCGAAGGCGGCAATAATGATCCGAGCGACGCCGGCGACGTCCCCCTCGACACGCCTGACCCCGAGGACGGCCAAGATGATCCCGATGGCGGCGACGATGGTGGCGGCGAGACCGGGAGCTGCGATCTGAGCGAGATGGATCTCGACGCCGACGAGGACGACGACGGCATCGCCAACCGCTACGACAACTGCCCGTGTACGGCCAACCCGGACCAAGAAGACGGAGACGGCGACCGTATCGGCGACGCCTGCGACAACTGCCCGACAGTGGCCAACTGGCTGCAGCGCGACTCCGACGAAGATGGCGTCGGTGATCGCTGCGAGGACTGGCAGGACGACGACGGCGACGGCATCTACAATCAACACGACAATTGTCCGCAGGTCGATAATCCCGAACAGGAAGATGAAGATGGCGACGGCGTCGGCGACGCCTGCGATAATTGCCCCCATGCGGCCAATAAAGACCAAGAGGACAGCAACGACGACGGCACCGGCGACGCCTGCGAAGACGAGTCGCTGCCGCCCACCGGAGACGAGGACGGCGACGGTGTGGTCAACGAGACCGACAATTGTCCGCTGACCCCCAACCCCGACCAAGATGACAGCGACGGCGATAGCATCGGCGATGCCTGTGATAATTGCCCGACGGTCGCCAACGTCGACCAAACCGACAGCGACAACGATGGCACCGGCGACGCCTGCCTGGGCGCTGAGGATACCGACGGCGACGGCATCATCGACATGAACGACAACTGTCCGGACACGCCCAACTCCAGCCAGGACGACTCTGACGGCGACGGGGTGGGCGACGCCTGCGACAACTGCTCGGGCGTTGCCAACGCCGACCAGGAAGACAGCAACGGTGACGGCACCGGTGATGCCTGTGAGGGAGATGCCAATCCCGACGGAGATCTCGACGGCGACAACGTTCGAAACGCCGACGACAACTGCCCCAACGACGCCAACTCCGGCCAGACCGACTCCGACGGCGACGGGGTGGGCGACGCCTGCGACAACTGCCCGACCATCGCCAACGCCGATCAGATCGACAGCGACGGTGACGGCGAGGGCGACGCCTGCCAGGATAGCCCCTTTAATACCGACTCCGACGGCGACGGGGTGGTCGACGCCTCCGACAACTGCCCGAACACCTCCAACGCCAGCCAGGAGGACACCGACGGCGACGGGGTGGGCGACGCCTGCGACAACTGCGTCGACGTAGCCAACGACGATCAAGACCCGGCGGCTTGCTCCAGCGTCTATGACGGCCAGCTCGACTCCGACGGTGACGGCATCGACGATATCGACGACAACTGCCCGAACGACTCCAACCCCAACCAAGAGGACGCCGACGGTGACGGCATCGGCGACGTCTGTGACAACTGCCCGAATACCTCCAATTACAACCAGGACGATCTCGATGGCGACGGGGTGGGCGACGCCTGTGAATGGCCTCCGCCGGATTATTCGTCCAGCGATATCTGCAACTCGACCGACGTCAACTCACAGTTGCTCAAGCCCAACGTCTACGTGCTGCTCGACTACTCCACTTCGATGCAGAGCCCCGGCTACTGGGACGACTCCAAGGACGCATTGGCGCTGGGCTCGAGTAACATCGCCCAGGACTTGACCGACAAGTTCAATGTCGGCTTCGGACTCTTCCCGTCGGATTATTATCCCTGGTCAAATTCAACCTGCTCGTATCCCGACTCCGAAGCGATGTGGGAGCAGAAGCCGACCCAGGATATGAGCGAGTCTGAGTGGACGACCGCGGTGAGCAACACCCCGGGCACCGCCGGCGGCTCGAATACGCCCACCGGACAGGCGCTCGACGTCATCCGGACCAAAAAATCCTACGAAATGGCCAGCGACTCCGACAACGCCAACCGCAACAAGGCGGTCATCCTGATCACCGACGGCGACTCCAACTGCGGGAGCACCGCCGCCAGCACGGAGGCCGCGGCCGCCGATTTGTGCGACGACGACGTGCCCGTCTACGTGGTCGGCTTCCCGGGAGCCAACACCGATAACCTGCAGGATATCGCTGCAGCGGGTTGCTCTCAAAACCCCAACGTCAGCGGCCAGGATTGGTACTCGGTCAGCAGCGCCCAGGATCTAGTCGACGCGCTCGACACCATCGCGACCCTGCAGGTTAGCTGCCAGGTCGCCGTCAACCCACAGCCGGGCGATGATATGGACCGCATCGTGGTCAATATCGTCGACGACGGCACGGTCGACCAGACCGTCCAGGAGGACCCGACCAACGGGTATACTTGGGACCCCAACAACAACCTCATCGAGCTGCACGGCGACTCCTGCGACGACCTCGAAGATCTGGCCGAAAACGCCTCGTCGGGAAGCACCGTCGGCGTCGAGGTCGACATCGCCTGCGACACCTGCGAGCCGTCGACCGAGGTCTGCGATTATGTCGACAACGACTGCGACGGCGAAGTCGACGAGGGCTGCGACGACTGCGTGCCGGAGGTCTGCGACGGCCAAGACAACGACTGTGACGGCGAAGTCGACGAGGGCTGCGACGATAGCTGTGAGCCCGACGGCCCGGAGGTCTGCGACGGCCAAGACAACGACTGCGACGGCGACATCGACGAGGGCTGCGGGGATGATGATTCCTGTGACGCCGAACCCGAGATCTGCGACGGCCAAGACAACGACTGCGACGGCGAAGTCGACGAGGGCTGCCCGCCTCAGGAATGCGAGCCGGAGCCAGAGGAGTGCGACGGCGAGGATAACGACTGCGACGGCGAAGTCGACGAGGGCTGCCCCGACCAGTGCTCCGACGGCGACACCCAGGAGTGCGGCACTGACGACGGCCACTGTGAGAAGGGCACCCAGACCTGCAACAACGGCACCTGGGGCACCTGCGAGGGCGCCGTCCTTCCCGAACCCGAGATCTGTGACGGCGAGGACAACGACTGTGACGGCGTGGTCGACAACGGCTGCGACGACCAGTGCACCGACGGCGACACCCAGGACTGCAGCACCGACGAGGGTAGCTGCGAGATCGGCACTCAGACCTGTGTCCAGGGCGTCTGGGGTGCCTGCGAAGGTGGCGTCATGCCCGAGGAGGAGGTCTGCAACGGCACCGACGACGACTGCGACGGCGAAGTCGACGAGGGCTGCCCGAACGATTGATCCCAGCCGAGACGTCTAGAACGACGCTGAACCGACAATCACCCGCCGCGGCCGATGGGCCGCGGCGG
>JBKGZI010000300.1:0-7680 GCA_046545675.1 Persicimonas sp.
TCTCCAGGGCGGTGCTCATGCGCGCCGATTCACCTTTGAAGCCCAGGTGATCGAGCATCATCGAGGCCGACATCATCAGAGCGGTGGGGTTGGCCACGCCCTGGCCGGCGATGTCGGGGGCGGTGCCGTGGACGGCCTCGAACATCGCGCAGTTTTCGCCGATATTGGCGCCCGGGGTGACCCCGAGGCCGCCGACCAAGCCGCTGGTCAAATCCGAGATGATGTCACCGAAGAGGTTGGTGGTCACGATGACGTCGTAATCCTGCGGATTGGTCACCAACTTCATGCACATCGCGTCGATGATGACCTCGTCGTATTCGATGTCATCATAGCGGCTGGCGACCTCGCGGCCGACCTCCAAAAACAGACCGCTGGTCTCTTTGAGAATATTGGCCTTATGCAGCAGCGTGACCTTCTCGCGGCCGTGCTCGCGGGCATAATCGAAGGCAAATCTGCAGATGCGCTCGGAGCCGTGGCGAGTGACCAGGATGATCGATTCTGCGGCCGAGCGGTTCGGCGGGATGGTGTGTTCGATGCCGATATAGGCGCCCTCAGTATTCTCGCGCACCACGACCAGGTCGAGGTCGAGGTCGCTGAACCGGGTGGGGATGCCGCCGATGCTACGCGCCGGGCGTACGTTGGCGTATAGATCGAAGTGTTTGCGAATGGCGACGTTGACGCTGCGAAAGCCGGCGCCGATCGGGGTCTCCAGCGGACCTTTGAGGGCCACTCCGGTCTCGGCGATGCTCTGCAGTGTCTCCTCGGGAAGCGGGGTTCCCAGATCTTCGAACGCACCGGCGCCGGCTTGGACTTCGTCGAAATCGATGCCGACGTCCAGCGCATCAATCACGCGCAGCGTCGCCTCCATGATCTCGGGGCCGATTCCGTCGCCGCGAATCAGGGAAACTCGTGTGCTCATCATGCTACTCCGTCTTTGTTTGAATTTTTACGTGGCGCCCGCAGGGTTGCGTGCAGCGCCCTCGATGTTAGTGATGGGGAGCGATTTGGTTATTCGCTCTCCGAACGCATACATGGTAATCGGGAAATTGACCAGCCGGGAATTGGTTTACAAACCGCGCACTTGGCCGCAGCATTCGCGCTGGCGACACCCCGTGACAGAAAGGTAGTCACCCATGAGTCAAAAATGGACCCTCGACCGAATATTCTATATCCGAACCATCGTCAGCGTGGTGCTCTACGCGTTGTTCATCATCTTTTCGGTCAGCGCCGTGCTCACCGGCACCCTGCAGGAACAACCATTCTTGCTGGGCGGACTGCTCATCGGCTCGGTGGTCATCCTGCCGCGCACCTCGCGCCGGCCCGACGACGACGAGGACGCCACCCAGGAGCAGGTCGAGCAGATGCGCGACATCCGCAAGTGGCTGACCTGGGCGCGCGGCGCTTATTTCCTGATCGCGGTGTTGTTGTGGTTTGTGTTGCCTGAGATCGTCTAACTGCAGAAAGTGAGAGAGTGAGAAAGTAAGAGAGTAAGAGTCGCCCCTAAGCGAGCTCTGCGCGTAATTCAGTGATGCGCCGAGCGTGCTTTTGGGCTCGTTGCTGCGAGCCCTTCTCGAGTTCCTGGTCCATATGCCATTTTTCGAAGGCGAGCTCGACGAGCCGCTGGCTGCGCCGGCGCAGCTCCCACCAGTCTTTAATCTGCCCGCTAAACGCGAGCTCGAGCGAGCGCCACAGTCGCCTGCGCGCCGGTACGAGCAGGTCGATATCCTCGGCGTCGACGACTGAGTCACTCTCCTCTTGTAAATATTTGCGGATGAGTTTGGTCTCGTGGCGAAGCGACAAGAAGATCGTCACCACGACTAGCAGCACGAATGGCGTGCTCAAGATGAGTACCGATAGCGCCACCCCGAAGATGCCGACTCCGGTCATCTCGGCAATGACTCCGGCGAAGGTATTCCACGCGAAATGTGCGAACATCGCCATGGCCAGCCCCAGCGGCGGCAAGAGCCAGCGAAGCGCACCTCCCCGCATCACCCGGAACATCCCCAGCCCCGCGCCGGTCAACGCCGTATAGCAGGCATGGCTGCCGATGCTGGCGATGATCCCGCGGACGATGAATAAGACGAACGCGCTGGTGATGTCGGGGTTTTGCACGTAGTAGTGAAAGTTCTCCACGGTCGCAAAACCAAGCCCCACAAACGCCCCGTAGACTACCCCGTCGAGCACGTTGTCGAAATGCCTCGCAAAACCGATGAAGATGACCAATAGGGCCATCCCCTTGGTCACCTCTTCGATGATCGGCGCGCTGATGCTGGCGGTGAGTTGGTGGGCCGCCTGGGGATCTCCGAGCACGCTGCCGGCAATGCCCCCAAAGAGCGAATTGACCAGTCCCGATGCGGCGATTGCCAACACCGCCCCCCAGAAGAACGACGCCGCCAGAAGGTAGAATGGCTCCTTTTCGTTGCGGTCGATCCATAAGAAAACGGCCGCATACGGAACGCACACCACCAGCGCCAACACGACCGATACCACGCTGAGCAGCGGCTTTTGGCTGAAGAGATAGATCGTCTCGGCGCCGACAAGCAATAAGGCGATCACGGTGGCGATCAGAAGCAGACAACCGCAACCAAAGAGCGCGATCTTTTTGCCGGTGCCGTCGGTTGGTTTGAGCGCGGCCAATCTCCGGGTGCGGTTATCTGAGGCGTTCGATAGGGGCCGTCGGGAGTCGGGCATTCATCTTCCTGTCGTCAGAGAGCGCGCTGCTTTCCGAGAAAACCAATATTTGAAATCACAACCAAGCGAGGACGGGTCTCGCGACCCCCTCATATTGGTTATCGACAAAAATGCCCGAATCGTTGCGTGAAATCTTTGGGCTGTGGCGAAAACCGGGCTCTGGCGGCCTTTGGGAAGGGGTCTGGCGAGTGCGTGCTCTGTTTCGGGAGCAGTTGCAGTATCTAACTTTCTCACTTTCTCACTTTCTCACTTTCTCACTCTCTTACTCTCTCGCCCTCACCCAAACCCCCTCAAACGAATCACCCTCAGGAAACCCCTTCATCCGCGGATAGTCCGCCGCGGGCGGGGCGCCCTCGACGTTGGCCAGCGGGCGGCCGGCGCGTTGGGCGGCGCGGCGGGTGAGCTTTTCGAGGGATTCGGAGGCCTTTTTGTCGTTGCGGCATATCAGCATGTGGCCGCCGGGGGCGAGGACCTCGAAGCATTGGACGAGCAGGTCTTCGTAGTCTTTGCGGACCGACCAGAAGCCCTCGGAGCCTGCCGCGGCGGTGGGTGGGTCGACGATGATGCCGTCGAAGGTCTCGTCGGTGTCCTCCATGAAGGCGCGGGCGTCGTCGGCCACCGAGGTGTTGTCCTCGAGGGGGAACCGATTGAGCTCGAGGTTCTCTTCGAGCCAGTCCAGGTAGCGAGACGATAAGTCGACGCTTGTGACCTCGCAGCCCTGCTCGACGAGCGCGACCGTAAAGGCGCCGGTATGGCAGAAGAGGTTGAGCCACCTTTGGCCCGGCTCGGCCATCTTGCGTATCTTGCGGCGGTTGTCGCGTTGGTCGGCGAAGAAGCCCACGTCGATGCCCTCCCACGGCTCACACCAAAACTTCAGGCCGTCCTCGGTGCCGATGACCCGCTCGCCGGGGCGCACGTAGGCCGCGCCCTGCTCGATGACGCGGGCGCTGGGCATCTCCTCGGTGCGGATATCTTTGAGGTGCTCGACCTCGAGGATCATCATCTCGGGATCGAAGTCGAGGATATTCTCGTAGACGCGCTCACGAAAGGCGTAACTCGTCGCTCCGACGAGCGTGGCACGAAGCAGCGGGCCGACGCGGTCGAGCTGCAGGCCGGGCAGGCCGTCGGCCTCGGCGTGGATGAGTCGGTACAGATCGGTCTTATGGGTCTCGCGGACCAACTCGGAGCGCCGTGAGATGGCCTCATCGACGCGAAAGTCGACCTCTTCCTGGAAGTGCTCGGCCTCCTCGCGGCTGTCGCTCCACACGCGCGCGGCGAGCTTGCCGGTGCCCTCGATGAGCGCGGTGGGCCCGGGGATGCCGTTGGTGCCCGCGAGCTCGACGAGGCTGCCGGGCGGCAGGTTCGAGCGGTCGCCGGTCTCCTTGTCGGCGAGCACCCACGGGTGGCCCTGGCGGGTGAGCACCTCGATGGTCTTGGGGGAGACGAGCAGCTCCTGGATCTCTTCGGTCGACGGGGTGCCGGCGGGGGCCTCTTCGGGTTCTTCGGGCACGATGACGACCGGCTCGGTCGGCCACCAATCGCGGCCGGGATTCCAGCTATGCGCCAGGTTGGTGCCCGCTCGGTACAGCGCGGTGGCCCGAAGCCTGAGGCTGCCGTCGACCATATAGCCGCCGCGCTTTGCGTCGCCCAGCGCGGGGAGGCCGGCGTTGGCCAGCGCGTCGAGGATCAGATCGACCGGCTCGGGGATGGCGTCGAAGTCGCCCTTTTGGGGCATCGGCGTAAGCTGAAGCTCGCTGACGCCGTCGCGCATGGTGGTCGCGCCGTAGTTGATCGGGATGCCGTGGGCGGCCTGCAGATCCCCGTGCGGTCGCTCGGGGGAGGGCGCGAGCACCACCCAGGTGATCATCAGCTCGCCTGTAGCCCACGCCTCGAGCAGCTCTCGGGCCGATTCGTCATCGTCGCCGAACAGCCACGGCCCGCCCATCGAGTCCGGCATCGACCACACCGGCTTGAAGGTGGAGCGGTCCAGCCCCAGCGTGTCAGCCAAAAAGAGCACCGGGTTCATCGGGTCGTCGCGGTCGAGCTCGCCGGGCATGCCGACCGGCTTTTCGACGACCACCCAGCCCTCGCCGCGGGCCAGTTCGGCGGCCTCGGGCACCCCGAAAGCCTCTTCGCCCGGCTCGACCTCGGCGGTGACCTCCTGATCTGGAGAGGGCACCTTGTCCGGGTTCTTCGAAAGCCGCTCGTTGGTGCGCACCCGCTCGTCTTTGAAGGCCCCGGCGACCTGCTCGTCGGTGGCGTTGGGCCATGCGCGCCGGAGCAATTGCTCGAGCGTCTTGGGGTGGTGCTCGGCGGGGACTTTGAATCGCAGAATCACGGCTAGGCCTTGTGCGGCGGTGTGGGTTCGCGTGGCTTTCCCCGGGTGCGCATGCCGGCTCGCGCGATGCGCGTTCCGGCATCAGCTTACCCGGGGCTATGGTTTGGTCCTGCGCCCGATTGATCAACACGGATCACTCGGGCGGAAGCTCGAACCTTACCCTCGGGAAGGGTCGGGGCTCGTCATTGGTTCCTATTAACAGACATCCCGTTGCATCTGAACCATCGGCGAGTACCATATCCCGTGAATACCCATTCAGTGCCGGCCATAACTCCACCTAAAGCGCTGTGATCAAATATGAACAAAGAACATCCCGAGTCGAACCTCTCCACGACGCTCTCGAGCGACGCTCCTGACGCAGTCCAGCCCGGTCAACAACAGGGCCGCGACGACCTGCAGGCCTGGCGCGAGGCCCAGCCCGACAACGCCTTCGAGGCCGACCGCCACTTGAGGCGCGTGCTTCCGCTATACGCCAAGCGCGAGCCGATCGAGCAGCTCGACGCCGAGCTGCAACGTTTTGGCGCCGAGGTCGCCGGCCCCGTCGACGAGCTGGTGTGCGAGAATAACCTCAACGAAAACCTGCCGCGCCTGAAGCGCTATACCGGCGTCGGCGAACGCATCGAGCAGATCGATCACCACCCGACCTACCACGAGGCGGGAAGCTATATTTACGGCTCGGGCATGATGGCCGCCTATGAGGCCCATCCCAATACCACCGGTGTCATCAGCCGGATGTACGTGTCGAGCTATAACGGAGAGGCCGGCCACAACTGCCCGGCTGCATGCACCGCAGGCGTGATTCGCGTGCTCCAAGAGCTCGCGCCGGATCATATCCGTGAGAAATACCTGCCCGGATTCTTAGACCGCGACTACGACGCGCACCTCGAGGGGGCCCAATTTTTGACCGAGGTCCAGGGCGGCAGCGACGTCGGACAAAACGACTCGCGCGCCGTCGAGCAGGCCGACGGCAGCTATCGGATCTTCGGGGAGAAGTGGTTCTGCTCGAATATCGACGCCGACGTCTTCTTGATGACCGCCCGCTTCGCCGACGGGGACGAGGGCACCCGCGGCCTGGGGCTATTCTTCGTGCCCCGACAGCTCGACGACGGCAGCGTCAACAACTTCACGGTGCGCCGGCTCAAGGACAAGATCGGCACCCGCTCGATGGCCTCCGGCGAGTGCGACTTCCGCGGCGCGCTCGCCTACCATATGGGCGAGCCCAAAGACGGCTTCAAGAATATGATGCGCCTGGTCATCAATACGAGCAGGCTCTTCAACGCCATGGCCTGTATGGGGATCGCGCGCCGCGCGTACGTCACCGCCCAGACCTACGCCCAGCACCGCGTGGCCTTCGACCAGCCGATCATCAATTATCCGCTGGTCAAAGAGACGCTCGCCAATGTCAAAGCCGAGATCGACGCGTGTGTGTCGGCCTCGATGCACCTGGCCTGGCTGCAGGACCGCATGGACCTGGGGGAGGCCGGCGATGCGGAAAAGCAATTCTTCCGCATGGCGCTCAACCTCAATAAGGTGCGCACCGCCAAATCCGCGCGCTACGCGGCCGTCGACGGCATCGAGATCCTGGGCGGCAACGGCGCCATCGAGACCTTCTCGGTGCTGCCCCGCATGCTGCGCGACTCCATCGTCACCGAGAACTGGGAGGGCACCCACAACACTCTGCAGATGCAGGTGATGCGCGATATGCAAAAATACTCGGTCCACGAGGGCTTCTTCGGCTACCTCAACGGCCTGCTCGAGGACTGCCGCGACGCCGACGAGGCGCTCGTCAACGACGTACGAGAGGGCATGGGCGAGGCGATGGCGAGCCTCGGCGAGATCGCCCAGATGGACCTCGGCCCGGCCACCCTGGCCATGCGCCCCGAGATGGATCGCCTCGCCTGGCTGATGTATGCGGCCATCCGCCTGTGGGAGCGCGCCCAATTGAGTGAAGACGACGAGATCGACGACGCGTCGATTGCGCAATTTATCGACCATCGTTTGGGCGGCGAGCCGGATTATTCCGACCCGGCTTTGCTCGAGCGGATCGATACGGTGTCGGCGCATCTTTGAGGTCAGCGCTTCGGTGCCAGTGCATCCTGCTCTGAGAGACCAGACCTGGGAAGGTCTGGCACCGAGGCCATTCCCCAAGCCCCAAGCCCCAAGCCCGCCGTTGCCACCTTTACCTAATCGCATCGCGTGGTATATTCCCCTCGAATCAGGCTCGGTAGCTATTCGAACAGCCCGGACCTGAACCCAACCCACCTCATCTAAAGCGTATAGAGTAACGATATGAGTAACGACAAGCCGTGGAATGAGTCGATGCCCGAGGAACAATTTGCGCTGATGCGCGATATCCTCGCTGCCCCTAGCCCGGTCGGCTTGGAAGGGGCGATGACCTACGGAGTGCTCCAGCCCTACTTCGAGACCTTCGCCAAGAGTGACTGGAAGCTGCAGCAATTCAAGGGCCACGCTGGTGTCGTGCTCGATACGCATCCCGGCCAGGACGATATGTTCAAGGTGATGGTCATCGGCCACGCCGACAAGATCCGCCTGCAGGTGCGCAGCATCGGCGACGACGGAAAGATCTGGATCAACAGCGACTCGTTTTTGCCGATGACGCTTATCGGCCACGAGGTCAAGCTGTTCAGCGA
>JBKGZI010000301.1:0-7652 GCA_046545675.1 Persicimonas sp.
CCGGGGGTGAGCGCTCGGGCAAAGCCCTTGCGCTCGCCCCCGGCTACAGAGCCTCGACTGCGCTTCGCTTCGTCTCGGCGCGGCGCCAAACAACGGCGCCTTGAGAGGCAACAGCGAGTCAGCCCCAGAGATGTGTGGGATCATCAGACGTCTACGTCTACGACCACGACCACGACCACGGGTAAAAGCGTACGATGCCTCACTGGACTCTCCCCGAACCGTGCTCAGCTTTGTCGATGGCTCGACCATAATGACGTCAAATGTCGTCAGGATTGCCCGTAGATTCGCTCACTTTCGTTCCGACGGAGGGGACGGTGCCATGACCCGAGAACAACGCGAAGAACCCAGCAAGATCAAGAGTCCTCACCCGGCGCTGCAATCGGTCTTGCCGAGGCTGCGCGCGCTCAATCCCGACGGCAGCGAGTCTTCGCGGCCGATCTTTGACAATAAGGCCAAGGCCAAATTGTTCATCGATATTCAGGAGCGTGAAGAGGAGCACGAATTGATGCTCACCCCCGTCTGGCGGCTCGACCACACGGACCTGGGAGCGAGCGAGATCCAGGGCTGGACGGTCACCCAATATCCTTGTTGAGGTGTGGGGTCCCACAGCAGTAGGTGGAGAGTAGAAAGCAGTACCGCACAAACCAAAAGGGACCGGCGAGCCGTTGACGGCTGGCCGGTCCCTTTTTCTTATTTCTCGCCGAAACGGTCGAGACGGTCATTCGGTCACGGTGATCGTGCGGGTGGTGTCGTTATAGCCGCCGTTTTCGATCAGGTTGCCCTCGCCGTCGACCAGCTTGAGGGTGATCTCGTGCTCGCCGGGTTCCAGCGCGGGCAGCAGCACCGGTTTCCACTCGGTCAGCTCGGTCTCTTCACCGTCGACGCCGTAGATGACCCGGGCGTCGTCGCCCAGCTCGACGTTGGTGACGTAGAAGTCGAGCAGGAGCTCCTTGGCGGCCTCGCTGTCGTATTCGCCTTTGGGGCGGCTGTAGGTGATGTAGGGCGCCGAGTCGTCGAAGTCGAAGTCCTCGGAGCGCTCTTCGACGTGGAAGGTGCGCGTCTTGAAGACGTCGCCCTCTTTGAGCGCCAGGTGGTAGTGGCGCGCCGGAAACACACGCAGGGTGTGGGTGCCCGGCTCGAGGTCTTCGAGCACCAGCGGCTCGTTGGCCTCGTAGTGGGCGATATACGGCTCGTTGTCGACGATGACGTGGACGTGCTGGCCGATCTCCTTGCCGGTGCGGTAATTGGTCACCTTGTACTCGGTGGTGACCTCATCGCCCGACTCGAGCACCTCGTCCTGGGCGGGCGCGGTGATCTCGAGGGCCACCTCGGGGACGTCCTGGTCCCACTCGAGCTGGTTTTCGGTGCCGGGGATCGCCGAGCTATGCGGCTTTTGCTCGTCGGCGCCGGGCTCGGGCTGCTGCTCGTCGGGGGTCTCCTCGGCCGGCTCGGCGACCGCCTCTTCGGTGGGCTCTTCGTCGGCCTTTTTCTCGCATCCGACCAACGCGCCAAGGCTCAGCGCCACGGCCAGTACAAACGCGATACGTACGCTAGACACCATCATAGATTCCTCGTTTTTGGAGATTAACGTTCCGCGAGACGCAAATGAGACTGCGTGCTCGGTTATTGGCATAACTTCAGGCGGGTGTGAAAGTAGGACATCACGGCGCAAATTCAACTCTGCGCGCATTGTCGCCGGTGAGTTTGACCTGCTAAGTTGCACGAAAGGTTGGCCGCCGGAAGATGCGCCGAGGAATATTACCCGGCGTTCTCCTATCTTTAGGGCGTCATACGTGCCTGTGCGAAGAGGCCGTCTTCGAAGAGACGGGCTATCGAGGGCTTTTGGTCATTCGCGGCTTCTGCTACACCCGAAGCGGTCTTTATACTGGCTCCACTGGTCGAGCGCGAGACAGATCCGATATGCTTTCCGGTCTTGGACTTTCCGAAATTTTGATCATCCTGCTGGTCACCCTGGTGGTGATCGGCCCGGAGAAGATTCCCGACGTGGCGCGGATGCTCGGCAAAGGCGTGCGCGAGGTGCGTCGAGCGAGCAATACCTTCCGAGATATGTTCATGCTCGAGGAAGGCGCCAACTACGACCAGAAGAAGCAAAATGCCTCGCCAAAGGACCGACCCAAGGTCGGCCAAGCCTCCCGCGGAGCCGGGGTATCGGGCACGGTCACTCGGCGCTCGGCCCGCCCGCCGACTCGCCCGGTGAGGCTCGAGCCTGCACGCAGCTCCACCCACGTCAGCGAAGCCGTCGTCGCCAGTGCCGACGCCACCGATCACTGCCGCTTCGAACCCATCGCGGCACCTCGCGCCCAATGAGCCGGATATGAGTGTAGATCCGACCCCAGAAGAGCCCCAGACCCGCCAGGAAGCCCTCGATGAAGCTCGGATGAGCATCATGGAGCACCTGGCCGAGCTTCGCACGCGGCTGATCTACTCGATCATCGCCATCTTCGTCGGCGTGCTCGTCTGCTGGTTTTTCGTCGACCAGATCTTCGGCTTCTTGCTCCAGCCCCTGCAAGACGCAGTGCCCGATGGCAAGATTGATCTGGCCAATATCCACCACAAAGACCTGGCCGAGCCAATCTTCGCGATGCTCAAGACCGCGCTGATCGGCGGCATCTTCGGGACCTCGCCGTTTTTGATGTTCCAGTTGTGGAAGTTCATCTCGCCAGGGCTGTACAAGCACGAAAAGCGCATGGCCATCCCGTTCGTGCTGCTGGGGACGATCTTCTTTTTCGGCGGGGCGGCGTTTTGTTATTATTTGGTCATGCCGATGGGCTATAACTTCCTGCTCACCTTCGGCCTCGAGGTCTCATCCGAGCCGCAGTTGATGATGAGCGAGTACCTGACGCTGACCACCAAGCTGCTTTTGGTCTTCGGGCTGGTCTTCGAGCTGCCGGTGGTCTCGATGTTCCTATCGGCGCTGGGCGTCATCGACCACAACACGCTGCTGCGCCACTGGCGCGCAGCCGTCATCGGCTCGTTCGTCGCCGGCGCCTTCCTGACGCCGGCCGACCCCATGACTCAGATGCTCTTGGCCGTCCCCCTGACGGTGCTTTACTTCATCTCGGTGGGCGTGGCGTGGATGTTTGCGCGCCGGCGCGCCGAGAAAAATGAAGAGGTGATGGAGAAGTTGGACGAGTTGGATTCGGGCGAGTAGGTGGAGTGTCTAGGGGCAACGGTGGACCCCTCCCCGCTCGGAGCGCAGCGAAGAGAAGGGGAGGATCAAGGTGGGGCGTCCTCTTTTACTTCGCTAGCGCTACGTGGAAAAGGAGACCCCACCTTGATCCTCCTTTATGCGGGTTGACCGTGCCACTTTTGAACTGCAAAGCGGGGAGGGCCTCCTCTGCGCCACCAAGACATCTCGATCGAGCTTCCCTGTCACTATCCCACGAAAAAATTTACCATTCGATCCGCCTCGTACGTAGACCACTCACGAGAGGATGCACCGGGTGTTAAAACCCGCTGCTCATAAGGTTCCCCCGAGGGGAACTCGGATCACCGGATGGAGTTGCTCGAAAGTTCAGACAGCCTCGAGGCGTTTGCCCAGGGCGATCGCGACCTGCTCGATGAGGTCTATCGCCACTATGTGGGCAGCGTCGAGAAGATGCTGCGTGGAGGGTTCACCTTCACCAGCCAGGGCGACACGATTCGCTTTCGAGGGATCGCCGAGCCGTTTCGACTGCGCGAGGCTGTCCAGGAGACCTTCATCCGGGCGTTTCGCAAGAAGGCGCGCCAGGCCTACGACGGCTCGCGGCCTTACCGTCCGTATTTATTGACGATCGCGCGGAACCTGATCATCGATCGCTTTCGGCGCCGAAGCCGCGAATCGGAGCTATTCGTCCATCTGGGCGATATGGCCTACCAGGACGAGGATGAACGCGCCGTGCTCGAGCGCGTCGGCGGCGACACAGGGCCCAGCCCGGAGGTCAGCGCCTGGCGCAAACAGCTCACCGAGACGCTCACCGAGTTTGTCGGCGAGCTCGATGAGGTGCAGAGCCGCATCCTCGAGGAACATCTGCAGGGCCCGAAGACCCAGCACGAGATGGCCGACGCCCTGGGGATCAGCCGAAACGATGTGCGAAAGCATATCCGGTTGATTCGCAAGCGGCTCCTGCGACGCCTCAAGAGCCGAGGCGTCATCGGCTCGCTGGAAGTGACGGAGGCCATGCGCGCCGTCACCACGCTCATCGCTCTCGGAGTGGTTTCATGAACGACGACAAGACCACATCAGCCCCTCACGACGCCGTCAACGGCGCGCTCGAGGCGCTCTTCGTCGGGCAGACGCACGAGGAGGCGTTCGGCGAGATATCTGCGCAGGCGGTCCAGAAGCATCTGGCCGATTGCGCGGCGTGTCGCCGGCTCTACGACGGTTTGGCGCTTGCTGATCGGCAATTGGCTGATCGGCAATTAGCTGACGGCGACCACGAGCCTGTTTCATCTGACTTCGAAGCGGCCTTTGGCGAGGCGGCCTTCTCGGCGGCGCTCGACGATTTGCTGGCCGAAGAAGCTGCTGAGAATGCGACCCGAGACTCTTCGGTCGTCGACTTCTCGGAACGCTCGGCCCAATCTGGCCAGTCTGATCGACCCGCCCCCCCGATGCGCCTCTACGCGGCGGCCGCGGCCGTCCTCCTGATCGGCGTGAGCGGCTGGATGATCTTGGGCAGCGACATCTTCGGGACCCACACCACCGGCGAAGACGAGTTCCAGGCGCGCTCGGCGACCAACGCCAACGCAAATGGCCCCGTCGAGCAGCCCGAGCTGGAACTATTTTGCGCCCAGCGCACCTCCGAGGGCGTCAACTTTACGGGCAAAGAAGACGCCCCCCTCGGGCTGATCAGTTGCCCGCTCGACGCCGAGCTCAAACTCGCCTACCGCAACACCGCCACACAGCTTCGCTACGCGGCCTTTTTCGGCGTCGACCAAACCGGTAAAATCTATTGGTACGGCCCGACGCCCTCCGACGGAGCGCCGCTCGAGATCGAGCCCAGCGCCACGGTCGAGCCCGTCGGCGAGTCGATTCGGCTGGCGGTCAACCACCGGCCGGGCCGCATACGGGTGGTCGGTGTATTCGCGAGCGACCCCATCCGTTTTTCGGAGCTGCGGCGCGGGCTCGACAAGACCGACGTTGACCGGCTGTACCGCGGCGAGCGCCTCGACGACCCGTCGACGCGCGATTTGTCGAGGCTGGGCACGATCACCACGGCCAGCTTCGAAGTCATCGAAGGAGGCTCCCAATGAGGCCAAGGCGACACGACATGACCAGACTCATCGCCACCACATTCGTCGGGGCTGTTTTTGGCTTTTCGCTATCCTTCGGTTTGGCGCCCGCGGCCGCGCAGGCGGAGACGAATGAGCAGAAGAACAAACAGGTTTACGCCCTGATCGTGGCCAATAACTCCAGCGTCGACGCCGGGGTCAAGCCGCTGCGATTCGCCGACGACGACGGGGCACGCTACTTCGAGATGTTCGACAGCCTAGCCGACCACACCCGGCTGCTGACCACGCTCGACGCCGACAGCCAAAAGATCTTCCCCGACGTGGTCTCCCACACCGAGCCGCCCACGCGCTCGCGCCTGAAGCAAGCGGTCGCCGAGTTGGCCGAGTCCATCGAGGCCGACCGCCAGGAGGGCCTCGAGAGCGAGGTCTACCTGGTCTTTACCGGCCACGGCAACGTCGACGACCAGGGCCAGGGCTACCTGAGCCTGGACGATGGGAAGCTGCACCGAAAGGAGTTGTTTCGCGACGTCATCGGCGCGCTCGAGGCCGACTACACCCATCTGATCGTCGACGCCTGTCACTCTTATTTCATGGTCGAGTCACGCGGTGGCGACAGTTGGGAGGACGACGGCTCCGGCGACACCCTCGACGGCGATCTCGACGCGTATCTCTCCAAGCGCGAAGACACCCGAGTGGTCCGCGGAAGCACCGTGGGCGTGATCGTGTCGACCTCGGGGACCGCCGAGGTCCACGAATGGAGCCGCTTTCGCGCCGGGGTGTTCAGCCACCAGCTCCGAAGCGCGCTGTTGGGCGCCGCCGACGTCGACGCCAGCGGCGACATCACCTACGCCGAGCTGGAGGCCTATCTGGTCGCCGCCAACGCCGGTGTGGCCAACCCGCGAGCGCGCATCAACGTCTACGCCGACCCGCCCGAGCAGGACCGCCGCCGGCCGCTGGTCGCTCTGGACGACTACGAGAACGCCACCTCCCTCGAGATCCCTCGCAATAGCGGCGGGCGTTTCCACCTCGAGGACGCCCGCGGCCTACGCTATGCGGACTTCCACGCCGACAGCACCCTCGACTCGCGCATGATTTTGCTGCACGGCCCGACCGGCCGGCGCGGCTATTACCTGAGCTCTGACGACGAGCAGGCGTCGGTGCCCGTCGACGAGGCCCAGGTCAGCGCGACCGAACTGGCCTTCGCTGCCCACGACGACCAGTCGCGCGGCTCGGTCGACGAGGCGTTCCGCACCGGGCTGTTCTCGGTGCCCTACGGCGATGGCTTCTACCGTGGCTTCGTCGCCGCGCGCGATAAATACAGCGTCGGCGCCACCCAGGGCCATTCGATCGCCCCGCAGAGCGCCACCTGGAGCTTCGCCCCCCACGCCGCCTACGGCTTCGGCAGCGACTTCTTCAACACCGGCGGCCAGCAGCACCACGTCAGCGCCGACGCCACCTTCCGCCACGACGGCGGCTTCGGCGTCGGCCCGTTCTTCAGCTACGGGCTATCCCCCGACTCGCTCGACGCCAGCACCGTCCACCGCATGGCCACCGGCGTCGAGCTGTCCTGGCAATTCGGGCTGACCCACGACACCTACCTGCAGCCGCGCGCCCGCGCCGGCCACCAGGTGGTCTTCTTCGGCGGCACCAGCGGACCCAACGGCACCAAAGGCGACAGCCTCGGCTTCCGCGGCGAGGGCGCGCTCGCTCTGGGCTGGGACGCCCACGAGGCGTTCAGCATGCAGCTCGAGGGGGGCGTATCGAGTGATGTGTTTACGCATCATGATGCCGAGAAGCTCGACGAGCGATGGTATTTTAGTCCGTATGTTGGGGTGGGTTTGGGGTTTTGATGGAGTGCTTAGGAGCTTTTGGGCAACACGTGAAAGGACCCCTCCGCCTTCGGCACCTCCCCTTCGGCTAAACGACAAGCCGCGGGGAGGAAATGGCCGACAACCCGATACGCTCCAAAAAGCCGACCATTCACCCCCCGTTGCTTCGCAATGGGGGGTCGGCGCACCGGCGCCGGGGGGCTTCCCTCAACAACCCCACCCGCACAAAACACGCCAACCCCAAACAAAACCCCACCACAAAAAACCCGCCAAGCCCCCCACCACACCCCGATCTCCAAAAAAACACGCAACGATTTCCGAAAATCGTCGAAAACCATAATGAGGGGGCCGAGCGGCCACCCTCGTTGTAACTGACGATAACGAACCCAACGATCTAAGGAGATCGAAAATGCGTATCCATACACTGATGATGTCGCTGTTGATTGTCGCCCTCGCCGCTGCCGGTTGCAGCCAACCCGATCCGGTGCGCGCGGAGTACGAGCCGGCGGATTGTGAGGAGGTCGAGGAGGAGCAGACCGAGCAGACCGAGCAGGCCGAGCAACAAGCCGCGGACGAAGAGGCCGAGGCCGA
>JBKGZI010000302.1:0-7652 GCA_046545675.1 Persicimonas sp.
GATCATCGCCCAGTGGAAGGTCGGCCTCGACGGCAAGGTCATGTCCTCGTCGATCGCAAGCTCGACGATGGGCAACCGCTCGGTCGAAAGCTGCATCGCCCGCGTCATCAAACGGATGCGCTTCGAGAAGCCCGACGGCGGTATCTGCATCATCAACTATCCGTTCGTCTTCTCCGGCATCTAATCACGCACAAGTGTGACCGAATACGAAAAGGCCGGCGGCTCCCCACGGAGCCGCCGGCCTTTTTCTTTGCCTTTCAAGCCGTTGCCGTTCCTCGAGCCTCAAGCCCGCCGTCCGAGCCCCAAGCCTCAAGCCCGCCGTTCGAGCCTCAAGCCTGCAGTAACTCGTCGAGCTCGCCGGAGTCCTGCAGCGCCTTGACGTCGTCATAGCCGCCGACCGACTCGCCGTTGATGAAGATCTGCGGGACGGTGCGCATGCCGGTCTGCTCGATGAGCTTGTGGCGAAGCTCGTCGTCGTGGGTCACGTCGATCTCCTCGTAGTCGACACCGAGGTCCTGGAAGAGACGCTTGGCCATATTGCAATAAGGGCAATAGGTCGTGCGGTAAATCTTGACGTCAGTCATGTCTAATTCCGTTGGCTAAACAATCTGATCCGTGGCCGCGGTATGGGCCACCATCGGTCAATGAACTACGCGCGTTGGACGATCATTTCAACCCCGGGGATTCAGCGAAGCTTCATGGGCATCAGAGCGAGGACGGGGTCGCGCCGGAGCAGGGCGCCGATGAGCGCCGGCTCGAAGGCCTCCTCGAGCCAGCCCGGAAGCTGGGCCTGAACCGAGCCGGACAGCGCAGTCTTGAGGCTCTCTTTGCGGTGGCCGAGATACGACAGCTTTGCTCGGTCCGGATCGACGTCGCAGAGCTCGCCGAGGCGTGCGATGGCCGCGTCGAGGCCGCCGATGGCGTCGACGAGTCCGCGTCGTTTGGCGGCCTCGCCCAGGTAGACCCGGCCGCGCGCGTAGCGGTGTAGCCTGCGCCGGGGCAATTTTCGCGCCTGGCCGACCCGTTGTAAGAAGCGTCGATAAAAGCTGCGCGCGTCCTCGCTCATATGCTCCATCATCTGCTCGCTGAGCGGGGTGGTCAGGCTGGTGAATGCGTCGGCGTCGTGGTCGTAGATCGACTCGGTATTGACGCCGAGCTTCTGCGGGACGCCCGGGATGGACATCTTGCCGGTGATCACACCGATCGAGCCGGTGAGGGTCTCGGCCTGACAAAAGATCTGGTCGGCGCCGACGGCCAGATAATAGCCGCCACTCCCGACCACATTCGAGCATTGGGCGACCACCGGCTTGACCCGGCGAAGCTGCTCGATGGCGTGCCAGATGATGTCGCTGGCCAGCGCGCTGCCCCCCGGCGAGTCGATGTGCAGGATGGCGCCGGCATAAGCGGGGTTCTCGCGCACGCGCCGAAGCGCGGGCACGACCTCGTGGGGGTCGATGACCAGCGAGCCCTGGGCGGGCATCTTCATATTGGGCATGACGATCATGCCCGATAGATCGAGCACCGCAAAGCGCGGGCGCGGCCGAAAGAGTGGCTTCCAATCGAAGGGTTTCGGCGACGACTCCAGGTGGTCGGCGGCGCCGATGATCAAGCTGGTGCGCTCGGATTTGTCGGCCTCGAGTTCTTGGTCATCCCGGAGATGATCGTCTCGCTTGGGGGGCTGTTCGATATAACCGGTAGCCGCGGCCTCCTCGCGTTGGTCGAGCCAATCGCCGAGCGTCTCGCGGAAGACCTCGCCGTCGACGAACCCGCCGCGCTGCGCGCCGCGGGTGTCGAGCGGAGCGTTCGAGAAGAGTTGCTCGACCTGCTCGCCGCTCAGGCCGCGTCGCTGGCCGATGCGCTCGGAGATGGTCCCTTTGAGGCTGTCGTATAGCGCCCGCATCATCAGTTCTTGGGGCCGCTGCATCTCGGAGTGGATGAAGCGGTGCGAGGCGGTCTTGAACTCGCCGATGTGGATAAATTGGGGCACGACGCCGAGCTTCTCGAGCGCCCCGCGGGCGAAGTGCTGGTCGAAGCGCGGCCCGAAGGTATACATGCGACCTGCCGGGCTGAGCAGGATGTCGTCGGCGGCGCTCAACAGCAGGTAGTCGGCGGTCAGCGGCATCTGGGCGTGGCCGACCACATGCTTGCCCGCTTCACGAAGCGAGTCGAGCATCTCGTTGAGCTCGGCGAGCTTGCCGTGGCCCATCGCCGTCGACTCGGGCGTCACGACCACCCCGTCGATCGTGTCGTCGGCACGGATGCGCTCGATAGACTCGCGCAGCTCGAGAAACGACGGCTTGTGCTGAAATAATTTCGCCAGGCCGGTCTTCGGCCCGAAGGCATAGCTACTCTCGAGCTCGAGCAAGACGTACAGTTTCTTTTTGCGGCGAAAGAAGTACCCTAACTTGAACCAGAAGCTCGACCAGAGGTAGCGAAGAAACGAGAGCAGATTGAGCAATAGTACGATGGGCGCGCGTAACATGTTGAACACACCATCCAGCAAGAAATTGTGGACTCCGAGCGGCCTCAGCAATGTAGGCAGCCGGGGGGGCAATGTCGAGCGTACGCGGCCGCCGGTCTCGCGGCTTCGGCTCGTGGTGGTGGGCGCAGTCGTGTTCGTGGGCCTCTTTGCTATTCTCATCGGGCCCACCGGGTGCGTGGAGTCGGCCGAGTGCAACGCCACGGTGCGCTGTCCGGACGACGAAGTTTGCTATGATTATGAGTGCCGTGCCGTCTGCGAGAGCGCCGACGAGTGTGCCGCCTCCGAGCAATGCGCCCCTTGCATGCCCGACGGGGCTTCCGGAGACCGAGACCACTGCTTTGGAAGTGAACTCAACGCCTGCATCGCGGAGGCCTCGTGAGCTTGTGGGTCAAAATGGCGTTGGTCGCCGTCGGAGGGGCGCTCGGCGCGATGAGCCGCACCGGATTGTCCGAGTGGTTCTATGATCGGAGCGCCCACGGCTTCGCTTGGGGCACGCTGACCGTCAATCTGCTCGGATGCCTGGCCATCGGCATGGCCCGCTGCGGCGTCGAGACGGTCGACTGGGGCAGCCCGGAGATGCGAACGCTGGTATTCTCGGGCTTCCTGGGCGCGTTCACGACCTTTTCGACCTTCGAGGCCGACACCATGAGCCTGTGGGCCAGCGGCGAGCGGGTGCTCGCCGGTGTCTACCTGCTCACCAGCGTCGTCGGCGGGCTTATCGCCTTCATCGTCGGCTGGTACGCTATCGCGCGAATGACTGCCTGAGAGATTCGACCTCATGTCCCGACTCATCGACATCGAGCCCCACGCAAGCCGGGTGTGCATCATCTTCCCGTATGAGCCCAGCCTCTTGCCGGTGGTGCGCTCCCTGCCGGGGCGATGGTTCGACGGGGGCACCAAGAATTGGTACGTGCCGCTCGAGCACGTCGACCACGTCATCGGCAAGCTGTCCAATCACCACTTCAAGATATCGGCCCAGTTGCGGCGTTATTGCGAGGAGAACCTCGAGCCGGTCGACGAGCTTTTGGCCTCGGGGGGCTCGGCCGCCGGCGGCCCCATGCGCGTGCCCGAGGGCACCTACTCGATCTCTGAGCTCAACGAGGAGGCCAGGGCGACGCTGCGGGATGCATTCTCCGAGCAGGTCTGGCTGGTCGGCGAGGTCCAGAGCTACGAGCGGAATCGAAGCGGCGGCCACGCCTACTTCGAGCTGGTCGAGCGTCTGGCCCCCGACGAGGACCCGGTCGCGCGCATCCGAACGGTGATGTTCAGTGAGGATCGCAAGAGCGTCATCGACACCCTCGAAGATGCCCCCGAAGACATCCGCTTGCGAGACGGGTTGGCCGTGCGCATGCAGGGCCGCGTCGACCTCTACGCTCCGCAGGGCTCCTACCAATTCATCGCGCGCGCCATCGACCCCGCCTATACCTCCGGCGAGATCCACCAGAACCGCGAGCGGATCATCTCGAAGCTCGAAGAGCTCGGTATCCGCGAGGATAACCAGAAGCTCGAGTGGGCTCCCTGTCCGCTGCGTATCGGCCTGATCACAAGCTACGAGAGCGACGCGTATAACGATTTCGTCCACGAGCTCGAGCGCTCCGGGTTCGGCTTCGACGTCGCCGTCCACAATGCCAACGTCCAGGGAAGCCGCACCGAGGCGTCGGTGCTTCGCGGGCTGGATTATTTTGCCGAGCACGCCGACCAATTCGACCTCGTCGCCATCGTTCGAGGGGGCGGGTCGCGCTCGGATCTGGCCTATTTCGACACCGAGGCGATCGGCAAAGCGGTGTGCGAGCATCCCCTCAAGATCATCACCGGCGTGGGCCACCAACGCGATCAATGCCTGCTCGACTTTCTCTCCGACTCCCAGAAGACGCCCACCGCGGCGGCCAACGCGTGCGTGACCAGGGTCAGAGACTATCTGCAGCGTGCCGAGGATGTCTTCGAGGCGATCGTCGAGCGCGCGGCGGATTGCTCGCGCTCGCAGATGGTGCGTCTGCGCGACGCGTCGGTGCGCCTCGAGCGCGCGGTCGATCGCTGCCTCAAGGTCGAGAGTCGCCGCCTCGACCGCGTGCGATCGGAGCTGACCTATGCCGCCCGAGACCGTTTGGTAGAGGCCACGCGCTGGCTCGATCGGCTCGAGCGCGCCATCCCGGGCTCGGCGCTGGCGAAGGTCTCCTCGGAGCGCCAGAAGCTCGAATTTGGCCGAAGGCGCCTATCCGCCGAGCGTATCGGCCGGCGCCTGCAGCGCGAGACCGACTCGCTCGACGCAGCGCGCCGACGCCTCGAGCGCGCCGCCACGCAGGCCCTCGGCGAGACCAAACGCCGACTCGACGAGCACCGGCGCCGGCTGGGCCTGTTGGACCCGCAGCGCGTGCTCGAGCGCGGCTTCGCCATCGTCAAGACGGCCCGTGGCGTGGCCCGCGCCCCAGAGGACGTGCCCCACGAGACCGATGTCGACGTGAGATTGGCCGAGGGCACCATCCGCATGCGCCGCACCGACGGCGCATCTGATGCTGATTCAACGAATACCGAAAATACTGACGCATCTGATAATTAATGAGGAAGACTATGACCACGCAAAACGACACGGCCGACGGGTCGAATTCCGAAGAGATCGCCTACGGAGAGGCGATGGGCGAACTCGAGTCGCTGCTCGACGAGATCGACGGAGACGACGTCGACCTCGACGAGCTTGCCGTCAAGGTCGAGCGCGCCTCGAAGCTCATCACAGTGTGCCGCGACAAGATCGAGCATACCGAGATGCAGGTCAAAACCATCATCGACGGCCTCGAGCGCGCGCAGGGAGATAGCGAGTGATCCACGCGCTTGGCGACAAATTGAGCCAGTGGTCCGAGCGACTGGTCCCCGAGCCCTTTGTGCTGGCGCTGTTGCTCACTCTGGTGACCCTCATCTTGGCCGCCAGCTTCGGCACCGGTGAGGCGATCGCCGGGCTGGGCTTCGTCGAGCGGCTGGGCGTACTGTCTACCGGCTGGTTCGCCGAATTCTACGCCACCGGCCTGATGAAGTTCGCGCTGCAGATGGTCATCGTCTTGGTGACCGGGCACGCGCTGGCGCTGTCTGAGCCGGTCCAGCGGGTCATCCGGGCCATCGCCGGCGTCACCAAGACCGCAGGCGCGGCGGTGGTGGTCGTCGCGCTGGTCGCATGTGCGGCCAGCCTCATCCAATGGGGGCTGGGAGCCATCGCGGGGGCATTTATGGCCCGTGAGATGGGCCGGGCCTTCGCCGAGAAGGGCCAGCCCGTGCACTACCCGCTGCTGGGCGCGGCGGGATATGCCGGCTTCTTGGTGTGGCACGGCGGTTTTTCCGGCTCGGCGCCGCTCAAGGTCGCCGAGGAGGGCCACTTCGTCGCCGACGTCATCGGCGTCATCCCGATCACCGAGACATTGTTGAGTCCGCTCAACATCGTGGTGATCGGCTCGATGCTGGTGCTCATCCCGGTGTTGTTCTGGCGGTTGATGCCCAGGGACGCCTCGAAGATGGTGGCGTATCCGCTCGACTTGAAGGCCTCGGCGGAGCCGGCCGAGCAGAGCCAGGCGCCCGACGGCGTCGTCGGCATCCTGGAGCAGACGCGGCTCTTAAACCTCGTAACCGGCGCGCTGCTGGTGGCCTCGTTGGTGCTTTTTTTCGCCGATCGCGGCCTGGGTGGCTGGAACCTCGACTCCATCAATTTGCTCTTCTTGACGCTGGGCATCCTCTTTCACCCGTCGCCTGCCAGCTACGTGGGCGCGGTCGTCGACGGAGTCAAAGGGGCGGCGGGCATCATTCTGCAATTTCCGTTCTACTTCGGCATTCTCGGGCTGCTCAAAGCCAGCGGCCTGATCACCCAGATCGCCGAGTTCTTCATCAGCATCTCGACCGCGCAGACCTTCCCGGTCTTTACATTCCTGTCGGCCGGCATCGTCAACTTCTTCGTGCCCTCCGGCGGCGGGCAGTGGGCGGTGCAGGGGCCGGTGATGATGCAGGCCGTCGAGACCCTCGGCGTCGCCCCCGAAAAGGCGATCATGGCGCTGGCCTACGGCGACGCCTGGACCAATATGCTCCAGCCCTTTTGGGCGCTCCCGCTGCTGGGCATCATGGGCCTGCGCGCCAAGGACATCATCGGCTACACGGCGTTTGTGATGTTGGTGACTGGGCCGGTGATGATGTTTTTATTGTACATTATGTAGTGGTTGAGATCTTCTGCGGGAGGGGTTCAGGGGTCCGGGGGTCCAGGGGCGCCTCCGCGCCTCCGCGCCCCTGGACCCCTGGACCCCCGGACCCCTGAACCCCTGCAGTACCATCACAACACTTTCACGCGGATCGCGGCGATCGCTTCCAGGGTGGTGTCGTCGTCGGGCACACTGCCCTCGGCTTCGGCCTCGAGGCGCATGCCCTCCTCGATATACGGCTTGAGGTTGACGCCGTCGTCCGTGTCGAGCGAGATGCGGCTTTGGCCGCTGGGGACGTCCTCGATAATCGCCACCTGACGCTTGTCCAGGCCATCGGCGTTGGCGTAAAAGGTCAGTTGGTCGAGGAAGTCGAAGTCTCGGCCGTCGCTGTCTTCGGTGATCCGGAGGTCGAGCCCCTCGAGGTAGACGGCCTCCGCGCCCTCGGCGTCCTGCTTTTCGAGTTCTTGGTCCAGGTCGATATTCAGCCGGAGCGCTTCGCCGAAGGGGTTGTCCACCGGCAATTGACTCAGGCCACTGCCCTGGACGGTGACCTCTTGGCTGGTCTCGGTAAATGTGAATGAGCCCAGATCGCCACAGCCACTGCCAAAGAGCAGGCTCGCAAGACAGACGACGGCGAGGATCAGGGGGCGTCGGTACAGAGATGTCATCATCTTTATTACCGCGTTCGTGGTTACATTCGAGGTATCATCGACTGCTAGCGCATAGAATATGCCCCGCGTTCGCCAAAGTGCAAACGATCGCCCGCGCCGGCCGGTCGTTTGCGCCTGCTGCGCCCGTCTGTCGGGCGGGCCGTGTATGAGGTGTGTGATCCAGTTCGGTGGCCGGCCAACCGGAGCGAAGGCCTCCGTGCCTTCGAGGCCAGCGTCGCATGACGCCCCGACGGTCGCTCCAGTGGTGCCACCGAAACCGCTCACACACTGTATGAGGGGTGTGATCGGCGTTGATCGGTAGACTTCATGTTCATGCGGCTCGACGGCGTT
>JBKGZI010000303.1:0-7639 GCA_046545675.1 Persicimonas sp.
ACCCATGTGAGGCCGGCCAAATTGGCCGCGTGGATGGCCGCCCCGAGGCCCACGCAGGTGTCCGGCTCGTCGAGCAGCGGGCCGTCGTCGCCGTCATCTTCAGCGCTGGGACATAGGGCTTCGGCGACCTTCTGTTGAACCAACGGAACCCGCGTCGAGCCACCCACGAGCAGCACATAATCGATATCGGACAGACCCACGTCGGCCTGCTCGGCGGATTGCTCCAGGGCGCGCTCGCAGGCTTCGATGCTCTGATCGATGAGGTCCTCGATGAGCTCCTCGAACTCGATGCGTCCGACCTCCATGTCGAGAGTGACCGGCTGGCCGGCCTGGTCCTCGAAGAGGTCGCGGCGGCCGACGTACTGAAATTCGCTGGTGGTCAGCGCCTCTTTGACCTCGCGGGCGACCCGCTCGAGCAGCAAAAAGCGCACCCGGTCGTCGTCGTTATTGGCGATGTCCAGGTCGAGCTCGTAGCCCTGGTCGACCAGATGCTGGCGGAACTTCTCGGCCAATCTGCGGTCGAAGTCGTCGCCTCCAAGGTAGTTGTCGCCGTCGATGGCCAGCACCTGGTATTCGCCCATCAGCGAGCGGATCACCGAGACGTCGAAGGTGCCGCCGCCGAGGTCGTAGACCAGGAAGTTGCCGTCGCCGATGCCGTGCTTCCAAGCGTAATACATCGCCGCGGCGGTCGGCTCCTGCAGCAAGCCGAGCACCTCGACGCCGGCCAGCTCGCCGGCCTTTCGGGTCGCCTCGATCTGGGGGGCGTCGAAGTAGGCGGGCACGGTGATCACCGCCCGCTCGATGCTCACCTCGTAGGCGTCGGTCTTGTCGTCGACGAAAGTGCGCATCCGAGACACGAGCTCCTCGAGGATCTTCGAGGAGACCTCCTCGGGCAGCATCTCGTGCGGCCCGAGCTCCACGCGCTGCTGCGTGCCCATCTTGCGCTTGATCGACCCGACCGGCCGCGGCTCCATCACCCGGCGATTCCACGCTTCAAAGCCGGTGATGAACGCCTCTTTTTGGGGATCCCAGCCGACCATCGACGGGAACGTCGTCCGGCGCAGCCGATCCTCGAGGAGGAGCAGATCGTCGCCTTCGGGGCGCATCAGCGCGATGGCGGAGTTGGTGGTGCCGAGGTCGATGCCTGCGGGTCTGTTTAGCATGGTGGTTGCTTGTGGCTATTGTGATTGTTGTGGCCCCCTCTCCACCCGTAGCGAAAGCGAAGGGAAGGCACGGTCGAGCCGCATAAAAGAGGATCAAGGAGAGGCCCCACCTTGATCCTCCCCACGCTGAACTTCGCGCGGGGAGGGCACTGATAAACTACTCGGTACTTTTACGTCCCTCGGCCGCCATCTCCAAAAACCCACCGCCCGGCCGCAACACTCCCGGCACCTCGTCGGGGCAGCCGAACTCCAACAGCGCGTCGGAGACGCTCGCCTCGATATCGGGCGGGTCGCGGCGGTCGACAAGCGGCGGGACGTCTTTGCGCAGCTCCTCGGTGGGCTTGGCGCCCGTGTCTTTGCCGCGCGGATGGGCCAAAAATGCCCATTTGACGCGGTCGGCGTCCTTGATGGTCAGCTCTCGCCACATCGCGCGTAGGTCTTTGCGCTCCTCGGGCGGTAGGCGCTCGGCGAGTCGGCGCAGCCGCTCGGTGAGCTCCTCGCGGCTGGAGGTCGGGTCGAGGCCGAGCTTGTCGAATGGGTTTTCTTCACTCTTGTCACTCATATCACTCATGGATAGGCGCTCCCAGACGTTCGGACTCGGCGAGGACCTTCTGGCGATAATCTTCGATCTGCTCGTTGGACGGGTAGAGCTCTTCGGCGTCGTCGATCAGCGAAGCGACCGTCTCGAGCGCCGAGCCGACCCGCTCGGAGGCGCCGGGCACCAGCCGCAGCGCCGCCGGCGTCAGCCGCATCCGCACGAGCACGTCGCTGGCCTCGCGCAGCTTCTCGTAGGACAGCATCATCCGGGCGTTGCGGTGGCCCGGGCAGGCCTCGAGGGCCCGCTGGAAGAACGCCACGCGCGTGGCCGTCGAGTCGCGCTGCTCTCCCTGGAAGACCAGGAAGTCCGCGCAGGCGGCGTTGTGGCCGAAGGCCTCGCCATTGTCGACGTAGGCCTCCAGGCGCTCGTTGAACGGTGCGGTCAGCCCCAGAAGGTGCGCGATCAATGAGTCGGCGCCCGGAAAGTCGAGTTTTCGCACCTTCCAGCCGATGTCGACGGTCGTGTCGACCACGCGTGCGGCCACCGACGCCTCGATGGGCAAGATCGTAAACACCTGGCGCATCCACTCGAACGGACGGCTGATCGCCTCGAAGTCGGCGTCGGCCAGCGCGAGGGCGTCGACCTCGCGCTGGAAGCGGCCGAGGACATCGCTCAGCACCCGGCGCTGGACCATCTCCACTCGGTTTTGGAGGGCGCTCAGCGTGGGGTGGGGCGCGTCGGCTTCCTCGAGCTGGTCATCTAAAAAGGCCAGCGCGTGCCATTCGAAGCGGGTGCGCCGGCGGTCGAAGCCGGCCTCGGCGTTCTCCTCGAGGCGAAGCGCGCCGCGCAGCCCGGCGTCTCGACGGTCGGCCAGCCGGTATAGGAGCTGCTTTTGAACCGACGAGTCGTCCGCCGACAGCGCCTCGAAGAGCTCGTCGACATAGTCGGAGTCGAAGACGCGCAGCCAGGCGGCCACGCATTCTTTCCAGGCAAATTGGGCGACCTCGTAATCGAGCTCGGCGACGAGTTCCTGGCAAAACCGCTCGAAGAGCAGGGCGTGGTGGTGGTCCGTGCGCGGCGAAAACCCCGCCTCGACCGCCTGGCGCCACACCGCCGGCCAGGCGCGCGGCCCGTCGAGCTGAGGGGCGATAATCTGCCAGCCGGGATCGGCCTCGAGCGAGGCGACCCAATCGCGCAGCTTTCGGGCGTCGTCCGACCTGGCGTCGAGCCGCTCGAGCGACAAACGCGCGATCAGCTCGGGCACGACGCGCTCAGCGCGCAACGCCGTCAAAAGCCTTCGGTGTTGTTTGGTCCAGGCGGTCAAATCGCCTCCGATTGAGTCGTCGCCTCATTGAAGTGATCCCTCGGCATTATTACGCTGTCTTCGAGCTATTAGTCTCGAAGCAGATATCGTAGAGCAACTGCTCCATGATGGTGCGGTCGTCCAGACCGCTGGACTTCAGCGCGGTGTCGACCTCGAGCAGCCGGCCGCGGATGGCCTCGATCTCGGCGGGGCCGAATTTATTGGCGTGGCGTTGGTAATCTTTGAGAAAGTAGGGGACCACGCCCACCGCGCGTGCCTTCGGGTTGCGGCCGAGGTTTCGCACCGACGGGTCGTGCAGCTTGGCGACGATGCGAAAGTGGCGCGCGATCATAAATAAGATGCGCAGCGGCGGCTCGCCGTTGAGCAGCATATTGGCGAGCACGCTCAGCGCGTCCTCGAACTTACGGTCGCCCAGCGCATCGGTCAGGTCGAAGACGTCGAGCACCTTGGTATGAGCGACGACCTGCTGGACGATCGACTCGTCGACCTGACGGGGCGATTGGTCGGACTCGCCGATATACAGGTCGATCTTGGCCAGCGCCTTGTCCAGCGAGGCCAGGTCGGTGCCGACGGCCTCGATGAGGTAGGCGACCGTGGCCGGCATAAGCCGCAGATCGCGCTGGCCGGCCTGCTTGTGCAAAAATTGGCCGACCTCGTTTTCGTAGAGGCTCTCGAACTCGCAGGAGAGGCCGGCCTTTTTGAGTTTTTTGACGACCGTCTTCCGGCCGTCGAGCCGCTTCTTGGCGGTGTGGGCGTGAACCACCAGGCAGGTCGTGTCGGCCGGGTCGTCCAAGTACGAGCCGAGCTGCTCGAGCTCGCTCATGGGCAACTCCTGGGCGTCGCGCAACACGACCACTCGCCGGTCGACCATCATCGGAAGCTGCTCACAGGCGGCCACGACCGCCTGGCCGCTGGTGTTGCGGCCGTGGAAGCTGTCGTAATTGAAGTCGTTGGTCCCGCCGGGTGCCGCATGCGCCACGATCGCCTCGACGGCCTGATCGAGCATATACGTCTCCTCACCGTGGACGTAGTAGACCGGGGCGGGCTTCTTCTTCTTGATCTGGCGAAAGAAGTTGCGGGCTTTGTCGAGCTTTTTTCCCATCGCTTACTCTTCCTTGCGGTTCTTCTGAGCGTCCTCGAGACGCCAGCGCGAAATCTGAGCGGCGAGCCGCTCGAGGGCGTCGAGGGCGGCGGCTTCTTGGACGGCGGCGTGGTCCCGGGCCAGCGCCGCCGGCTGGTCGGTGCGGCTCGCGGCGTTGAATCGACCCGACGAAGAAAAGTGTCGACCGGGTTTGCCATCTGCGCCAACATCGCACGCTACCTCGGCCGTCGCAAAGAGCGCATCACCGAAACCGCTGACCTGCGTATCCTCCACCGTACAACGCACCGAGTCCCGACCCGCTTCCGGCTCCCAACTCGCCCGCACTCCACCCTGCTCGAGCGCGTCGACCAGCGTGCGCGTCAGCCGCGCACCGTCCAGCCCCTCATGGGCCGGCGCGGCCACGGTCCACACGGGGAGGCCGGCCTCGTCGGCACGCTCGCCATCGCTATCGGCGAAGCCGTAATGGGCACATCCCATCGCGACGGCGGCGAGCAATAATAGGACCGGCAAGAGGCGAATCAACGCGGGGGCCTCGGGGGGCGAAGGTCGGGTCAGATGAGTGAGACGCCATCTTGTAACATAGGCAGGGGGATTGTTGCGAGATTGGTGGTGTTGGAAAACGTGACCGTGACCCGCCGTCTGCTCCTTCCTCAACAATCCAAAACGCCGCCGATCGTCTGACGTCCCCTCCCCAGGTTGGGGAGGTGGCTCGCACGTAGTTTAGTGCGAGTCGGAGGGGGCCACGGACAGCTGCCCGTCACATTATCGAGCGCTGCAAAAGGCGACCAAACTGCTTTTTGAGGCCTCGAGACGCGAAAAAGCTGCTTGTTGAGGCCCCCTCCGACGGCTCGCTTCGCTTCGCCGCCACCTCCCCGAATCGGGGAGGGGACGTCAGGTGATCGGATGAGTTCGGATCGCTGAACGTCGGTCAAGTTGGGTCGTGGTTGCCGGCACTACAAACTACGATTCCCACCGGGATGTTTCAGATTTCTACCCTCCCGGAGCCCGGTAGAGCCCAAATTCGAGGCACGAGTTCCATAGGCAAGCAGGGTACAATAGGCCACCATTGGTTCAATTGGACACGGCGAGCCGAGTTGAGACTTGGGACTTAAGCGGCTACACGAAGTGACCAGTTCATTGTGCAACAGCCACCCGGACACACGGAGACGAATAAATGGTTTGGTTCAACTTGCGATTTTGGGCTGTTGCTTTGCTGTCGGCTTCCGTGTCGTGTAGTCAACCTGCTCCGACTATTGATCCACCAACACAGCCGGTCGAGTATCAGGTCCTTGGCCACGGTGAAATTAAAGTCCTCGACGTGGAGCAGAAGATCACAGGACCGAGCCTCTATTACAAGTGTTCCGGCACGCAAATCGATCCCAGTAGATTTCTGTACTCATGCCCAGACGGTTACAATATTGTCATTTCAGCCGTACCCGATAAATGGAGGTTGGACGCCGCGTCACAGAGGAAGTTTGATTCCCGCAATGAAGTACAGGATGTTCAGATTGAGGTGCAAGGACGTCGGCAGGACGGCATTGTCTATCGTGCCCCGGCTAAGGATCAGGAAAAGCCATCAGATGAGTATATAGCTGCCGGGTTGAGTACGACTGGGCTATCTCAAGCTGGCAGATTGTTGATCGATTGTCAGCGGAAGAAGGAAGAAGGAACTGTGCCATCCTTCGGTCGGTGTCCCGACTACGTAGCGAGCTATTTAGCCAAGCTGGAAGGTCCCCATCCAGTAAAGCAAATTGCCTTCCCTGGAGGCCCAATTTCGTTGCCCAATGGATGTGTCAAGGAGTCCATGAATCACATACGCTGCGGGGAGAGCAAGCTGGATTGGAGGGCGAACGACGACTTGCAGCTTCTACAGACTGCTCCTGCACTACAGCGCCAGCGCGTCGAAAAATCTGTTGCCAACGATCCGGATAAACGGCTCATCTCTAATTCTCAGTTTTCATGCAAGGTGCGTGGTTCCGCCACAAAATGTCAAAGTACGCTGATAAGGTTTGACCGTGTCGAAGGCCCCAAGTTTTTGGTCGCGTACGATGCCGTCGCGACGATTTCTGGTATTCACGTCTTCCTCCGCTGCTCTACATGGGTTAGGAAGCCGCCCACGGAGAAGTTCATTGCAGGTGTGTGCGAGAGGCTGATTGCGCCCGAAGTAGTCGATTAGCGGTTTAAATTTGTTATCTCGAAGAGAAGATGTGAGCCAATTGAGGGGCTCCCTAGCCTCGGGCATCAGTCAGCTCCCTGCGACCCATAAGCCCGTGCCGCGGCGAGGACTTCATGGCGGTCTTCGTCGGACCTCGCTCGCAAGACCTCGAGCGGGCGCTTGTCTCCAAGTCGTGAGTTTTGGCGCAGGAAAAACTGCAGTGTCATCCAGGGATCGTGTTCGGCGAGTTCACCGAGAACCTGTTGCAGCCCGGACAATGTTCGGCCGTCCACGACCTGCCAGACGGGATATCGATAGCCTCGTCCGCCCGCTTGGACGGCGAGCAGTTGATTCTTTCTTCGCCTCTTGTCGACGGCCTGACGGGTGACGCCGAGCAGTTCGGCGAGTTCGGAAGATGACGCTGTGCCTCCCTCTGTCTCGAGAAGATTTCGCTTTGCCTCGATCCCCCGAAGCTTCGCCTTCAACCAGGCGGAATCGGTTTCATCCAGGGGTAGCTCCGGTGCGGCGCTCAACGCCGACACGAGGACCTCCAGATCGGAGCCCAGGCTTGTCGCCTCACCGAGCAGGTCGTCGTTCAATATGTTCGCCAATTCTGTGACGGCGTGCAGTGCCCGAGTCAAAAATGCTCGGTGAAGTGGGTCGACTGCTGATTGTCGGAAGGCAGCCAGGGCTTCCCTCATTTGGGGCGATTCTATGTTCCCATCGAATTTCCCGGCGTCTGAACGTTCCATCGTCTGCCTCCGTCTTAGGTTACGAGGATTACTCTACATAAATACGTAAACCTCGTAAACTAAACGTCGAGGGATTGTCTGTCATTCCAGAGGTTGGTGGCGCTGGATGTCGTGTTTTCGGCGAGTAGGCATTGCTGATGCGCGGCGATGCCCCCCGGCCGCCTACGCGGCCGCCACCCCCGCTGGCCGCGGGGGTGGAAATGGTCGGTCTTGCGGGAGTAGTTGGTTATTGGGGCTTCAGGCACCGATCATTTTCGTGAGCCCGGCCATACCCACCCCGCGCCCAGCGGGGTGGCGGCGCGTTCAGCGCCGGGGGCATCGCCGTGAACCAGAAATGCGCCCATTTCTCCTTTTACACTCCTCCTATTTCCTCCTCCACTGCTTTCCTCCTCCACTGCGCTATTGCTTCGTAGAAGAGGACGCCCCACCTTGATCCTCCCCATTTTTTTAACAACAAAAACGGGGAGGGAGTTGTCCGACCGTCTGGACGACGAGAGGACGCCCCACCTTGATCCTCCCCATTTTTTTAACAACAAAAACGGGGAGGGAGTTGTCCGACCGTCTGGACGACGAGAGGACGCCCCACCTTGATCCTCCCCATTTTT
>JBKGZI010000304.1:0-7631 GCA_046545675.1 Persicimonas sp.
AAGACGTTGCAAATCGAGGCAAGAACCAAGAACCAACCACCAAGAACAGGTGCGTCTGCTCGAGACGATACGAAAAGCCTAGCACGACTCGTAAACCACAAGATTTCCGTGTTTCTACTTAGAGAGTCATAAGCCGGGGAGCTGCCAGGAATCGGTCGGCCGACTTCCGGTGGGTGGCACGGCTCAACCTTCTCGGCTCAAGGGACACCGCGATGCTCCAGACCGTCCAATCCTTCTTCGAGAATATTCTGCTCCACGTGCGCGCCGCCGATGTGGTCGACGTGGTTCTGATCGCCGGGCTGCTATATGCCGTCTTTGCTTGGCTCAAGCACCGAGTCTCTCGGGTGGTCGGGTTCGGGATCATCACGGTGGCGGGGGTGTACGGGTTGGCGCAGGTGCTCGATTTGTACCTGACCTCGATGGTCTTCCAGGTGGGCTTGACCGCGATCGCCATCGCGCTGGTGATCGTCTTTCAGGAGGATATCCGCCGCCTCTTCGAGCGGCTTCGCACGATGAGTCTTTGGGAGGCGGGCGGCCGAACCTCACACCGGGTCGACGCCGAAGCCTTGGCCGGGGCCATCGAGCGGCTCGCCCAGCGACGTGTCGGCGCGCTGGTGGTGTTGCCGGGACGCGAGTCGCTCGATGTGCATCTGCACGGCGGCGTCGTCGCGCGGGCCCGATTTAGCGCGCCGCTTCTGGCGAGCATCTTCGATCCCGAGACCGACGGCCACGACGGTGCAGTCATCCTGGCAGACGGGCGCATCGAGCGGTTTGGGGTGCACCTGCCGCTATCGACCAACCCCTCCAAACTCGGCGCCGGCGGGACTCGCCACGCGGCAGCGCTCGGCCTGGCCGAGCGCTGCGACGCGTTCGTCATCGTCGTCTCCGAAGAGCGTGGAGTCGTCAGCGTGGCCCGCGAGGGGGAGCTGGTCGAGATGGGCTCGACCGTCGAGTTGGTCGCCGAGATCGACGAGTTCGAGAGCAGCGACACCCGGGAAGCTCGCACGACGCGGGTACCACGCTGGCTGACGCGCAACGTCGGGCTCAAATTTGCCGCGCTATCGGTGGCGACGCTGTTGTGGGTGGGATTTGCGCTGCGCGTGGAGACCGTCCAGCGCACCTACGAGGTGCCCATCGAGTATCGAGGCCTCTCCGATACCTGGTACCTCCAGGACCCCAAGCCGAGCAAAACCCGCGTCGAGTTGACCGGCTCGGAGCGAGCCTTCGATACCATCGAAGACTCGGAGCTGAAGATCTCATTGGACATGAAGGACATCGATGAGGGGCCGATGCAACTGACCCTCGGCGATGAGCACCTCAACGAGCCGACCGGAGTGTCGGTGACCGCCTTCGAGCCGCGCACGCTTCGGCTCAAGGCGCACAAGCTGGCCGAACGCGAGCTGCCGATCGAAGCCAAGCTCGAGGGCAAAATGCCCGACGGGTATCGCATCGACAAGATCACCGTCGATCCGGGACGCGTAAGCTTGCACATCCCTCGATTCCTCGACGAGTACCTCACCGAGCTGTCGACCGAGCCGATCCCGGTCGACGCGCTGCGCGAGTCGAAGAGTGTCGACGTCAACCTGATCATGCCCGAACACGCCCGCGTCAACGGCGACGAGCCGCCCAAAATCAACGTCAAGTTGAAGGTGGTCGAGGAGCCACAGCCGGTGGTGCGGCCCGGCGGGTAGCATGTTGGAGCTGGACGACAAGCTTAGATCAACCGGAGCGCGAGGACATCTCGATGGCGGCGAGCTCGAGCAGGTTGTCGTCGTTGGCCCAGGGAAGTAAGCGCACCAGGCGCTCGGCGACGCGCCGGTGCACCTCATGGCGGCTCAACTCGTGGGCGCTGGTGCCCGAGTGGTCGAACCACCAATAGCCGAAGGCGGTGTACACGATCGACTCGTAGTCCTCGGTGGGAAAGGCCCACACGACCAGCAAGTCTTCCTTGGGGCGCACCTCCAGGGCGCGCTCACCGTTGGCGGACTCGGGTTCGAAGAGATCGCCGAGTTCCTGGGGGCGATAGCTATCGAGGATGCGCTGTATAGCAGGAGCGACTTGATCCGGCCTGGTGTGCAAGTCGAGCACGTCGGCGATCTCCTCGACGACCTGATCGCGCACGGTATGCATCGCGGCAACCCAGGCGTCCGGGCTCATCTCGTCCATCGATGGGAGCTGTGTCATGACGACCTCGCGGGGGCTAGGGGAGGGGGGGGCTCGGGCCATCAATTAAAACGCTTTGCGTCGATGAAAACTTCCCCGTTCGCGCGCAATATTTGTGCGATCCCGCGATGATATGTTTAGAGCGACCTCGTCTGGAGCAGCTTCAGGCGGGGTTTTTGAGGTTTTTACGCAACGATCTGCCCGTTTTTGCCGAAAACCATAATGAGGAGGCTAGCTCCTCGAGGAGTAGACATGACAACTGGTTAATCTTAGCGCAGGGAGCGAATCATGCGTTTTCATATACAGTTTTGGATGATGATCGGATGTGTGGCGGCGATGGTGGCGATTCCGGCCTGTTCGTTGGCCGACGCGGAACCCGCCGGCGAAGAACGAGCCAGCGCCACTCGAAGCTGGGGGAGCGAGGCCGGCAAGGGCGACCAGCCGACGACCGGCGCGGCCGGTGATCTCCAGCCCTCCGCCGAGCCGGCTCGGACGTTGCCGGCGGTCGAGTGCACCACCCACGGCGATTGCCCCGTCTTGCCCCGAGCCGCCCACTGGTGCTCGCCCGACGGGCAGTGCGAATATACCTGCGAGCCGGGTTTTGCCGACGCCAACGGCGAAGACGAGCTCGACGGCTGTGAATGCGAGGTCCGCCACGAGGGCCGAGAGCTATGCGACGGATACGACGGTGATTGCGACGGCGTGGTCGATAATCCATTCGCCGGCGGAACACTGGACACCGGCAGCTCCCATAGCTGTGCGATCAGTCGTGACGGCGCGCTGCGCTGCTGGGGCGCCGACTGGGCGCGTCTATCACCCCAGGAGGCCGGCGTACGGTTTTGGAAGGTGTCTGCCGGCGCGCGCCACAGTTGCGGGCTGACTGAGGCCGGCAGGCTGTACTGCTGGGGCGACGGCGCTTATGGCAAGCTCGGCGTCGCCGAGGCTGAGGGCACCGAGCGGCCGGCCCCGGTGGACACCGACGAGCGTTTTGTGGAGGTGGCTGTCGGCGGCGACCATAGTTGTGCGTTGACGCGGGAGGGCCGGATCGAGTGCTGGGGCCGCAATGATTACGGCCAGCTCGGCGACTCCACGCTGACCTCGCGACACCAGCCCGAGCCGATCGCGGCGAGCCTCGAATTCGAGGCGGTGGCCGCCGGCCGCTTCCACGCATGCGGCCTGGCCACCTCCGGTCAGGTGTTGTGCTGGGGCGCCAATCAGCGTGGCCAGGCCGCTCAGGTCGACGTATCGGCGGTCAACGCTCCCAGCCCGGTCGACGCACCGGTGGACTTCGTGTCGGTGACCCTGGGGGCCAATCATAGCTGCGCACTCGACATCGGTGGCATGGTCTATTGCTGGGGCGACAACGGGTATGGCCAGTTGGCCAGCTCCAGCGGACTCGGCCGCTCCCAGGCCCGACCCATCGACGACGCGGAGATGAGATTTGCTGGCCTCGACGCCGGCGCCAATCACACCTGCGCGTTGACGCAGACCGGCCGGCTATTCTGTTGGGGGCACAACGGCTCGGGTCGGCTGGGCATCGAGCAGACGGTGGACTCGAGCGATTTTCCGCGCCCGGCCGGCGCGGATTTGCACTTCGAGGAGATCGCCGCCGGCGGAGAGCATAGCTGCGCGATGACCACCGACGGGTTGATCTACTGCTGGGGCGAGGGCGCCGAGGGTCAACTGGTGCCCGGCTCCGACAGCGCCTCGCGCAGTCCGATGCGCGCCGATTGCCCGTGACTTCTGCCTGCGGGTTTCGTCGGTAAGTTCTGCCCGTACATTCTCACGGGGCGTCGCCGCGCGCTTTTGGCGTGTTCAGCTCTGGCTCGGTGTGATTAGGTTGTCACTGACCTCAGAGCTGCGCCAGCGCGACGCCCCGGAGAGCCGCCGATGATGAAGATCAGTCTTTCGGATTATATACGGGATATCCTGCAGGACGAGGAACCGGTTTACTTCGTCGACCCCGACGGTGAGGTCGACGCCGACGCACGCGTGTGCCCCGGGTGTGCCGGAAAGGGGCGTTACGTGGGGTTTCGGTGGGTCGAAGATCCCTGCGAGGTCTGCGGCGGCAGCGGAGCGCTGCGCCGTGACACCGGCGAGTTGGATTAGGCTCTCTCAGAGCGTGGGCGGTACGGCGGCGATAATTCGCGCGCCTGCGCATGGGTCAACTCTCCGTGGGGTTCGACGCGCGCATCCTGACATCCCCACATCTCCACGTCGATGCCGTATTGGGACCGCGACAGCAACGTCCCCCTGCACAGCCGGGTGTCGACCGCCCCCTGTTCGACCTCGCGGTGAGTACGCTCGAGCAGGTCGTGCATCACCTCGGCGGGGACCTTGTCGCGGTGGGCGGGATAGATGAACCCGTATAGGATCAAGTGGCTCAGCAGCACTCGCCAGTGCTCTTCAAAACGGGCGAGCAGCCGCTCCCAATCCAGCTCCGAGGCGCAGCAACGCAGCAGATGGGCGACGTCGGCGCCGTCGTAGCGCTCTCTCTCCATGATATAGGCCTTCGACCAGATCATCTCCTCGGGTGGGCAGATCAGCGCGTCCATGCCGAAGACCTCCTGATGTTCGGCGTGGTCGAACCAGCTCCGGTCGATGCGCGTGCGGGCGTTGCCCGAGTTGAAGATCAGATCGACATACTCTTGGCCCTTGAAGGCCTTGGCGATCCAGATCTCGGATTCCATCTCGGTGCGGAAGCCCTCGTCGGTGAGCACGTCGAGCGCGTCGGCGATGTCGGACTCCTCGACGAAGATGTCGAAGTCCTTGGTGTGGCGCTCGATGCCGGTATAACAGGCGAGCGCGTAGGCGCCGGCGACAAGAAACGGAATGCCCGCCTCGTCGAGCGCCTCCATGGCCCCTCGGGCGTGCGAGGCGCCCTGCGGGGGGATAGTTCCCTCACCTGGATGATGATTGTCAGACATGGTCAGGCCTCACCTCGTTGCTAGCACGTGACAGAGTCGCTCGGCCGGCGCAAAGCGCTGGCACGTGTTGAATCTAAGCACGAATGAGCTCGAGTGGGGGGCAGCGCAGGTTCGCATCTGCCTGGTTGGTGACAGCCACAGCGCGTGTACATTCTCTGGTGCCACTTGGTCTGGTGCCACTTGGTCTGGTGCCACTGGGTCTGGTGCCACTCGAGCCGAAGTCTCTTGTCGCACGGAGAGTGAATGCGTGAAGCCGAATATACTCCCAGTGAGGACAATATCTTTCGCATCGCCGCGGTCGCCGATCTGCACTATGGCCGCGCCAAGCAGCAGCAGATGGCCGACATGCTCGCCGATGCATCCAGAGCTTCGGACGTCTTGTTATTATGCGGGGATCTGACCGATCACGGTCGCCCCGGCGAGGCACGGATGTTGTTGGCCGACCTCCACGAGCAGGTCACGGGCCCGATTTTGGCGGTCTTTGGCAATCATGACCTGGAGGCCGAGCAAGCGACCGAGCTGACCGCGGTGCTCGAGCGCGGCGGCGTGCAGGTGCTCGACGGCGAATGCGCCTCGGTTGGCCCGGTGGGCTTTGCCGGGGCGAAGGGCTTTTGCGGCGGCTTCGGCAAGCGCTCGGTGCATCCATTCGGCGAGCGCGAACTCAAAGAATTTCTCAACGTGACCGTCAACGAGGCGCTCAAGCTGGAGACGGCCCTGTCTCGACTCGATACCGAGCATCGGGTGATCCTGTTGCACTATGCGCCGATTCCCGCCACCGTCGAGGGCGAGCCACCCGAAATATTTCCGTTCTTGGGGTCGAGCCGCCTCGAAGACCCGATCAATCACCACGGCGCCAGTGTGGTCTTCCACGGCCACGCTCATAAGGGATCGCTGCGCGGGCAGACCCAAACCGGCGTACCGGTTTACAACGTCTCAGCTCCGCTGCTCAAAAAGACCTACCCGGAGTGCCCGGCGTACTTTCTCTATGAACTGGCGCTCGATTAGTCCGCCCGCTCCATGCGCCTCGCCGCGCAGCCTCAGTCCGATCTATTATGCTCCAGCTTCAGTCGAAGATTCGGGGCAATTTTTTAAAAAACAGTGACGGACTTCAAAAAAGTCACAATATCTTTGTGCCAAGATGAGCCAGAAGATCCCCGCTCTCCACCCCTTTGGGGGGCGTATGATCGTGCTTTTGCGGCCATCTTCTCCCCGAGCTTCCGCCAAAAAAAACCTTTCGGGGGTTTAAGGATCAGCAGGCTCTCTTAGGTTGGTGGTAGAGGGCCTCATATGTAGTACACTGTCGCCTAATTAGCGACATGGACGTACATCGTATGCATGCGATGACTTTCGTTAGTTTCGTTCACTTTGGCTAAATTTGACGCTCGAGGACGACGCGGCGGCCGCATATCTCAGATAATGGGGAACTCGCTCGGGGGAGCGAGGCAAGGCGCGCCACAGATCGGCTCGAGTCTCAAGGGGGAAACCTATCGTGAAGCGCCAATTAAAAAGTCTATCCTCTGTTTGGATGGCGTCCTTGCTGGCATTGATGCTGGCTGGAGCAGCCGCCTGTGGTAATGTCGAAGACGACACATCGCAGCCTACACCCAATGATTCGCAGTCCTATGCGACCAGTGATGATGGTTGTGTCACCATCGACCACGACGTGGTCATCGATGAGAAGTCGGATCTGAGTGAGTATGCCGACCTCGAGTGTTTCCACATCGACGGACATCTCTTCGTCCAGAACACCACCGATATTCGTCATTTGGACGCGCTGGACGGGCTGCGCTCGGTCAGCAAATATATCGGCATTGCCGACAACACCAAGCTGCGCCGAGTGGACCTCGACAACCTCAAAAAGGTCGGTGAAGGCCTGGTTCTCGAGGGCAACCACAAGCTCAGGAAGATCAAGTTTCCGGAGTTGCGCAGGGTCGACCACTACCTGCACATCTTCAACAACCGCCAGCTGCGCAAGGTCAGTTTCCCTTGCCTCAAGAAGGTCGGAGACGACGTCATCTTCGCGGGTGTCGACAAGCTCAAAAAGCTCAAGATGCCCTGTCTGAAGCGCGTCGGTGGCACGTTCATCTTCGAGCATAGCGACCGCCTCGAATACCTGTGCATGCCCAAGCTACGCGTGGTCAAAGGCGACTTCCTGGTCCACTTCAACCGCGACCTGAAGGCGATCTTGGCCGGCAAGCTCAAGTACATCGGCGGCATGCTCGAAATCCAGCGCAACCCGAATCTCAAGAAGGTCGACCTGAAGCGTCTCGACAAGGTCAAGGGCGACGTCGAAATCGTTTATAACTTCGAGTGGTCGAAGTGCAAGATCAAGCAATTGGTCCACGCCATCGACTATATCGGCGGCGACAAGATCATCCACGACAACAAGATGAAGTGTCGCAGAGTCAAAATCCATCCGCCCAAGTGGTGTAAGTCGGACGCATGCAAGTGCGACCACAAAGAGCCGGAGCCGGGCGATGATGATGACGATGACGACGACGATGACGACGACGACGATGACGCCGCCGGAGGAAACGGCGG